>JBEKTJ010000098.1:0-23259 GCA_049516155.1 Bryobacteraceae bacterium
TCTTCAGCTTGATCGATACACTGTTGCTGCGCCATATGCCAGGCGTAAAATCTCCGGGCGCACTGGTGGTCTTCGAGCGCTGGCAAGCCGGCCAGTTGCTGGGCAACATGGGTTATCCAGATTACAGGGACTACCGCGATCGATTGAAAACCTTCTCGGCAGTGGCTGCGGAGGCCGATACGCGCGCCAGTTTCTCCAACGGCGCCGCCATCGAACGCGTGGCTGCGGCACTGGTTTCCGGAAACTATTTCGCCGCTCTGGGCGCAAACCCGGCCGCGGGGCGCTTGCTCGGGGAAACGGACGAAAGCGAAGGGGCGTCGGCCGTTGCGGTGATCGGCTACGCCTTCTGGAAACGTACGTTTGGCGAAGACTCGCGCGTCGTGGGAAGCACGATTCGCCTGAACGGGCAAGCCTTCACGGTGATCGGCGTGGCGCCGCGCGAATTCCGCGGCATAACCACGCAGTTTCAGCCGGATGTCTGGGCTCCCATCACTCTGCAGCCGCTAATGATGCCGCGCCTGACGCCGGACACGCTGCGCAACCGCGCCAGCGGATGGCTGCGCATCTTCGGACGGTTGGCGCCCGGCACAACCCTCGCGGCGGCGCAAGCTGAAACGGCAGCGGTGGCGGCGCAGCTTGCGCAAGCGTATCCGGTAACCAATCACGGTCGTACGGCAGTCCTGGTGCCCGGCCTGGGATTGGACTCGGACGACCGTGCGGAGGTGCGGCGCCTGCTGGGATTGCTGCTGGCGTGCGTCGCCCTGCTGCAACTGATCGCTTGCGCGAATGTAGCGAATTTGATGCTGGCGCGAGCGGCGGCACGCCGGCGGGAGATCGCCGTACGGGTGGCGCTCGGCGCCGGCCGCGCGCGCCTGATGCGCCTATTTCTGACAGAAGGCGCGTTGTTGGCCGGGGGCGCGGGATTGCTCGGAATCCTGCTGGCTCCCATGCTTGCGCAATTCGCGGTATCGGTGAACCAAAGCGCTTACACCATGCGCGGCGTGGACGTGCAACTCGACCTCCGCGTACTCGGCTTCGTGCTGCTGCTCACGCTGATTTCCGGGCTGCTCTTCGCATTGGCGCCTGCGCGGCGGGCGGCGCGCGTGGATCTCGCCGCATCGCTGAAAGACGGATCGCCGGGCGCGGGGCGGACCCGTTCACATATGCGGGGCGGACTCATCGCTGCGCAGACCGCGTTCTCGCTGGTGTTGCTGGCCGGCGCAGGCACCGGCATCGCCACCATGCGGCGGGCGCTTGCTGCGAATCCAGTAGTGCAGCCGGAAGACGTGCTGCTCGCATCTGTGGACTTGGATGTGCAAGGATATTCCTCGACAAAGGGCCTGAGCTTCTACGCCGCGCTGCTGGAGCGAACGAGCGCGCTGCCCGGAGTCACCGCGGCGAGTCTTGGGCTGACTATCCCGCCGGAGGAGTTCTTCGGCCGGCGTGCCATTTTCCATCCGGGCGAGGAACCGCCGCTGCGGGATTTCCAGGGTGACGACTTTAGATTCGGCCTGCGCGTGGACGACGACGCGATTGCGCCCGGTTTCTTTCACACACTAGGTTTGCCGATAGTAAAGGGGCGGGAATTCAACGCCGACGACCGGGCCGGTGCGCCGCGCGCCGGGATCGTGAACGAAAGGCTCGCGCGGCGTTTGTGGCCGGATCGCGACCCCATCGGCCAACAGATTGTCGCGCCGGATTTCAGCGGACCGGCGAGGCCCCCGATCACGGTGGTGGGTGTCGTAAAAGACGCGGTGGTGCGGTCGCTCGCGGGCGACGCCACGCTGCAACTCTACCTGCCGCTGGCGCAGGAGTACAGCGGACGGGCAACGCTGATCGTGCGCAGCCGGGCCAACGGCGCCCGGTTATCGGCATCTCTATCGAGCGCATTGCGCACGGAAGTGGCACGGCTCGACCCGAGCCTGCCGCTGTTCGCTGTCGAAGGCATGCCTGCGCATATCGCCACATCGCTGTGGCGGCAGCGTCTCGCCGCGGGGCTGTTGGGAGTCTTCGGCGCACTCGCCTTAGCATTGGCTTCCATGGGGATCTACGGTATAGCGGCGCACTCGGTTTCGCAGCGCACGCGCGAGATCGGGATTCGCATGGCTATCGGAGCGCGGGGCGAACAGATCTCCATCCTAGTGGTTCGCGAAGGGATGGCTTGGGTGCTCGCGGGCGCCGCTATTGGGCTACCGGCAGCCTTGCTGGCCACGCTCGCAATGCAGAAGGGCATACCCGGGGCGATCCCGTACAACTCTTGGGTGCTGGGCGCCACGCTCGCGCTCCTGGGCAGCGTCAGCCTTCTGGCAAGCTACCTTCCCGCGCGGCGCGCCGCGCACGTGGATCCCATCGTTGCGCTGCGATGCGACTAAACGAGGCGGGACTTCACTTCACCGCCAACCGGAAATCCACGGTGACCAACAACGCGTCCGGCATCACGCGAATCTGCGGCACGCTGAAATCCAGCAGTTCCTGGCGGTACGCGGCCGTCGGCGCAGCCTGCTCGAGCAGCCGCTTGGCCTGGTCCCCCACGCGATACTCGAACTGCTTGCGCAGGCTCTCCCCCAACGCCGCGCATACGCGCCGCACATAGTATCCTGTGCGCGGCTCCCCGCGGGGAGCACGACCCTCCACCTGAACGGCCCGCAGGCCGATCGACTGGTTGTGGTAATAAGGCACGGCGGTGATATATACATCGAACGAATCTCCCAAGCCGATGCAGCGGCCGAAGACTCCCACTGCGGAACGCCCGGTGAACCGCGCCTTCAGGCTCAGCTTGCCATTCTCGCCGCGCAACTCCGGACGTTCCAGATAGGCGAAGCTGCATTTGGCCGCGGGGCTGCCGTGTACGTAGCGGCGACCATCCTGAGTGAAGACCTCCTGGGCCAGAATTTTCTGAATGGCGGTGTAACGGATTTCCAATTCCGCGGCGTGCGCGCCCGAGAGGCACAGTAACAACAGCGACAACATTCCTGCGGCACGGCCGCCATGGGCGGAGCCGTCGAATGGTGCGACCACTGCCAACATACGCTTAGGGTCTATCGTTGTGTCAAGTACTAGCGCACGAGCGGCTCGCGAGCGCCATTCTGGCACACCGCACGTCAGATGTTGAATTCGCATTCATCAAGTCCGTCGGTCGTCTCTTCTCCTTCCGGACCGTGAATCTCAACGACATCGTCGTCGGAATCCACATCTGGCGTGGGACGCGCCGGGCGCTTCGAAGGAGGCTTGCCTTCGCGGGGATTCGGATCTCGCCACTCAACACCTGTGACGTTCATACACCCTTATAGATCGCCAGACCGACTAGCGGACTTTAGCTACTCATTTTGTAACTGCCAACGGCACCAGATCCCGGCTGGCGATCACCCGGTCGATCATGCCATACTCTACGGCCTGCTCGGGGCTCATGATGTAATCGCGATCCACGTCGCGCGCGATGCGATCCACGGCTTGACCGGTAGCGTCCGCGAGCAGCGTGTTCAGCGTCTCCCGCATGCGCAGGATTTCCTTGGCATAGATATCGATATCCGCCGCCTGGCCCGCCAAACCCTGCATGGATGGCTGATGGATCATGATGCGCGAATTGGGCAGGCTGAAGCGCTTGCCCTTGGTGCCTTTAGCCAGCAGGACCGCCGCCATCGAAGCCGCCTGGCCGACACAAATGGTCACGATGTCCGGCCGGATGAAATCCATGGTGTCCAAAATAGCCAGCCCTGCCGTGATCGAGCCGCCCGGCGAGTTGATGTAGATGGACACGTCCTTCTCCGGATCCTCAGCCTCCAGGAACAGCAGTTGCGCGATCACCAGATTGGCCACGTTGTCGTCAATCGGCGTGCCCAAGAATATGATGTTTTCCTTCAATAAACGGGAATAGATATCGTATGCGCGTTCCCCACGCGAAGTCTGCTCGACTACCATGGGGACCAAAACAGATTGGCCCATTGGGCACCCCCTCAATATTTGATGCAGAAGATTATCTGCGGGCCGCAACCACCCGCTTGGGTTTGCGCTGCTTGGTAAGCGACTTGCGCTTCAGCTCGAGCGCCTTCACCAGATCGGCGATCGTATTCCGCTCCAAGTAATCTATGATACGCGAACGCAGAGCGACCCAGCTATCGTGCATGGAGCAAGGCATTTCGTCGGAGCACTCCGACAGTCCGCTGGCGCAGGCCGTGTATTGCGCCATTCCATCCAGAGCCTCCACAATGTCCCAGAGCTTTACGTCCGCAGGCGCCACCCGCAAGGCAAAGCCGCCAGTCGGACCTTTGCTCGAGCGCAATAACCCCTTCCGGGCGAGCTGCTGCAAAATCTTCGCCAGGAAGTGCGCTGGAATGTCCTCCTGCTCCGCGATGTTCTTGACCATCGCAAATTTACCGTCCGGCACCTGCGCCAAATGCACAAAAGCCCGGATGGCGTATTCCGCGGACCGAGAGTAGATCATCCTTGAACTGCCTCCAATTCGGAGTTATCCACATCGTTATCTTAAACTTATATTTGCCACGATGCAAGTGAAGCCCGGCGAGCTCCGGCGATCTCGATTCCGCGAAAAATAAGGTGACAAGATCCGCTATTTCCCGCCGCGCGCCGCGCGCACCATTTCGACCAGTACGGTGCGCGCTTCCGAGGCGTTGCGAACTTCCCGCGTAAAGGCGATACGGGCCCCATGCACCCGATCGCCGGTGCGGAGCCGCAGGTGGAATCCCAGGCGGTCCACGGCGGTCATGGTGGCGGTATTCACGCCCGCTTCCCCTGCCGCACGCGCCAGCAGCGCCAGCGCCTCACTATGGTCCGCGTTCATATGATTCAAGATGCCTGCCGCGCAATCCATTAAAGGGTCCGGTTGGCTGCCGGCATATTCATCGGCCGTAACCCAGCCCATCACGCCGAATCCGCCGACAAAATAGACGTCGGCCAGTTGCATCCTGTAAAAGCCAAAGTCGTTAAAGTCCACCCAATAGCGGGCGTTCTCGTGGCGGCCCAGGTACAGTTCCCGTGCCGCGGCGGTCTCCGCCTCGGGCACCGGCCCTACTTCGCCGACCAGGGTGATGCGCGCGGCGCCCAGAGGGTCTTCCCCGCCCTGGCCGCCTTCATGCATCACCAGCAAGCTGGCGCGGGGATCCGCTGTCAGGTTTTGCGTATGCATGGCCATGCTGCTGACCAGAAAGACCGGCTGGCCGCGTTCGTCGGGGGCATAGGGCATTACCGAGCCGAAGGGGAAACCAGGCTGTTTACGCGACTGTGTGGACAGGGTTCCGATGCGCCCCAATTGTATGAGCGTTCGCCCGCGTTCGGCCAGCGTGGGCTCAGGGACAGGCGGCCGCTCAGAGGCCGGCGGAGCGGCATGCTGCCGGGAAGACGCCATATACTAGTTTTCCCTCTTACACTATTAAGCATAACAAGCGGGAGGCACGCGCTTGCCGTAGAACTCTTAAGTTAGACGCCGGCCGCCTGAGCTTTACGGCTCAGGAAGCACTCCCGGCAGTAAACCGGCCGCCCCTGCGTAGGTTTGAACGGCACCGTAGTTTCTCGGCCGCACTGCGAACACACGGTGGTGGTTTCAGCCTTGCCCGCGCCCGATGCCCCCGCCTGCCGCTTGCTCTTGCATGCTTTGCAGCGCTTGGGTTCGTTCTTGAAATTCTTGTCGTGGAAGAAGTGTTGTTCTCCCGCTGTAAAAACAAACTCGGTTCCGCATTCCGAGCACTTGAGAATCCGATCCTGGAACTCCGCCATAACCCAACCTGGTATCCTTGAACGGTTGTGGAGCGGACAGGCCCCAAACCTGTCCGCTCCGTGTTATCGATGTTATTCGATTTCCCGGCGTGACTTTTTCCGGTTCCGCTTGCGGGCCAGCGCTTGCTTCACCCGCTTCTTCTCTCCCGGCTTCAAGTAGAAGGAGTGCCTCTTGACCTCCTTGATGATGTCCTCCTGCTGGACCTTTCGCTTGAAGCGCCGCAGAGCGTTTTCGAGCGTCTCACCATCCTGTAACTTTACTTCAGCCAATTAAAAATGCACCTCCAAACCCGACCCAAAATTTTCTGCCTTTCGCAGAGAAGGTACTGATATCATTAAGTGGTTGGCGGACAAAGTCAAGCCCTAATTCCCCAAGAGGGTTCCGCTAAATGGACTACCCCGTCCGTAACCGCATGTATCTCAATAGTTTATCTTATGGAAACCGTATTAGCAATTTTATTGGCAGGCGGCGCCGGCGAACGATTATTGCCCCTCACTAGGGATACCGCTAAGCCGGCAGTGTGCTTCGGCGGCGTTTACCGCATCATCGACTTCACCCTATCAAATTGTATTAATTCGGACCTCAGACGCATTTTTATCCTAACACAGTACAAATCGCTGGACCTGATCCGGCATGTCCGGGACGGCTGGAACATCCTGTCTCCCGAACTGGGCGAGTTCATCGAAACCATCCCGCCCATGAAGCGCCTGCGGGACGACTGGTATCTGGGGACTGCCGACGCAGTTTTCCAGAACAGCCAGAGCATCGCCGCCGAACAGCCCGCCCTGACCGTGATCCTCGCCGCCGACCATATTTACAAAATGAACTATCGCGAGATGGTGGATTGGCACGAGTGGCACGAGGCCGACATCACCATAGCCACGCTGCAGGTGGCGCCCGAGGAAGCCGAACGGTTCGGCATAGCCGAGATCGGCCGCGGCCACCGCATCGTGGGCTTCGAGGAAAAACCGCGGCATGGCCGGCCGGCGCCCTCGCCTTTCAATCCGGACAAGGTCAGCGCCTCCATGGGAATCTACATTTTCAAGACCGAGGTCCTGCTGCGCCTGCTGCGGGAGGATGCGCAGAACCCCGATTCCTCTCACGATTTCGGCAGGGACGTGATCCCCGCGGCGCTCGAACAGGCGCGTGTCATCGCCTACGATTTCCGGGACATCAACGGCCTGCAGGCGCGCTACTGGCGCGACGTGGGCACCATCGATGCGTTTTACGAAGCCAACATGGATCTGATCGCGGTTACGCCGGAGTTCAATCTCTACGATCGCAATTGGCCCATTCGAACGCGCATGGTGCAGGCGCCGCCCGCCAAGTTCGTTTTCGCGCAGGAAGGCCGGCGCATGGGAGTGGCCGTGGATTCCATTGTGGCGGCGGGTTGCATCGTTTCCGGCGGCAGGGTGGTCCGCAGCGTGCTTTCAACCGGCGTGCGGGTCAACAGTTACTGCGAAGTGGAGTATTCGATTCTGATGCCCAACGTCAAGATCGGCCGCAACAGCCGCATCCGGCGGGCCATTATCGACTCGGGCGTCGAGATTCCGGAGTCTAGCGTGATTGGGTATGACGTGGAGCAAGACCGCGCCCGCGGGTATGCGGTGACGGAGTCGGGGATCGTGGTGGTGCCAGGCGGCGCTTTGGGCGTGGGTGATGAGGCGCCGGCAAGCCTGGCGGCCGGGTAGCAGTTTGCTTGGAGGGCGGCCAATCCTGGCCGCAGCCGGCTCTTAGCCGGCCTGCTTGAACCCGCTGGAAGGCGCGTCTACAGGTAGGATTGCCTGCGGCAATTCTACCCCGCGAACAGTAGCACGCGAAAACGGAGGGTCAAGACGCGGGTGGCTAACGTAGTGTTGGCTCAGTTTTTTCCGACAGCAGGAGGTCCAGAAAGCTCCGGGGCGTAGCTATTATGGTGCCCGCCCACGAGCCGGGAAAGTGTTTCAGATTGCCAGTCACCAGGTAGCTCGGAACACGCCTTGATCTTCTCCGTGGGCTTCACCCAAAGACCTTTCTCCCGGATCGTTTGCATTGTGGCGGCGATGACTTCTTCGGCTTGCGCGAGACGGGGGCCGCCGGATCACTTCTTCGTACTCGGCATAAACACCTCCGCTGACGCAAATTTGAACCGCGCCGCCGACGGCCAGCAAAAATACCGCTGCGGGTGGGCCGAGGGGTTGCAACAGCGCTGAGACGACGACGTTTGTGTCGATTACAACCCGGATCATGAACCTGGGTTCGCCCGGCTCTCGCGCCGGGCTTTCCGCGCCGCGGCTATCTCGGCGTCGATCTCATCCATCGAAAGCCGATTCAACCCTTCTTGAGCCGCGCTCTCCCATGATCGGCGGAGCCAGTCCGGTGCGAGGTCGCGTTCCAGCACCTGACGGGCGTACCGTTCGGCGGAGACGCCGCACGCACGTGCCTTGGCGGCGAGTGCCGCTACCTCCGCGTCCGGAAGGTCTATCGTAAGCGTCATGGGGCGGTTCCTTCCAATTCATCGTAGCAAGGCTGGGCGCCGCAGGCGGGCCGCAGTTGCTACGTTCAGGATACTTTTGCGCGCATGAGGGGACGCCGCTGTCGCTGGGCATTGGGCGCTAAAATAGCATGAGAGCCTTGCGAATTCGATTTTATGTCGACCCTTCCACTGGTGCGCCCCATATTCTGAACCATCAAGTCGGCGAGGACGAGGTCGCTGATGTGCTGGAAGGGCCGGGAGAGGATCGGGCCGGGGGCGAAGGTTCCAGGATCGCCTTGGGGCAAACGGCGTCTGGCCGTTATCTGAGGGTTATCTATGTGCCAGACCCAGAGCCAAACAGCGTTTTTGTAATCACGGCATACGATTTGACAGGCAAGCCGCTGGCCGCCTACCGCAGGCGGAGGAAGAAGAAGGTTCAATGAAGCAAGACGATATTCCGCGAGGGTGGGACAAGGAAAAGGTGAAGCGCGTGCTAGCCCATTACGAAGGGCAGAGCGAGGAAGAGGCGGTGGCCGAGGATGAGGACGCGATGCGGCCCTCGGAAACCGTCATGAGCGTTCCTCACGATCTGGTGCCTAAGGTTCGGGAGCTGATCGCTAAGAGGCGCGGTTAGTGGCGGGCACATCCTGTTGTCGTCGTCGGTGCAGACGTGGCGGCATCGCGCTGGCATACGCTGGCCGCGCTCCTGTTTGGCGCACGCTTTTTGGGACGGCTTTCGGAGCGTAGCAGTCGGCGGTTGCGGCAGGCTGCGCGGGAGCAAGTCGACATAATCTCGTTATCGGAAGCGGAGGCAATCCGTTTTTCGATACCTCGACGCCTCAGGGTTGATCCCGGTTCGTGTGTGGCCGAGGCAGGAAACAGAATCTCACACGTAGGCCCTCCACACAGGGTGCGACGTGCTTTGCCGGTGCACCGCCGGTGTTCGCCGATTTCCTCCTCGTTTTCCGCAGGTCTTGCCTTATATTGCTTTGTAATGGAACGCACTTGGAGCATGGAGCGGGGAACCTGGCTGCTCCTATGTCTGGCGCTCGCGACCATGATCGCGCATGCCTTCACTGGCGCCGGGTTCGGGTTTCACGGGGACGAGTTGCAGTTCATGGATGACGCGCGTCATCTGGCGTGGGGATATGTGGCCTATCCGCCGATGACCGCGTTCTTCGCCCGGTTGTCGCTCGATCTGTTCGGGACATCGATTGCTGGGTTCCGGTTTTTCGCTTCGCTTGCGCAGGCTGTGGCGATCATCCTGACGGGGCTGATGGCGCGCGAAATGGGCGGCGGTGTGCGCACCCAAGTGCTCGCGGGCGCGGCGCTGGTTCCGTACGCTTTGGGCACGGGCGCCTTGATGATCTACAACTCCTTCGATAACATTTGCTGGATTCTGGCGGCTTGGTTCGTCGTTAAGCTGCTTCGGTCGGGGGATGCGCGATGGTGGGTCGCGGTAGGCGCGGCGGTGGGATTCGGGATGACGGCGAAATACGCGATGGTTTTTTTGGCGGCGGCGATCGTCGCGGGCTTTCTGGTGACAGATGCGCGGCGTTATCTTTCGAGCCGATGGCTGTGGGCCGGCTGCGCGGCTGCACTTCTAATCTGGGCTCCGAATCTCGTCTGGGAGGCCCGGCATCATTTTGTTTCGTTTGACTTTCTTCGTTCGATCCACGCACGGGATATCAGCCAGGGGCGTACGCAGAGCTTCCTGCCGGATCAGATTTATCTGACGATTGCTCCGCTCTGGCTCGTCGGCTTGTTTTTTTGTCTTAAGACCGTATCGGGGAAAAGGTTTCGCACGGTGGGGTGGATGTACGTGATGCTGTTTGCCGCGTTCCTTATTGCCCGCGGGCGCGGGTATTATCTGGCGGCTGCGTACCCGATGCTCTACGCGGCGGGCAGCGTGTGGTGGGAACAGCGTCTGGCGACGATGGCGACGAATCCGGGGCGGCAGCGACGCTCGTGGAGAATAGCTTGGGCGGTGGTCGCCGCCGCCGCAGTGATCGGGGCAGTTGTAGCGCTCCCCATCGGGCCGCCACGATCGTTGCTGTGGAAGCTGCGTGAGCCGGAGCTGCGCGACGAGATCGGGTGGGAAGACCTTGTGGCAACGGTGGCGAGGGTAAGGGATTCGATTCCTTTAGGGGACCGCGGGCGCTTGGCGGTGCTTACAACCAGCTACGCGGTGGCGGGCGCGGTCGATTTGTACGGCGACCGGTACGGACTGCCAGCAGCGATCAGCCGGATCAATTCGTACGGGGAGCGCGGGTACGGCGATCCAACGCCCGAGACAGTGATCGCAATCGGGTTCCCGCGCGAATTTCTTGAGAGCCATTTTGCGTCGTGCCGACCCGCGGCCGAGATCCGCAATCGGTATGGCATTGTTAACAGGAGCTACCTTCAGGTTGTTTTCGTCTGCCGGGGATTGAATGAAGGCTGGCCGAAGTTCTGGGACGAGCTTCCGCGGTTCGGCTGAAGGAATTAACTGCTGAAGCGACAGCTGCGCGCGGGCCGCGCGTTGCCCAGGCGCTAGGGTCGCCGGTGATGCGCCGACAGCCGGCGCACGGCGCTGCCGCTCGAAGCGCACATGGGAAACACCGTGAAGGTGCTGCGCGCGGCGCGTTCGCAAGCGCTCAATGCTGGCGTGCGCATTGCGGTGGAGAACCATGCGGGCGACATGCAGGCGCGCGAGGTGAAGGCGCTGATCGACGAGGCCGGCAAGGATTTCGTGTGCTCCTACCTGGATATTGGCAACTACATGTGGGTGGTGGAGATCCGCTGTTAACACTTGAGACGCTGGCGCCGGCCGTCCAGCGCAAGAGGAGAACGAAAAAGTTCGATGAAGCAAGACGACTTTCCAGGGGAATGGGACGTGGAAAAGGCGCAGCGCGTGCTAGCCCATTACGAAGGGAAACCGAGGAAGAGGCGGTGGCCGAGGATGTAGACGCGATGTGGCCGTCGGAAAAATCTCGTGACCCGTTCCGCATGATAGCTCCCGGACCTCTCAGGGTGTACCAGTTCGGGAATCGAGTCGACCCGGACGACAATGGGAGACTTCAATTGATGGACCCTGGACCACCGGACCCGCACAACAATTGGATCTTTCTACCGGCATAGGTTTACAGCGGTTTACCTTCCGGTCGCTTCAACGCAATGACCCGTTCGAACAAGGGGCCGGCCCTTTGTGAAACCTCAGTGATGGAACAGGTCAAAAATCACAGCAAAGACAAAGGCGAAAACAACCGCCAAAACAACCGCCAAAATAACGTCCTGTTCTATCATCCGCTGCCATCTCTTCAATGGGAGCCGGGTGACTGGTTCGACCCGACCATCCAGAAAACGAATTTCTGGTTCGACCGGATGTTGGTCGCACCCCATCAACGCTTCCGCTTCGCATGAAAACCTTGGGTACGAAAACCAGTTCCACCATTTGTCAAGAGGAATCTCGGTATAAACACTGGCGCTGGTGGCTGCCAGCGTGTTGCAGTGGTCGCAGAACGGCATCCGTTGTGGAAGGGCACCGGGGCTAACGAGTTTTTGCCCATTGACAATGATGTATGGTTTTTGAACTCGGTAAGGCATTTTTAGTGTACGGTGTCGCTGTCGAAGCAAGCCGTGCCGAGGGCTTCGCCGCAGCCTAGCGTTCGCAAGTGCCCTTCTAAGAACGGTCGCCGACCCGCCTCACCCCCGCCAACGCACCCCGACGTCCAACCTCTTCTTCGCATACTCCAAGCTGCGCTCCAAGTCAATCCCTTGCTGCTCCCTAAGAGCCGCCTCCAGCACAGGTGAATTGTCGGACCGCTGTCCGATCACCATATTCCCCAGAAACGGCCTCCCGCTCTTCGCCAGCGCCACGAATCGCGCGAACTCCCACGCGGGCATCTTCTGAAATGCCTTCCAGAAGTCCGGCTCCAGATACGGCAGCACCTCCGGCGGCCTCCCGGTGATGATCTCGAGCTGCATCGAAGCGCCCGGGCACAGCTTGCGATACATCTCGACGAAGCGCACGAAATCCACCGAGCCGTCGCCCAGCGCGACCCATTGCGCAGCCGCGCCGCGGGGGTGCTCGAAGACCGCGCTATCGCGCACATGCGATGTCGCCACGTAGGGCGCCAGCGTCTCCAGCGTCAACAGCGGATCCTCCACCACCCACATGGGATTGCCGGTATCCAGGCAGGATCCCACGAAATCCTTGCCCGCCTCTTCGATCAACGCCTTCACCTCGCGCGCCTGCATGTCGCCCGCATGGTTCTCCACCGCGATGCGCACGCCCGCATCGAGCGCCTGCGAACGCACCGCACGCAGCACCTTCACGGTGTTTTCTATGTGCGCTTCGAGCGGCAGCGCCGTGCGCCGGTTGTCGCGCGTTCCCATGTAACAGCGCATCACGCGCGATCCCACCGCCTGCGCCACGCGCAGCCCGCGCGCGACGTATTCAGCAGGCTCGCCATCTTTCTTGTTGTAAGCGGGCGAGGACGGGCAAATGCAGCCGATGCCCGCGTCGATCTCCACGCCCACGCGCGCGGCATGCTCCTTCACCTTTTGCAGATAGGGCGGCTCCAGGGTTTCGTAATCGCCGAGGCTCGAAAGCTGGACCGTATCCAGCTTCAGCCCCGCCGCGTAATCCAGCAGTTGGATGGCTTTCCACTGGAACGCCCGGATCGAGTAGGAATCGAAGCCCAGCTTGATCGGGACGGGTTCCGCGGCCGGACTCATGGCTGCCACCGCCCCGGCCGAAGCGGTTTGCAGAAACGTGCGCCTGCGCATAGGAAGTGTTGTATCACGGTTTCGAAAACGCTATCCCCGCGAAGCTGACTACGCTGCGCGGATCGATATTCCACTGCTCGTAGCGCAGCAGTTGGCCGCGCGCTCCGGGCAGGGTCTTCAGAAAAGTGTAGAGCGGCGCGGAGCCGCACCATTTCAAGTCGTCGTGCTTTTCCTGCACCAGATTCCAGAAGCCGTCTCCATCCGATTCGACCACGCGCGCGATGCGCTGGCGGTCGCGATCGGCAACTTCGGCCATGACGCCGCGGTCCGCATACGCCGGGAAATCGTCCTGATATCGTAGGCCCATGTGCGCCATGTCGATGCCCAGAATCCAGAAGAGCCGATCACCCTCGCGCGCCGCCATTTCGCCCAGCGATCCCAGGAAGCGCCGCACGCCTTCGTTCGCTTCGGGTGCGCCACCGCGATACAGGCTTTGAGCGTACTGGCCGCATAGAATCGGGAGAATGCGAATGTCCGGGCCGTAGATATGTTGCAGGAAGATCACTTGTAACTCGACGGTGTGCTCGAACGAGTGGCAGTAATCTTCCATTAGGACTGCGGGGCCGCCGTCGGCCGCCAGCCGGTCCACCAACGCGGTGTCGGTGGCCGTTTCGCCGAGCGGCGTGACGAACGGTTTACGCGTCAGGCCGAAGTGCTCGGGCGCGCCGTAGTGGGAAGTCGCCAGGATGACGAACGTCCGGTCCTTCAATTCCGGCCCGAGTGTTTGGTACGCGGCGCGATAGGATTGCCAGCCGCCTTCCGGACTCACGTGCGGCGCGGCGATGGCACACAGCGCGGGTCCTGGAGGACCCGCGCAGACCTGGAGGTCCGCCCCACCGGCGCCATCCATGTAGCGCGTCATGGTTTCGCGCAGGGCGGCGGCTTCCAGCGGATATGCCCCGCCGGCGTGCGCGGGCTCGCGTTTGGGTGCTTCCGCGAATTCCCGTTGACGGCCCGCTTTCATCTGCGCGAAGGCCTCGTCTTCGAGGAAGCCCGCCGAACTGAACGTTTCGGTCAAATGCTGTTCGAGTTCGGCGACTTGCAGATCGCCGGTGATTTGGACCAACAGGGCCCGCAGGTCCAAGTCTGTCTGACGCCCGTCAAAACAGCGCAGGCATTCGATCAGGGGCGGCGGGATAATCAGCACCGCATCGGAGTAGCGATACGGGTCGCGGATGAAAAGACCCGGCCGGTCGGGCACCGGGGAGGGCACAATGTCCAGGGCGTTTCGCAGACGAGGCAGTGGTCTGGGCAAGTTTCATCGTAGCAGTTAGGTCGCGCGTTTTCGAGCGAACGCCCGTTGCATGGTGGCGATGGGCAGGAACAACGTCCTGGGCCGGCCCATTACGGCGCGGAATTCATTGTGCCGATAAAACGCCACCGCCTCGTCGTTCTTTGCATCAACTAACATGGCGAAAGCCGCCGCAGCGCCCTGCACGATACGCTGGACCCCGTCCATCAGGATCGCGGCACCCAAGCCGCGGCCTTGGTAGGTCCGATCCACGGCCAGCCGGCCAATCCGGACAGCCGGCACAGTGGGATAACGCGGCAAGTGTTTAATGTCCTCTGGCGGCAGGTCGACGAGCGGAATGCTCGCCGCGGATAGCGTATAGTATGCGGCCACCCGAGCGGTCGCGACTTCAACGGCGACGAAACAGTTGGCGATGTTCCGGCGGATATCCTGGGTTGCTTGGGTTTGCAGATACCGATCCAGGGCGTCCTCGCCGCAGCGAAACGATGCGCAGTCGTGTTGGCCGCCAAGAGCCTCAAAACGGAAAGCTCCAGGAGTCATTCCACGCCGAACAGTTCCCGATACCGGCGCGCGGCCTTCCGTAGTGCGGGCCCTGGCTTAGGAGGGTTGTTAATGGCTTCGGCGATTTGCCGTTGGCCCTCGATAGAGAGGTGAATGATCTCTGTCTGATCAATGGTGCGGCACGCCGCTTCATCGGCGGCGGCCACCACAAAATCCGTGAGGCTGCGGCCCTGGATTTCGGCCGCTCGCTTCAACCGCTCTAGAACCGCGTTCGGCAGCCTCGCTTCCAGGCGCGCCGTAGTTCGGGTCTGCTGTTGCATACCTTGAATATACGGCAAAATGCCGTACGTAGTCAAGGAGGTACGGCGGCCGCCCCCCGGAGGCAGGAGGAGATCAATCCGTCTGCCGCGACCGCCAATTATCTTATCGGCCCGGCTGCGGAAAACATGCTCAGGCCAGCGCGCGGCGGCAGTAGTCGTAGCACTTGCGCACTTCCGCTACCGAATCGCCGCCCTCGTATTCGTATTCGATGTTGGCCGGAATCGGGTACTTTTCGCGCTTCAGCAGTTGCAGCACTTCCTTGATAGGCGTGTCTCCCTCGCCGAACGGCATGTTCTTGCCCTGATTCTTCTTGCGATCCTTGATGTGCAACGTGACGATGCGCGCGTGATGCTCCTGGATAAAAGGCGCCGGATCGTAACCCGCCGCCCAATAGTGCCCGATATCCAGGTTCACCGCGATATACGGCGATAGCTTCATGGCTTCCACAAAGGTTTCGGGTTTGGCGAATTCGTTGGGGTCTTTGGTGTTCGAATGCCCATGCATGCCTACGACGATCTTGTATTTCTCCGCTTGCGCGGCTATACGCGGCGTCACCGATACCGTGGCCGAGGTGGTAATTGCGCGGACGCCCAGCGCTTGGGCCACGTCGAAGCCGCGCGCGATTTCCTCGTCCGTGAAGTCGTCGCGGATGTTGTAGGCATAGGCGGACAACTGGATGCCCGCCTGTTCGAACTTTCGCCGGATCCCGCGGATCTCGTCGAGGGACACATTCAGCCGCCACTTGCGGAGCGCGGCGCGGCCTTCCGGACCGCGCGGAAATTCGGGCTCCACATGGCCCATCGACAATTCGCACTCGCTCAACCCCACATCGATGAAGCCCTGGATAGCCGTGTCCAGGGGCCGGTCGCGAAAGCTGTAGGACTGGGCGCCGATCAGCACGCCGTTGACGCGCGAATCCAGCTTGCCAAACGCGCGGGCCAGCGGCAACGAAGCCAGCGTCAGACGTCCAAGACCTCGTCGGGTATACATGGTCGCTCCGGGTCCAAAGATGCGCGGCGCTTTCAGGCTGGGCTGACGGGCGACGTGCAAAAGGCGCACCGCCGCGCCAGGATGGGGATCGTGCTCAGGCATTCGGGACATGTCTTGGTGGTGGGATCGGGCGGGGCTTCTCCGCGCCGTGCCCGCGCCGTAACGGCATTGACCGGAACGACCACGAAGAAGTAGATCGCCGCGGCGACTAATACGAACTCGACTACCGCATTGGTGAAATCGCCGACCGGAAACGGGGTCCCGTTTATGCTGAAGTGTATGCTGGAAAAATCCGGCTTGCCGCCGATGGCCGCGATTAGCGGGGTCAGCAGATCCTTCACCAGCGCAGCGACAACCTTGCCGAACGCGCCGCCGATGACTACCGCAACCGCCAGATCGATGACGTTGCCGCGCAGTAGAAACTGTTTGAAACCTTTGAGCATGAATCCTCCGTGAGGCTTATTCTATCGAACCTCGGGAGGAAGAGCGGCTAACGGTGTCCGCCGCCGGCAGCGCCCATGCCGCCACCGATACTGCCGCCACTGACGCCGCCACCGTGAACAGCCCCGCTGCCCGCAGACGAAGCGTAAGTACCCGTAGAGGCGATCCCCGACGAGGCAACTGAGGTCCCGCGGCCGGAAGGAGCAGGCTGGGGCCGTGTGGGTCCACCGAAATGAATGGGCGGGTGCCGCGGCACAGGCAGGGTTTTGTATGCCACTGTGTTATAGACGTTGTTGGTGTAGCCAGGCCAGCGATATCCCGAGTAGCAGGGGTAATAGTAACCGGGCGAGTACGCCATATATACATCCCAGGGACTAAACATGGGGCATCCATACGGGCTATAGGACATGCCGCCGATGCCAGGGACATAACTATACATCCCGAAGAACGGATTCCAATACCATCCGTTCGAAACCAAGGTGCCGCCGCTGAACAGGGAATTTTGCAGGCTGCCGGCCGCCGCCACATTGGCCATTGACACATAGGCGTCGCGCCGCTCGCTCCAGCGGTTCAGAGCATCGGTAACGGTCTTATCGAACTTCCGCACTGCCAGCGTATCCAGCGCGACGAGATGGCCGTCCTTAACTTCAACCGTCTGGCCGCCGGAAGTGACCTCCGCCAGGCCGTCGTAAACGCGCAATTCGTTGGCGGCGGCGTCGAATTGATAGACACCCTTTTTTGTGGGATGAACAATCGCATCCCGATAGGCCACGGTGACGGAGTTATCTTTCCCAATGTCCGCCGCCTCGACGATCGCCGCACCCGTAAGAAACTCCAGGCGCGTATCGATCAGGCGGTTGGTAATCATGCGGAAGGAGCTATTTTCGCCGAGACGCAGGAAAACGCCGGGGGTCAAAAGCACCTCCGCGCGGCCTTCCTCGGTTTTGAGCTGCTGGTTTTCCTTTACTTCCGGAAAGACGCCGAATTTGGTTTCCACCAATTGGTCGCCCACGTAAACCTGGCCTTCCACATAGTGGATCAGCCCGGATCGGGCCGAGATCACCGCCGATTGGGCCAACGCGGCGATGCTGCCAGCCGCTAGAGCCGAAATGCCAAGAGCTAGTCTCCCTGCAGGTCGCATAAAGACTCCTTAACAACTCCTTAATAAAGCATCTGCGCAATTGGGACGTTTGTCAATGGGCGCGCGTTACTATAAACGCACTATGTGCGGCAAATTCACGCCTTTTAGCGCGTTGCGCGTATCAACGATCAGGCGGGCCTGCGCGGCGATCAGCGCATAATCGAAAGTTGAGTGATCGGTGATGATCGCGGCGCAATCGGCCGCTGCGGACAAGGCTTCCGGCTGGGCATGTAAATCCTCGCCATCCAACTGCAGCCGCGGAACATACGGGTCGCTATAGGTCAGCCGCGCGCCGCGCCGCTTTAGCAGCAGCATGATGTCGAGGGCCGGAGATTCCCGGAGGTCCTCGATATCCTTCTTGTAGGCGACCCCCAGGATGTGGATGTGAGAGCCTTTTACCGGCTTCCCGGCGTCGTTGAGCGCATTCTGGATTTTGTCTACCACGAAGTGCGGCATCTGGCCATTGATATAGCCCGCCAACTCGATGAAGCGGGCCTCAATGCCAGCCTGCTTGGTCTTCCAGGAGAGATAAAACGGATCGATGGGAATGCAATGGCCTCCCAGGCCCGGACCGGGATAGAACGGCATGAAGCCGAAGGGTTTGGTGGCGGCCGCCTCGATTACTTCCCAGACGTTGATGCCCATGCGGTCGCACATCAACGCCATCTCGTTCACCAGCCCGATATTGATCATGCGGAAGGTGTTTTCCAACAGTTTGACCATCTCGGCCACCTGAGTGGAACTGACCGGCACCACGCTGGCCAGCGCCTGCGCATAGAACAGCCTGCCCATCTCGGTGCAGGCGGCCGTGGATCCGCCCACTACCTTGGGGATGTTCGCCGTCTGATATTTCGCATTGCCTGGATCTACCCGTTCGGGTGAAAAGCACAGGAAGAAATCCTGCCCCACGCGGAGCCCGGACTTTTCGAACATGGGTAGCAGCAGTTCCTCGGTAGTGCCTGGATAGGTTGTCGATTCCAGGATAATGAGCATGCCTGCGTGCAGATACTTGAGGATCTCCTCGCAGGAGGACACGATGTAGCTCATGTCCGGATCCTTGGTCTTGCGCAGAGGCGTAGGTACGCAAATGTTGATGGTGTCCAGATCGCGCACGGCGGAGAAGTCCGTGGTGGCGCGCAGTTTGCCCGCCTGCACGAGCTCGGATAGCGCGGCACTGGAGATGTCGCCCACGTAGGAGTCGCCCGCATTCACGCGCTCCGTCTTGCCGGCATGCAGGTCGATGCCGGTGACGGAAAAGCCGGCCTTGGCGAACTCCACGGCCAGGGGAAGACCCACGTAACCGAGCCCTACGATCCCCACGCGCGCCCGGCGCGAAACGATCTTCTCTTCCAAAATGCTGGCGGTGGTTTCCGTGGCGGCCATGCTCATATATCTATAATACAGCCGGATACAGACCCATACAGTACTGCGTTAAGATAAGTGTTAATTAAGGAGGCCCATGCGTTTACATCTACTGGCCGCCGCAACTGTTTTGACCGGGTCGTTGTTCGCCGCCGACCCCGGACTCGTCAGCCTGACCTTGCCGGATAGCCAGTTTATGGCTGGAGTGAATGTCACGCAAGTGATGCTCTCGCCGCTCGGCCCGTATCTGGCGCAAAACTTCTGGATGCCCGATCAAAACCTGCAAAAGCTGCTTCAAAGTGCGGGCTTCGATCCGAGCCGGGATCTGCGGGAAATACTGGTGTCGGCGAACGGATTCACGGGGAGCAGCTCGGGCATCTTCCTGGCGCGCGGGACCTTCGATATTCCGAAGATTCTGGAGACCGCCCGCGCCGAGGGGGCATCCATCGAAACGTATAAGGGCGTTTCCATCGCACAGAAGCCGAAAGGGGACGCCATCGCGCTTCCGGATTCCACGTTGGCGATCGAGGCGGATGTAGCCAGCTTGCGGGCGGCCATCGACCGCATCCAGGCGCCCGCCGCCATCAGCCCCGCCCTGGCGGCGCAAGTGAACCAGTTGAGCACTACGGAGGACGCATGGTTCGTTTCGATAGCGCCGCTTTCGCAGTTGCTGCCGCAGCCGGCGGGAGCTGCGGGAGCGGGGCCGAACCCCTTTGCGATCTTCAGTAAGGTCCAACAAGCCAGCGGTGGCGTTAATTACGGAGCCAACGTAGTGGTAAGCTTGCAGGCGGTTTGCATGACCAACGAAGACGCCACGACGCTGGCGAGTACGCTCCGCGCGTTTGCCGGCACAGGCGACCTGTTTCTTAAGGATACGTATGCGTCGGCCGGCTCCCTGTTGCAGAGCTTGAACGTGACGGTTGACGGGCCGATCACGAAGGTTTCATTGAGCCTGCCGGAATCGCAGCTCGAGCAAATGATGCAGGCATCGCATACCCCTGAGCCGCATTCCCCAGTTGGGGTGGATCCGCGCACCTTCGCGCGCCCCTCCCATCGGGCCGCTGAACCCCTACCGGCCAGTGGCGCAGTTCCCCAGCGCATTCGCGTGGCGGGCAACGTCCAAAAGGCCAAGCTGATTCAGCACGTTGAACCGGTTTATCCGCCGTTGGCCATGCAGGCGCGCATTTCCGGCGTGGTGCGATTGAATGCCGTAATCGGAAAAGATGGAACGGTTCAGAACCTCACCGTTTCGAGCGGCCATCCGCTGTTGGTGCCCCCCGCCATGGACGCAGTGAAGCAATGGGTCTATGCGCCGACTCTGCTCAACGGGCAGGCGGTGGAAGTGGCCACGCAGATCGACGTGGAATTTACGTTCAATCAATAACGGCGCGGAGCGTGCGCTACCCCTGTGCTAGCCTGCGGTGCGCCGAATCATGGCGCGCTTCACCTGTTCGAGCAGCGCGTGCGCGCGCGGAAGGCTGTCCACCGCCTGCCGCACTTCCGGGTCGTTGGCCCATCCCAAGCGGTCCGCGGAGCGCTTGTCGAATGCGCGGGAGTACAACTCGCATTTCAGCCCTTCTTCCACCCAGGCACGATTCTGAGCGAATTCCTGGTCCGTGAATATCATCCCCTTCTGGCGCAGAAAGTCGCGAAAGCGCCCCACCACGGCATCGTCCGGCGACCAGCCCTGCGGGAGGCTGGGAGTATCCGCGCCGAAATACATGGAACCGAAATGAAAAAACTCGCCGGGCAGCGGGAAGGGGGCCACGCGCCGCTGGAAGGCATTGAGCGGCTGCGCGGGGAATTTCTCATCGGGCGTAATACCGCCGCCGCCGTATACGGTGCGGCCGCCATCCGTCATCTTCACGTCGTTGGAGTTCTGGGAATCTTCTTGGCGGTTGTGGTAGTAGTAATCGAAAAACGAGCGGTGCGAATAATCGCGCTGGATCAGCCGGCCGCTGGGCGTGTAATAACGCGCGATGGTCAGCAGTAGCGCCGCATCCTCCGACAGGGGAAACTGCGCCTGCACCAGGCCCTTGCCGAAGGTGTTTTCGCCCATCACCCAGGCCCGGTCGTGATCCTGCAAAGCGCCTGCGACGATCTCCGAAGCGGAAGCCGTATTTCGGTTCACCAGCACCACCACTGGATACTGCCGCCCATGATTGCCGATCTTTGCCCGGAAGACCTGCTCCGGTTCAGACCGGCCGCGATGCGAAACCACGGTCTGGTCTTTGCGCAGGAAATGTCCAGCCACTTCCACCGCCTCGTTCAACAATCCACCGCGGTTTTCGCGCAGATCCAGAATCAGGCCATTCACGTTATCCTCGCCGAGCTTACTCAGGTCGTCTTCCATGTCGTGGCCGGCACTCTGCGCTTCAAAGGTGCTGATGGTCACGTAAGCGATTCCCGCACGGAGCCAAAAAGCATCCACTACGGTGGGCAAGATTTCTCCGCGCGTCACCATGTACGAGAAGAGCTTCGACGCGCCATAGCGGCGCACCCCGACCTTCACCAGCGTGCCGCGCGGTCCTTTCAAGCGATCCGCTACCGCGCCGGAATCCTCCCCCGTCACGTCATGATCGTCCACCGCGGCGATCACATCGCCCCGCCGCAGGCCGGCGCGGGCTGCGGGCGAATCCGGAAACGCCTGCACCACCGATACATGCGGTCCGTCCATGGTCACTTCCATGCCGACGCCGTAATACTGCCCTCGCTGCTTTTGTTGGAGGCTGCGATATTCTTCGGGATCCAGAAAGTTAGAGTGCGGATCGAGGGTGCGCAGCATGCCCGGAATGGCGCCCTCGTAGATGGCCTTATCCGGCGCGATGGCATCCGCGAAATTCTCTTCGATGAGGGCGTATGCCGACGCGAACGACTTCACGTTGCCCCGCAGATCGCCTTCCGATTGTCCCGTGGCTGTGCGCGCAACGCCCGACCCCCAGACGCCGATCAATAAACCGCCCAGTAGGATAGCCAGCGGCAAGCTTACCGCGGAACGGGTTTTCTTAGGAGTGTTGGAGTCTGTTATCACGCGCCTGACCCTCTTGTCCAATATCATAACATTTAAGGCGCGGCGCGATGCTCAGACTTGGTCAGGCTTGCTCGTCGGCTGAAGGTCCGTATAGCGCCGGTACCGGTACATCGTTCAGGCGCAGATAGACCGCGAGCTGGCCTCGGTGATGGATCGTATGGTTCATCACCATGCCGCGCAAGACGGCGACGCGGGGTAGGCAGAATATGGTCTTGCCGCTGTTGAGCAGAGTCCACGGCGTCATCAATTGCGCGTCGCTGGCCGCACCGATCGCGGCGCGCGCGGATGCGACGTTCTTGTCGAACATCTCCAGAAGTTCGGCGCGCGAGGCTGCCGTCTTCGGCTGACGGGGCGGCGCGCCCGGCGGAGCAAAATCGAACGATTCGCTTTCGAGGGCGCTGGGCACCAATCCCATCAACTCCGCCACATGCGTGGCCAGGCGGCCCATGGACATGGATTTTTCATGCGGCTTCCAGCCGAACTTCTCCTCCGGTACGCGCTCCAGGGCTTTGCGGGTATTGGCCATTTCATGATCGAACTCGGGTAACAGGGCTTGGCTTATCGGCATATGATTCGCTTCAATATACGACCTTAGCACCACCGCAGTTCAGACGGCGGCCGCACGACTCCCCATGCCCCCCGCGATGCGGCGGTACATTACGGCACGGAAGAGAGCGCCGAAGTTCGGATCGTCCTTGATCTTCTTGTAGATGTCGAAGTCAGAGTCGATCATGTCTTCCAGCGTATCTCCAAAGAAGGTGTCGAACGCCAGTTTGCGCGTCTCCTCGGATGGGTTCACTCCGGCATCCAGCGCGCGCCGCAGGCCTTCGCGATCTTCCAGGCGCCGACCCATATTTTCGGCAAAGAACTTGACCTTATCCGCAGTGGTGAAGTCGGTTCCAAAATGATCGTTGATGTATTCGACTATCGGGCTGAGGGGCGCCGGATCTTCCCGCAGCGGGCGGCCCGTACCGAGCGCGGCGATCGGCTTCAACTGCCCGTCTTCGTCCATCAGCTTGATCGCGCCCGAACTGGTCTGCTGGATCCGGTACGAATCCATATTGATGTTTTTTCGTGATTTCGACAGGCAGCGGATCGTCGGGGAGTTTCAGCCGAAGTCGCAGCCCAGGTCGTCGACGCCTTTGCGCAGGACATCCAGCGTGCCGCGCTTTTCGATTTGATCGGACAGGCGTTTTAGGAAGCGTTCCTTGGCCTGCCCCCCATGGTGGAGCTTCAGCTTCTCCCAGGTTTTTGCCTGTGTGGC
>JBEKTJ010000099.1:0-23523 GCA_049516155.1 Bryobacteraceae bacterium
TCGCCGCGGCACGATTTAACTGTGGCGCGCATGAGCGTGCCCGATCTGACGTTGGTGGTGGATGTATGGGCTGCGCAATTCGCCGAACTGGGCAGCCATCCCCAAATCGGCCACGTGCAGATTTTCGAGAACCGGGGCGAGATGATGGGCTCCAGTAATCCGCATCCGCATTGCCAGATCTGGGCCAGCCGCAGCGTTCCCACCGAGGCGGCCGCCGAGCGGCGCCAACAGGCGGCCTGGCGCGCCGATCGCGGATCGTGCCTGTTGTGCGATTATCTCGCGTTGGAGCGCGCAGCCGGTGAGCGCCTGGTTTGCGAAAATGAGTCGTTCGTGGCGCTGGCGCCCTTTTGGGCGGTGTGGCCGTTCGAGACGATGGTCGTTTCAAAGCGCCACCTAAGCGCCATGGATGAGTTCGATGTGGCAGAGCGGCGTAGCCTGGCCGGCATTCTAAAGCGTGTGACCACGCGCTACGACAACCTTTTTGAGGCGCCGTTCCCTTACACCATGGGCTTTCACCAGCGGCCTACGGATGGGGCGGCGCATCCGGAGTGGCACTTCCACGCACACTACTACCCGCCGCTGCTGCGCTCCGCGACCATTCGGAAGTTCATGGTGGGCTTCGAGATGCTAGGCATGCC
Source organism: Bryobacteraceae bacterium (assembly GCA_049516155.1). Taxonomy (GTDB): domain Bacteria; phylum Acidobacteriota; class Terriglobia; order Bryobacterales; family Bryobacteraceae; genus Bog-159. The sequence continues at coordinate 639 of JBEKTJ010000099.1, forward strand.
CCAGCGGGACATTACCGCCGAGAGCGCCGCCGCCCGACTGCGCGCGATGCCGGAGATTCATTACCTGGACCGGTGAACAGCAGCGCTTGGCACGCAGAGCCTGTGCGCTACTGCCACTGGATGGGGCCGCGCGCGAAGCGGACATAGAGCTGTTCCAGCAGTTGAGCGTTACCGGACGCTAAGTATTCGTACGCGTCATCCCATTCCTTGCCCTGCTTCCAACCGGTTTGGGTCAGCGTCACGCGCGTGCCTGCCCCTTCCGGCGCCAAGACGAAAACAGCCGTCGTACCTACGCTGCGGACCTCCGGAAAGCGCTCCGGCGCCATGGCGTGAAGGACCAATTGTTGCCCGTCGCGGAAGCTGACGATGGTCCCGCCGCCGGTCTTGCCGCCGGGATAATGAACGGTCCAGCCGCCGCCTTCGCGCAGATCGACGGTGCAGTCCTGCCAGAGCCAGGTGTCCAGGCCTGCATTGGTGGTGAACGCCTCCCAGACCTCGGCGGCCTTGGCAGGTACGATTACCTCGAGCTTCAGCATCTTCTCCGGCTCCTTCACCTTGGTGACGGCGACGTGGCTCTCTCGTTTGGGTGCGGCGCCGGCATCTTGGGCATGCACAGCGAACGGCGCCGCAAGTAGGGCAATCGAGAACAGACTTTTCTTCATTTCCGTTTCCTCTTTCTCTTGGGTGTTTGTAGTGCACGCTGGGCAAGCAGGCACTGAAAGTAATTCCATAACTGGGCGACAGATTGATCGAACGGCTCCATCCGCCGGCATGAACGCGCCTGCATGACACCACCCTCCATAACGGTCAGTACGAAAGTGGCAAGAGCGGCGCGATCGCAATGGGAAGGCAGGCGGTCGCGCGCGGCATCCAGACAACCGTGCACGGCAGCGGTCCACGCCGCGAAGTTGGCGGCGATGCGGCTATGGACCGGCAGGTTCTCCGCTTCGATCTCGAGCGCCAGCCTGCCGATGGGACAGCCGTACTGGCAGCCGGTAGCCCGGAGTTTTTCCCGATAGCCTTGGAGGATGGCGAAGATGCGCGCAATCGGATCGCTTTCGCCGGCAAATGCGGGCCGCAGGATAGCCGGTTCCAGCCCGATCAGATACTGGTCGAGCACGGCCAGCAGCAGCGCTTCTTTGCTCGGGAAAACATGGTAGAAGCTGCCGCTATTCACCTGCGCGCGCTGCAGCAGTTCGGCCACTCCGGTAGCGGCGTAGCCTTTCTCCCAAAACAGATGGCGGGCCGCTCCGAGCAATAACTCGCGGGCCGTGGGTGAAGTTTCGGCGATCACTTGAACGATCATTCAAGTAAAACACGATTGGACCCCGGAAAGCAACGCGCGTTTGCTGGTAATCGGCGCGCAGGGCGCCATCCCGTCCCACCCTACTGCGTTGTGGGATAGCGCACTACGCTGAAGTTGCGCAGCGTTACGGTGTCCGTGGTAGTGGCGGCCATTTGGCCCTGGAAGGCGAGCACGATGGTATACGACAGCGAGTCATATGCGTTCAACACGCCCGCCGCAAGGCCCAGCACCGTTCCCCAACTCTGCACCGACAATTGGCAGGCGGACGTATTGGCGCCGGCTTCGGCCCACCCGGAAACGAACGCGTCGCTGACGGCTCCATTGCGCTGCGCCAACAGCGTATTTCCCCAATTGACGGCGAAGGTGAAACCGGTGAGCGTGCCTTCATGCGAGTAGTCGAAGTCTATCTTGACGCGGTCGCCTGGCTGAATCGTACCGGCGGGAATAGTACAAGTCGCCAGGCTCGAAAGCGTCGTGGACGATGTGGCGGCGCCCATGCCGGCGCACAGGATTTGCGGCGCCGGTGGGCCCTGCGCCGTACCCGTCGGAGTCACACGGTAAGACGCCAGCAGCGTATCGCTTGCCTGTGGAGTGGAACCCACCAGGAACTGAATGGAATTGCCCGCCAGAGTGTAATCCTGACCCGCTTTCTGCAGCACGCCGTTACGGTAGAGATACAAGCTGGAGGTTGGCACGGGAACCATACTCAAAGCAAATGACACGTTGGCGCCGTTCACCAAGCCGGCGGGCACTTCGGCATCCGTGAAGTTCGGCCCAGCAGCGCCCGATCCGGAGGTGCCGCAGGGTCCCGACGAACCGTCCACGTGTACGCAGTCGGAGACGCTGCCAGTCACTGCCTCCAGCGCGCCGGTCGAATCGATCATGGCTGCGTACCCAGGGGTATATGCGGGTCCGGACACGGGGCGCGCCGCGAGATCCGCCAACAAACCGATCACACCAGATTCCGGTATGGGAGCAATGCCGGAGGTCAACGCCGACGGCGCTGTGCCTCCCGTGCCCTGCGACATGGCCACGGCTTGCACGCGTAGCGGCGTGGTACTCGGCGGCACCGCCCAGGTTTGCGTGAACTGGTCGTTGCCGGCGCTGGTGAAGGTCGCCGTATAGTATCCCGAAGGCGTGGCGTTGGTGCTGGGCACAAGCTGCACCATCAGGTTGCCGCTGGTGATATTCACGGTTACCGATTGCGTGGCTATCTGGGACGTGTCTCCGGCCACGAACGGCGTCCACTTAATGACCACAAATCCGTTGTAAGGAGTGCCGTCGGCATTGTAGATAACGTCCTGGATGGTGGTTAGGATCGGGCCGGCCCACAGCGGAACCGCCGAACAGACCGCCAGCGCGGCGAATACCAACTTCCGTGTAGACATTTTGCCTCGTCAACAAAAAACCCCGGGCTCCGAACGAGCCCGGGGAGACACCGAATCAACCACACTGCTAACCCTAACGCTTATAGGTTAACCGCAAGACTTGGCGCGGGAGTTGGATCAAACACCGACCCTGCGAGCTAAGTTATACTCGACGCTGGCCTTGCGAAAATCGCGAGGTATTTTCTCGACTTGTGACTGGAGGAATATGAGCAACTCAAACCGGCGGGCATTCATTCGTGGAGGCGCGCTGGCGGCTGCCGCGGGCGGAGCCGCCAAAGCGCAATCCGGACCCCAAAAGAGGGTTTACTACAGGGGCGAAAAACCCAAGACGACGCCGCTTTTCAGCGGCGCGGTTTCCTACGGCAATCTGTTGTTCATCTCTGGAATTGGCGCGCACTTTGCCGGGGATATCAAGGCGCACACCGCCCACGTGCTGGACGAAATTCAGAAGACGCTTGAGAATGCCGGATCGTCCATGGAGAAAGTGCTGAAATGCAGCGTCTTCCTGAACGACATTAAGGACTGGGAGGCAATGAACACGGTGTTTCAGGGCCGGTTTGGCGAAAATCCGCCAGTGCGCACCACCATCGCCGCGGCGGGCGGAATTCCGGGCAACTCACTGGTGGAGATGGATGTGATCGCCTACATCTGAAGCGCGCACGGCCAAGCGTCGTCATCCATGCTGCCATACCGGCTTGTCTACCACGAAGGCTACGATCTGCGGCTGGGAGACCACGTATTCCCATCCCAGAAATACCGCTTCATTCATGACCGGCTGCTGCGCGATCGATTTGCCACCGCTGAAGATTTCGTCCGGCCGGAACCGGCCGCCGACGCGGACATTCTTGCAGTTCATGAGCCGGGCTGGGTCGAGCGGCTGCGAAGCGGCACGCTGAGCTACCAGGAGCTCATGCAACTGGAAGTCCCTTACAGCCGGGCTCTGGTGGAGGCGTTCTGGCTGGCGGCGGGTGGCAGCATTCTGGCCGCGCGACTGGCGCTGGAGCAGGGAATCGGGTTCAACCTGGGTGGCGGATTCCATCACGCTTTTGCGGGACACGGCGAGGGTTTTTGCGCGATCAACGACATCGCCGTGGCCATCCGCGCCATGCAGGGCGGGGGACTCATACGGCGCGCGATGGTGGTGGATTGCGATGTTCACCATGGAAACGGGACCGCCGGTATCTTCGCGGGCGACACCTCTGTCTTCACGCTCTCGATTCACCAGTTCAACAATTACCCGTCGATCAAGCCGCCTTCCAGCCTCGACATTCATCTGGCTGACGGAGTAGGCGACGAAGAATATCTGCACCGGCTAGGCAATGGATATCGCACCGCGATGACCCTGTTTCACCCGGAACTGCTGATCTACGTGGCGGGAGCGGACCCTTATTGCGAGGATCAACTGGGCGGGCTGTCGCTGAGTTTTGAGGGCTTGCGGGAGCGCGACCGGCTGGTTATTTGGACCGCTCTTCATAGCCACATTCCAGTGGTGATCGTGCTGGCCGGCGGCTACGCCGAGAACGTACAGGATACGGTGACGATTCACGCCAACACGGCGAATGTGGCTAAGGAGGTGTTGGAGAAGACCGGCTGGCAGTGAAAGTATTGCCGCTCCTTGGCCGGCAACCCTGGCGCTGACTAGCGGCGGATCAGTTCGGTAACCAATTCCGGGCTGAACTCCCCCGTCATGAAAACCGACGCATAAAGGGACTCGGGCAGGGCGTCGCGTCCTTCCTGGCTCTTTCGATAAGCCAGGAAGCGGCCAGCGGTAAACTCCGTGGCTGGCAATACGGGTTCCGCGCCCTCGTCACGGCGTTGCACCCAATTGCCGGGATTCGCACCCATTTGGGAAGCCAGTAAAGCGGCCAGCTTGGCTTCGCGGGTTTCCGGATCGGCCTTCGGGAACAGAACCGTCCCGACTTCGACCCGATGCGCCTCGACCCATCCCGTGGTGAGCTTGTTCAGCGGTGTTTGCTCTTCACTCAAGAACGGAATCCAGTAGATCCGAAAAGAAAGATCGCCTTCACGCTGGCGCCGCTTCCAATCTTCCGAAAGGTACTCCTTGCCGGGCGAGAGGTCGCGAGCTTTATTAACATCCTCAACCGGCACGAGCGTGAACTTGCCAAGCGTGTCGTTGGCTCGGACAACACCGGTCCAATACTGCTGATAGGCGGTGCTGGAAATCAGCGTCCGCGAGGTCTGAGCGGCGATATGACCGAAAATCCTGGTTCCGCGCGCGACGCCCAGACGCTTAATCAGGTTATGCAGCACCTTCACCTGGGTAGCCGCCAGATTACCGAGTTCGAGAGAGCCAATGCCGCCCAACGGAATCTCCGTTCCCGCCGCATCGGCCGTCGCGAGAAGCAATCCCATGAACTCCTCCACCGTATCCGTAGGTGAAGACGGATCGTTGATGCCAATGAAATCGATGCGTCTGCCCTGGGCGGTTCGGAACGCCAACATCATGCCAAGGAAGTCCGGATCCGTCTCCGGATGTGGGAATCCGAGGCCCGTCGAGATGCGCCCAATCCCCTGGTACCGATTGGTGTTCCCGGTATCAAACACGCCAAGTCCTTGGAGCGCCTCGGGGATCTGCTGCGCGATTGTTAGCAGAACTTTGCTCCCGGCAATCTGCTGCTGGTGGGCGCCCCGGTCCGGTCGACTAACATCCTTGTCGTCTCCAACAATAGTGCGCTGCACCAGGGGGATGTCATCTTCGACGAGGCGTTCTAGTCCGGCCAAAGCTTCGGCTGTTGCATCCCAGAAAAGTGGCATCCAGTTACTCCTTTCGATTAGCTTCTTGGCATATACCGGCAATGTTTATTTTCAGCTTGCTTTGGTCACCTTGCTTGCAGCGCCGTCAGTCTCAACGATACCGGTGGATTGGCCCCGTCGGCGACCCTCAGCAGGGGGAAATCGCCCTCGTGCTTTTTCAGGTTATCGGGGTCTTCCCAATCGGTTTGATCGTCCGCCATGTAAATGTGATAATCGCCAGGCTTGCGCAGCATGAGTCGAAAGGTCCCGTTCGCCTCGGTGATCGCGACCCCGCCCATGCTGGCCGCGGCGCCGGATGCAATTGCCAGAAGGGCCGCGCCAATTACAGGCTCGCCGGAAGCATCCAAAAGCTTACCCTCGATTCCGATGAAGGAACCCACCGTGACGCGGAGAGGGCCGGCAACCGGGCCATCCAGATCGAATCCAGTCTCGAGCACTTCCTTCTCGCCAAGCTGCACCGAAATGGGATAACTCGCGCCAGCCATAGAACTGAGATCGATGGCGCCATTCACGATCTTCATGTCCGGCACTACCTGTATCTCGTAGTGGCCCGGCAGAATTCCTGGCAGGACGAACGTGCCGTCTTCGTTCGAGCGCGTCGAGGGGCCGCTGCCGTTCCTGGCGCGAAGCTGGATGCGCATAGGCGATGGACTGCCTCCGCCTTGCATGAGAAGCGTACCCGCCAGATCCGCAGCCCGCAGCTCATGCGGTTTCAGAACGATATCCCGCTCATCGGCATCGCCAACTCGCAATCTCTGTTCCGCCAGAAGGTCCCCGGCCTTGGGCGCGCCATTGCCGAAATCTGCGCGGAGGATATAATCTCCCGGCGGCACATGTCGAATGACAAAACTGCCGTCAGGCCGCTGCGGACTGTAGAACGTCTCCAAGTTGGATGGGTCCGGCTCCAGATAAATTGGCAATAGCCGCCGTGTGGCCGCTATAGTGGCAGGCATTTCGACATGCCCGGAGACAGTCACGCCCTCATATTTGGTCAGGCGGATATCCACCCCGTCCCGTTCCTGGCCGGCCTCGACCTCTATCTGGCCGCTGTCGTCCGGCCGAAGCGTTCCCGGATAGTATCTGGCAACGTATCGCCGATCCCAGAAGCCCGCGCCTCCCGACCCGGTGTGGACCCAGTAACGGCCGGCCTTCAAATTCGCCAGGCGATACTGGCCGAGATCGTCGGATTGCGCAGTCGCGACCGGTTCAAATTTCCGTTCCCCGTCCACCGTGCGGGAGCGCACTGCCCACACCGTCGCTTCAACCGGCAAGCCGTCTTCGTCCAGGATCTTCCCTGAAATAACCGCGGCAGGGGTCAACTCAATCCGAACCGTGGAGGCGGCTTGCCCGGTTTTATTCCGAATGGGCCGGTCGCTGCGCAAGAATCCGGCGTGCACGACGTGCAGCGGGGCATAAGCGGCAGACGTACCCGGTAATCGGAAATGTCCAGCCACATCCGTTTTAGTCACCGGTTCGCCGCCCATGGCGGCGCCAGCGGAGACGTACGCTCCGGCTACCGGGGCGCCGGTCTTGGCGTTCACCACGTCGCCCTCCGTCACCTGCGCGGCCGCCGCCGCCGAAAACACCAATAGAAGGACGTACGGTCTCATGTTGGCCTCCTCGAATTGGCACAGCCTACCTCGATCAGCAGTGGCTCGTCGCCGGAGATCGGCGATTCGAAGCCATCCTTCTCAACGTCGCGCTCCCCCAGCCGTATGGATACCGGGCCCACCATCAGGCTCGAACTGAAGACCGAAACCGTGAACTTACCCGGGCCGAGTCCCTGCAGCACAAATTTGCCATCGGCTCCGCTGACGGTTTCCGCTTGTCCCCCTGAGAGCGTGCTAAAGGAGTCTGTGCGGATAGTTAACGGGAACGGTGCGCAGCCCTCGGAGAAGGTCACGGCGCCGGCAAGATCGCGGAGCGGTTGCAGCACCAGATCGACGCCGTTCATATCGCTGTCGCCAGCCTCAATCGGACGCATCAATCCGAAGATAGCTTTCTGGTGGCCGCCAAACAGGTCGCTTGTTTCATGTGTGACCGCCATCAAGGTATACCTGCCGGGAAGCACGTCATTGAATTCGTATTCGTCATTCGCTACCGTGGACGTGCCGTTTGCGTTAACGAGGTTTGTCTCCGGCGCCAGAACGATCTGGGTGGAGAGCAGTCGATCGCCGGAATCCTCCGCGGCCCCCGGCCTGACCAGACGGCCGGCGATGCGGATGCCGGGCTGGCTTACGATCCGGATATCGGCGCGCGCCCGATCGCCGGCGGCGAGTTCCAGCGGTTTGGCGGATGCCAAGTCAATCGCCCGCGGGTAGTATGTAGCGCGGTAGCTGCTCTCTGCTGTTCCCGGGAGGCTGGGCCTGTTGGCTATGACATAGTAGGTCCCCGGCTCCAGGCGTGCGGCGCGAAACTCACCCTTATCGTTCGTGCGGACGGTAGTCCTCCGAGTGATTTCATAGTGTCCGTCGGGCAGCGGCTGGGCAAATGATCCGGAGTTGCCGGTCTTCGGCGTAGCCTGCTTGACCTGCTTGACAAGGATACCAACGTCCCAATCCTCCAGCGGAACGCCATCGGGGTCGGTCACTTTGCCGGTGAGCACTCCGTAAGCGGTTAATGGGATAGCGATCCGGGCGTGCGTTGTGCCGTCGGCGTCGGTGGCTATAGTGGATGGCCCGGTGGAAGGCCGCACGCCGCCCGGCCCGACGCAAATCGGTCCCGCCGGCGGAACCGTCAGATCCAGAAACGCCGGCTGCGCGGGCTGCAGAAAACCGGGCGCTTCCACGCTCCATTGATATAAGGCCGGAGGCAGGTTGCGGAAGAGAAAATGGCCCCCGGCATCGCTCTTCAGATAGAGCGGCTCAGCGTGCCTGGGGTCGAGCTTAACGCGTGCGCCGGCGATGGGCGCGCCAGTGGCGGCGTTGACCACCTCGCCTTCCACAATCGCTCCGGCGGCGGCGGTTTGCGCGTGTAGGTGGGCTGCCGCAAGCAGCAGCAGAAGCGCGAAATATAGGCGAGGATACCTCATTGCAGGCCTCCTTATCCGGACTTTACTCTACCATAGCTTCAGTTTCAGATCCAGGCCGATTAACCTTGGAGCACTTGTGCTGTCCTCTCCGGCGGTGTTAAGCCGATAAGAGAGACGAAAGGAGTAGTGTGTGACTGTCTTGCGCAACCTATTGGCACTGATAGCGGTGGCCGGCCTGGCGGCCGCCGCCGACCCCAACATGATGAACCTGGTGATGCCGGACGCGAGCATGGTCATGGAGGTCAATCTCTCGAATATCATGGCCTCGCCCATCGGATCGGCCATGCGGGATGCGGTTCACCAGGGGGTCGCGACGCAGCTAAACGCCCAAGCGGTGAAGACCCAGCCGCAATTTCAGGAACTGATCGCGGGCCTTACCCACATCGACTGGAGCCGGGAAGTTCGGGATATTGTGATCGCCAGCGGGCCCGGCGCGCCCCGGCCAGTAATCATGCTGGTACGAACCTCGCTCGATCCGGCGCGGATTCAAGCGGTGAAGGGGTTCAGCGGCGAGGCGTCGGAGTACGAAGGCGTGCCCATCCTGGCCTCCGCGAAGCCCGGCAACATGGCATTCGCCTTTCTGGATGGCGGCATCGTAGCCATCGGGCAAATGCGCGACGTGAAATCCGCCATTCACCGCCGCGGCCAACATGTGGGATTGCCGAAGGCCCTGGCGGCGCAGGCGGCGAAGTACGACGGGGATGACATCTGGGTGGCCTCGACGGAAATCCTGACGGGGCCGTTGCCGGATTCCCCTGCCACCAAGTCCCCGGCGGGCGCGAAGCTCGCGCAGTTCATCGAAAAGGTGGCAGGATTGAATGGCGGGCTGCGCTTCAGCCCCGATTTCGATTTTTCCGCCGACCTTGAAATGCGCACGCTAAAAGGGGCCGCCGAACTGTCCGATGGGCTGCGCTCGCTGTCGGCCATGGTGCAGTCGCAAGCGAAGATGGCCGGCCAAGCCGGGAGCGGACTGGAAGCTTTCAAATATCGGATGAACGGCAAACACATTCTGCTCTCGCTGCACGTACCGGAAGCGCAGGTGCGCGCGGGATTGCAGCAGATGCGCACCGCGCAGGCAAACCAAGTCGCGGTCTCGAGGCCGGCGGCCCGGCAGGCGCAAGCGCTCCCGGTAATAGCGCCTTCGAGTGGCCTGCCCCCGCCCCCCGCCGGCACCATACGCGTGCAGTCGTCGGATATGGGGACGGTGCTGCTCCCGGTTGGGAAACCGCAATAGTAGAACGGACGCCCTCGTCCGCGCGAACCGTGGCCGCGCTCTTTCTAGTGCGGTCCGCTCTTAATCTCTTGATCGGAAGGCGCGCTAGCCTCGGCTGCTGCGGGCGCGCAGTTAGGCTTCATATAGTGGCCGGCGCCAGCCGCCGCGTGCGATCCGCCCGCCAATATTCGGTTCCAAACTTCCTCGAACCAGACTTCCAGGGCCCCTTCATGCTACTTCGCTGGCGTGGGCGTGATAGGGCCAAGTGCATAACTTCCAGCTAGCGTAGCGACGGTTATCGCGCCGTGGCTGCTTCCAGCGCGAGATACCGCTCGCGATCCCCTTCGGATTCGGCTTGGGACTTCACGTCGATGCGCATGCGCTGGTAACCATCGTCGGCGCGGTAGGCCGGCCAGTCCGGCAGACCCGAGCCGTTCGGGTTGAACGTCTTAATGAAATTCACGAAGTAGGCCTGCATCGTTTTGGATACTTCGTAATCGGCGGGCTCCCAAGTGTAGCGCTTGTCGAGATCCAGATTGCCCATGGCGTATTGGATCTCGGCGGAATGCGCCGCACCCATGGGTGGCGCGGTTTGCTGGGCGTTGGCTGCGCCGTCGCCATTAGGCGCTGTGGGCAAAGACTCACCCGGCATACCAAGATAAGCCGGCCGGGGACGGGCGTATAGGTAACGGTACACCGGTTGGCCGCCGGTTTTCATCTGGAGTTCAGCCCACTTCCACGTGCCGTACGAGATGAAGCGGGCGCTGGCCAGGTGGGTGGCGGCTTCGTAAACCTCAGCGGTGGTGCCGGCGGTGTAGGCCTTCAGCACCGGCCCGGCCTTATCCCCATAGAACCTGGTGATGGCGTTCGCCAGCGTTTCCGGCGTAGAATCGCCACTGCCCAGAACGGAGCGTGCCGGCTGCTCCTGAGTGTTCGACCCCTCAAGCAGCGGAACCTTAGCCTGGTCGCCGGCTTCGAAGATCTCGGCCAGGGGCTTCGAAAGGAAGTAGCCGTCCATCGCCGTGCTGAAGCGGACACCCTGCGCTTTGGCGGCGGCATCCTGAATCTGCTCGGCAGTCATTGCGCGAAGGGCGGCAAGCGTGTTGACGCCGGCGGCGGTAGCGAATTTGACGCCCTTCTGTTCGGCATCGGCAAGAGGCTGCGGTGGCAGGCTGGATAAGGCGGCGCCGCTCTCGCCGATAGCGGCGGCCATCAGGTTCCTGGAGAGCGGTGAAGCCATCAGCGCGCTGACGGAGATGGAACCCGCGGATTCGCCGGCGATGGTGACGTGCTTGGGGTCGCCACCGAAGGCCGCGATATTTCTCCGTACCCACTGGAGGGCGGCCACCTGGTCCAACAGACCGTAGTTGCCTGCGGCGTGGTGCGGAGACTCTTTGGTCAGCTCGGGATGGACGAAGAAGCCGAAGATATTGGTGCGGTAGTTGACGGATACCGCGACCATGCCGCGGCGGGCCATGCTCTCCCCGTCGTAGCGCGGCTCCGAGCCATCGCCATTCTGGAAGCCGCCGCCGAAGATGTAAACGAGAACCGGAAGTCCTTCATTACGCGATTTGGCGGAGGTCCAGACGTTGAGGTAGAGGCAATCTTCACTCATGCCGTTGCTGCGGAACCAATAGTCTGCGCCGGGTGAGGTGCGCTGCATGCACCGGGGGCCGAACTGGTCGGCGTTGCGGGCGCCGGTCCAGTTCTTGACGGGTTGCGGCTCGCGCCAGCGCAGGTCGCCGACAGGCGGCTGTGCGAACGGGATGCCCTTGAAGCTGCGCACGCCGGCTTGGGGCGCGGTGGTGGATTCGAGGATGCCGTTGGAGGTCTTGACGCGGTCAGCGGCGATGGCCGGCAATACCGCTGCGGTATAGATAACGATGGCGGGCAAGAGAAAGCGCATGCGAAGCCTCATCCGAGATTTCCGTTTTGGAATCTCTACCACTGAGTGTCGCCGATTGTGCCTCCGGGGTCAATGCAGTGGACTTGCTTTCTGGTGCATCGCGCTGCGCTCGGATCGGCGACAGTACCGGAGGATGTTCGCGAATCCGGAAGGAATCCACATGAACGAAAAGCCATCTTGGACTTCTGCCGGCTCAGGGGGTCCGGATACGGCGAATCGAGGAGATCTGGAGCGACAAGGCCAGTCGGCTGGTCGTCATGGACTAGAACCGGAGTTCAGGGGCGGCTGCTTGTGGGAAGGGGATTTCGCAACAGGAGTGCAGGCTTCCGCCGTCAGCGGTGTTGGGCGAGGGTCATGGCTGAGGCAGCAGAGCGATCTGAACGGCATCGCGCTGGATGCCGGCCAGCATCCCGCGGAACACAAGGTAATGGAACGGGAGCACCGCGTACCAGTAGATCAAACCGTGCAGCCCGCGTGGCCGGAACAGAGCTGTTTGGTGAAGGGTGCAGTGCCCCTTGTTACGAGGTTCTATTCGGAAGTCGAGCAAGGCTTCGCCCGGTAATCGCATTTCGGCTCGTAACGAGACGCGATGGTCCGGTTCCATGCCGACGACGCGCCAGAAGTCGAGGGCCTCGCCGTAGCTGAGGGCCTCGGGATCACGGCGGCCGCGGCGCAGTCCAGGGCCGCCAGCCAGCCGATCCAGCCAGCCGCGGATGATCCAGAGCCAATTGGCGCCATGCCAGCCACGCTGCCCGCCTAAGCGACATACGGCGCGGAATACTGCCCCGGCCGGCGCGTCGATGGCAACTTCGCGGGTGTCGCGAAAGACTGTGCCACCAGACCAATCCGGATCGCCGGGCATCGGGCCAGCCATCGACCAGTTCGTCTCCACCTGACGTGCCGTAACTTGACTGAGTGCGGCGCGGATGGCCTCGCGAACGTTCAACAGTTTCTGCGGGACCAAACGCGTGATCCGGTCATCACGGCACACGACTGGGTTCTTTAGCCCTTCGGCCAGCGGTATCGCGATCTTGTGGCTCAAGGGAGTCACGAAATGAATCCAATAAGAACTCAAGCGAGGCGTCAGGACTGGAACCGGTATGAGCCAGCGTCGGGAAAGACCGAGTTCTTCCGCCATGAGGCGAATGATGTCGCTGTAGCACAGCGCTTCAGGCCCACCGATGTCGAAAACGCCACCCGTGGTTTCTGGCACTGCTAGCACGCCGACCAAGTACGTGATCACGTTTTGGACCGCGATTGGCTGGCACGGAGTGCTCACCCACTTCGGTGTGATCATGACTGGCAGCCGGTGCACAAGGTACCGCAGAATCTCGAAAGACGCCGAGCCGGAGCCGATGATCATCGCGGCGCGCAGCACCGTGACCGGCACTCCCGCAGAGGCAAGCGCCCCCTCCACGTCACGGCGCGAAGACAGATGCTTGCTTAGATGCGAACCGGTTTCACCCAGGCCGCCAAGGTAAATGATGCGCCCCACTCGGGCGTCGTAGGCAGCCTGTCCGAATGCAAGGGCGAGTTGCCGGTCGCGTTGAGCATACTCGTCGCCGGCCGACATCATCGAATGCACCAAATAAAATGCCGCGCCACACGCTTCCAACTCACGCGTGAGCGATGGCGCGTCGGCGAGATCGGTTCTGCGGATCTCAACGCGCGAGTCTAAGGCCCAAGCGCGGCCTGCCAACTTCGCAGAAGAGCGCACGAGGCATCGCACCGAATAGCCGGAAGCGAGCAGTTGCGGCACCAGTCTCCCGCCGATATATCCGGTAGCACCCGCTATGGCAATGCGTTGCAGTTTAAAAATTCCTTGGGCCGTGGGCCTTGCTTCAGTCTATCGGAAAGGCGTTTTGTTTTCTGTGCCAGCCCCCGTCGAGATCCGCGCGGCTGATCGGCAGAACGCCCAATCATGCCAACTGAGGCGATCCTGACTGCGCAGTCGCGTCTGGTTGGCCTGGTACACCATTCCTGGCGGTAACAGCCCACCAACAACGGGCCACGGGGTACGGAAACGGGTTGTAGGAAGTTGCGGCGAACCGGGATCAGCCCCAACGTGTCTACAGCGGCCCCTCCACCGTACCCCACCAATCCGGCTGCTCGCCCGTCCAATTGCATCCTGGCGCCGGAGCCAGCCAATCCATCCCCGAATCCCCGCCGATAGGCGCCCCCGGCGGCGCCCCGGGAGCGGGCATCGGCTGCGCCGGATCCGCTGGCCGCTCCAGGAAGCGTTTGATATCGGCGGCCAGCAGCAAGCGGTGCGCATTTTCGGCTTCGTCCCTGACGACCTCGCCGCCCTCAAATCGCGCCGCCAGCTTCAACAGCACCCACGACGCAATGGCGCGCACCTGGCTGTTGGACGCGCCGGTGGCCAGCCACATCACGCGATCCACCAGCACGCGCTCCTCGGCGCGGCGCACTTCGGCTTCGTAGGGCGACGCTGCCGTTGCATCGACGGTCGCTTTCGTCAACCGGTCGATCACTTCTTCGAGGCCCGGCAGCCCAGGATCGACGGCATGCTGCGCCACCATCCGCGCCGCCCGGTCCAACTGCAGAACGAAGCCGATAGTCACATCCGCGGCCACCGTAGCCGGACTGAGCGGATCGAAACCGTCGCCGGTGGTGCGCGGAAACAGTTCCCGGTGGCGGCCAAAGCCCGGCGGCCGCGGCGGAATCGCATCCAGCACCTGCTTGGGCACGGTCAGCTCGGCCGGCTTCAGCGTGTCGGCTAACGCCTCCAGCGCCTTGCGCTGATTAGCGGCCGATTCCCACTTGACGGGCGTCCGGCCATCGCCGCGCATGGCGTAGATGTAATCCTGACCGGCGATACTCGACGCAGCCGATTCCACCGAGTAGCGGTGATACATAAAGATGGGCACCAGCGGCTCTTCGATCGTAGCCATGGGCGCGCCCGTGCGGATGGTATGCTCACCCAGCCGGTCGAGCGCGGCGCGGCGAATCTTCATGATGCGATTCAGTTCGTCCGCCTGGTTCAGACCGTTGGACCACTGATCCACCCCCGGGCGAATGCCGAGATCCTGATTCGTCATGTAGCGCAAATCCTTGGCCCACGCGTCGTCGAGAATGCGCGCGAGCGCCGCGGCTTCATCGCCCCGCGGAAGCTGGCTGTAGCCGTATTTGATGGATATCTTGTCCCATTCGCCGATGTGCGCGGCGTACGCTTGCGACAAATCGATTGTGCCATCGGGCAGCAGCTTCTCCTGGGGGTGCGGGTAATCCATCACGGAAATCCAACCCTGCGTGCTGTCGTAATAGTTGTGGCCCAGCCCGAGCGTGTGGCCGACCTCATGCGCGGCGAGCTGCCGTATGCGCGCCAAGGCCGTTTGATAGAGGATATCGGGCCTTTCGCTGCCGGTTTTGTAGGGCGACAGCAGGCCTTCGAAGATCAGATAATCCTGCCGGTCGCGCAGTGAGCCGAGTGTGACCGTCCCCTTAATGATCTCGCCGGTGCGCGGATCGCTGACCGTGCCGCCGAAGCTCCAGCCGCGCGTGGATCGATGCACCCAGTTGATCATGTTGTAGCGAATGTCCATGGGGTCGGCGCCGTCGGGCAGGACAGCCACTTTGAATGCGTTGCGAAATCCGGCGGCTTCAAATGCCTGGTTCCACCAGCTCGCGCCTTCAATAAGGGCATTGCGCACGTCCTCCGGCGCGCCGGGATCGACCCAGTATTCGATGGGCTTCACGGGATCGCTGATGGCGGCGGTGGGATCCTTCTTCTCCAGGCGATGCCGTTGAATGTACCGCCGGACCATAGGCTCGCCGATGGGCGTGCTGTAGTCCACAAAGCTGGGGCCGCCGTAGCCGGCGCGCGGATCGTCGAGGCGCGGCACGTAGTTGTTGTCGGGCAGTTCGACCAGCGAATAGTGCTCGCGCAGCGTGACGGCTTCGGCGGTGGGAGTGACGCTGGCCACGGTGCCGGAGAACATTCCGCCGCCAAAGCCCCTGCCGCCGCCGGGCGCAGCAGCCCCCGCAGCGCGGACCTGTATCGGGGGTGGTCCCTGGGTGGGCGCGACACCTCCGCCGCCGCGTCCGCCCGACGGTTCGTTGGTGAAAGTTAGAGTGACTTCGATCTCGGTATTCTTGGGGAAGGCTTTGGTGCGCTCCAGGTAGACGGCGCTGCGCGTGCGATCGATCTTATAAGTGACACCGGCGGAAAGCGTGTTTGCGGCGCCGCCGCCATCGCGAACGAAAAAATCGGTAGCGTCAACCAGGACGCGGCCGTTGGATTCGGCTCCAACGGTGAACCCCCAAAGGACGGACTTGGCGAATGAATCCTCCACTGAACGCCGTTCGGCGGGGTTGGCGCTCGACGAGCGGAACGACTCGCTGCCCTGCACCAGCAGCACTTTCGGCCCGATGCGCTGGAACGAGACGACTTTGCCGCCATCCTCGAGGCCCCGCTCGAGACCGATGTCATTCGACCCCAATCCGGCGGCGATGCCGGTAGCCAACAGGAAATCGTCGCCCAGGCGCGGAATCTCCAGCCACAGGTTGCCGGTATGGTCGTCCCAATACAGCGGGAAATAGCCGTCCAGCTTGCGCATGCCGGCAGTTCGCTCCTCGATGGTAGTGGACTTCTGCGCATGCAGCATCGGCGCAAGCAGCGTCACAAACGACAAGCAAATCAATCTGTGCATCATGCCTGATTGTATAGTGGGGCGGACCTCCAGGTCTGCGTGGGTCCTCCAGGACCCGCTCTTTGGCGAGTATCGTTTGGTATACTAATGCGAAGGTCCATTGCGAAAGGGTGCCCCATGTGCGGGACAAGGTACAGGCTCGTCACCATAGCTGTTTTCGCCGGAGCGTGTGCCGTCTCGGTGGTCACATCCCGGGCGCAGCAGGACGACACTAGCGACCGCAAAGCCTACGCCGACAAGATAGGCGCGACCTATAATTTTCACTTTGGCCCTGGCAACTCCACGCCGGGCAACGCGGCTATTGAAGGCGGTGGTTTCATTCAGCCGGAGGCCTTCCTGCCGGCTTCCTATTGCGGACGTTGCCACCAGGAGGCGTACAGCCAATGGCGCCAGGCGCTGCACTCGAACGCATTTCGAACTCCCTTCTACCGCACCAGCGTCAACATACTGCTGCGCACCAAGGGCATCGAATTCACCCGGCACTGCGATAGCTGCCATAATCCTATCGGGGTCCTCTCGGGCGCATTGACGCAAGACTCGCAGGTGGACCGCGGGTTCGACGAGGACGGACTTACCTGCACCACTTGTCACTCGATTCAACAATTGCAATCGACCAACGGGAATGGCGGCTTTGTCTTGGGCGTGCCCTCGGCAATGGTGGATGAAGACGGCTACCGTATTCCCGGCATGGTGCCCGATGAAGAAATCAAGAACCATCCCGACCGGCACTCCAGGGCGGTGATGAAGGAATTCTACCGGACGCCGGAGTTCTGCGCGGCGTGCCACAAAGCCAACCTGCCGGAACCGCTGAACGATTACAAATTCATCCGCGCCTTCACGACCTACGACGAGTGGCAGAACTCGAAGTTTTCGCAGCGCAATCCGCTTACTTTCTACTCCACGGGTTTCACCACCTGCCAGGACTGTCACATGGCGCGGTCGCCATTGAACCTCGCAGACCAAGGCGCCAAGCATGGCACGTTTGCCTCGCATCGCTGGCCGGCCGGCAACACCGCCGTTCCGTTTTACTACGGTTTCGACGAACAGTTACAAAAGACTGTCGAGTTTCTGCAATCGGGCATGTACTTGAACGTGGATTTGTTCGGGATCAAGAAGTCAGACGAGGGGGAGATGACTGCGCCGCTCGGCACCAAGCCTTTCCGCCTTGCCCCGAATGACATCGTGCAGATGATGGTGGTGATCCAGAATAAGAACATCGGCCATTCCCTGGTCCCCGAAGTACGCGACCTGTACGAGCCGTGGGTTGAGTTTGTAGTCCGGGATGCGGCCGGCAAAGAGATTTATCACAGCGGTTTCCTGAAGCCGGATGGCTCGCTGGATGAGCGCGCGCACAGCTTCACCAACAGGCCTGTAAACATGGATGGCATCTTTGTGGACAATCATAAGGTCTGGACCATCCACTCGGTGGCCTATGACAACACGATTCAGTCGGGCCGTTCCGCCCTGGTGCGTTATGAATTTCAAATTCCCGCCGGCGTCAGCGGCCCGCTGACTGTTACCGCGCGCGTCAACTATCGCCATTTGCGCCAGAGTTATTTGAACAACGTCCTGGGGCCGGACCACCCCGCATATCCCGTCGTGGAACTTGCCGCTCGCAGCCGCACGCTGAATATCGGCGATAATCCGGCCACGCCTGCGGACCCGCACGACAACCCGGACTGGATGCGCTGGAACAATCTCGGCATCGCTTATCTGGATCAATTGCAATACGCGGATTCCATGCACGCCTTCGAGCAGGTGGTCAAGTTACGGCCGGATTATGCCGACGGCCATATCAATATCGGCCTCACCTATATCGAGTGGGAGAAGTATTCCGAGGCGCGCAGTCACCTGGAGCAGGCCTTGACGCTCAGCCCGAATAATGCGCGCGCGCTTTACTATCTGGCGCTGGTCGAAAGGCGCGAGGGGCACTACGACGAGGAAGTGGCCGATCTGCAGAGAGTTGTAATCCAGTACCCGCAGGCCCGCGATCCGCGCCGGGAGTTGGGCATCGCCTACTATCAGAGGCATGCTTACGATGAGGCCAGGGAGCAGTTCGAAGCCCTGCAAAAGATCGACCCGGACGACCTGGCCGCGCACTACAACCTGGCGGTTCTTTATCGCCGCATGGGGATGAAAGATAAAGCCGCCGAGCAGGCTGCGTTATTTGCCACCAAGCAAGTGGACCCTGGCGCGCCCACTTACTCACTGGAATTCCTGCGCAAGCATCCCGAGATCTCGACGGAAAGCGTACCCTGGCATATGCATACCGATATCCCGCCCGCGGCGGCCGTTTCCACTGGCGGAGGACAATTTTAGATGCGCGCATCGCGACGCCGCTTTATCCGCTCGCTGAGCCGGTCCGCTCTAGTACTCCCGTTTGCGGACTTGGCGGCGATGGGCCAGAAACTGCCGGGCCCGGTCGAGCGCAGTTACGATGCGAAAGCCATGCCCGCGCCGGCCGGTCCCAAGTCGCCGATCGAGGGCACTCCGCTTGGCCTCAGCTTTGTGGATGTGGTCAAGGAGGCGGGCTTGGCCGTGAAGACCATCTACGGCGGCGAAGGCAAGAACAAATATCTTTTGGAAACCACAGGCTGCGGCTTGGCCTTCTACGATTACGATAACGATGGCTGGCTGGACGTGTTCTTGATAAATGGCTGGCGGCTGGAAGGCTTTCCAGAAGGCAAAGAACCGCGCTGCCACCTGTTCAAGAACAATCGCGATGGCACTTTCACGGATGTGACCAAGGGTTCCGGTCTCGAACACCGCACGGGATGGGGACAAGCCTGCTGTGTGGGCGATTATAATAACGACGGCAACGACGATCTCTTCGTGACTTACTATGGCCAAAACGCCCTTTACCGGAATAACGGGAATGGCACCTTCACGGACGTGACCAAGGAGGCGGGACTTAGCCAGCCTGGTCCGAAGATTCGCTGGAATACAGGCTGCACATTCGTCGATTACGACAAGGACGGTCACCTCGATCTGTTCGTAGCCAACTACGTCGATTTCGACTTGAAGACTGCCCCGCCGCCGGAGGCTGGCCCTTGCACCTACAAAGGATTGCTGGTGGCTTGCGGACCGCCCGGTCTGCGCGGCGGCAAGAATATCCTGTACCACAACAACGGCGATGGCACATTTTCGGATGTCAGTGAGAAAGCCGGCATCTGGAAGACGCAAGGCACTTATGGCTTAAGTGTGGCCGCATCGGACCTGGACAACGACGGCTGGCCCGACATCTATGTCGCCAATGATTCCAGCACGGCTACCCTCTATCAGAATCAAAAGGACGGCACGTTCAAGGACATCGCCATTGAATCCGGCGCCGCGTTGTCTCCCGAGGGCAAGCCGCAGGCCGGCATGGGCGTCTCCATCGGCGACTACAACCGCGATGGCAATCTGGACGTGGTGAAAACGAATTTCGCCGGAGACACGGATTCCTTATATACAAATCTGGGCGATGCAAACTTCGAAGACCGTACTTATCCGAGCGGCCTGGGAGTGAACACACGGCTGCTGGGCTGGGGCGTAGGCTTCTTCGATATGGATAACGACGGATGGCTCGACATTCTGATGTCGAACGGCCACGTATATCCGGAGGTGGATAAGTCCAACGCCGATCTCAAGTACGCCGAGCACAAGTATCTCTACCGCAACCTGCAAAACGGGCGATTTGAGGAAGTCACCGACAAAGGCGGACCGGGCATTCTGGAAAATGCTCCAGCGCGCGGGTGCGCTTTCGGCGACTACGACAACGATGGCGATCTCGACGTGGCGGTGAATTGCGTCAATGCCATCCCGCAACTTCTACGCTGTGACTCCACGCTGAAACGGAACTGGATCAAGATCAAGCTCTCCGGCGTGAAGTCCAACCGCAGCGGCATCGGCAGCCGGGTCACGGTGATTGCTAAGACCAAGCCGGACGCGCCCAAGCCGTTGGCCCAAATGGATGAGTTGCGCAGCGGTGGCAGTTACTTCTCGCAAAACGATCTGCGCATGCATTTCGGACTGGAACAGGCGACTAAGGTGGATATGGTTGAGATCAAGTGGCTAAGCGGCCAGATCGACCAACTAAAGGATCTGGAAGTCAACCGCCTTTATGTCATTCAGGAAGGCGGCAAGATCCTTAAGAGTGAAGTGTTGAAGCCTGCCGGCAAGACGGGCGCGTGAGACCATGCGCGCACTCGTCTTACCCATTCTGATCCTGCCGTCCGTCGCGGCAGCCGCGAACACCTGCCCATGGCTGAACGCAGCGACCGCCGGCGGGGTCCTGGGTGGACAAGTCACCAACCTCACCATAACGCGCGCACACGCTGGAGACGATGCCACCTGCGAATTCATCCGGCGCGACGGATCTCTGCTGCTCGACCTTCGCATCGAAGTAGAAACCATGCCTTCCCCAGCCAAAGATTTTGCGACCTACGCGGCGCGCTGCCATTCCGCCGCCGTGCCGCTGAAAGCCATAGGCAACGAGGCGCTATCTTGCAACGATGAAGGCGCCGTACAGATCGTAGGACGTGTTCGCGACCGGGCCTTCGTCGTCCGGATAAGCACGACCGATCACTCGACATCGCTCAACGCTCTTAGCGAAAAGGCCCGGAAGATAGCGGAACAAGTCGCAGGCATCCTGTTTTGAGCGCCACTTAACTTCCCTGCTTGAGTTTCTTCTCCTTCTCTCGCTCCTCCGCCTTCCGAATCTCCGCCGCCTTCGCAAACGCATCCGCCGACCCCGCCGCATCGCCCTTCCGCCGCAGCAACAGCCCCAGATTATTCCAGGCGGCGGCGTTCAGCCCATCCAGCGCCACAGACCGCCGCAACGCTTCGATCGCGCCATCCGCATCGCCTTGCTGTTTCAAAGTCGTACCCAGGATATACCAGGCATCATTATACTCGGGGCGCTGCGCCACCGCCGCGCGCAATTGCTCGATGGCCTTGTCCGGAAGTCCGGCATCTATATACGTAAGACCCAGGCTGTAATGCGCCTCCGCCAACGCCGGGTCGAGCGCCACCGCCCGCTCCAGTTCCGCTCGCGCATGCGGCAGATCGTCGGTTTGCTTGTACGCGATTCCCAAATCGTAATGCGCGCCGGCATCGTCCGGGTGGTCGCGGATCAGCGCGGAAAGATGTTTGATGGCGCCCTGGAAGTCACCGGCCGCGATGTAAGCATAACCCAGGTTCACCTGCACGTGGAAGTTACTCGGGTCGTGTTCTAAGATTGTCCGAAATTCCTTCAGGCCCGCGGCAGGATCGCCCGATCTGACCAGCGCATTGCCATAACCGTTGCGCACTAAGTCGTTCTTAGGATCGAATCGCAGCGCCTGCCGGTAAGCGTCCCGCGCGTCTTTGTAACGGCTCAGTTGCAGATAGGCGTCGCCCATCGTTGCCCAGATCTCGGCGTTAGCGGGTAACTGGCGCGACGCCCGTAGCAACTCCGAAACAGCTTCCCGATAGTGCGCGGTCTGCGCGTATGCCGAGCCCAGCCGGTAATGATATTCGCCGCGATCGGGCGCCAGCCCCGCCGCCTTCTGCAAAGCCCGCACGGCGGGATCGGGCCGCTGCGCCAGCCACAGCGCCACCCCCAGGTGATACCAGGCTTGCGCCATCTTGGGATCCAATTCCGTGGCGCGTTGAAAATGAGGAATACCCTCCGCGGAACGGTTCGTAGCGCTCAGCAGAAACCCGATTTCATCCTGATAAGCGGCGGATGCGGGCGCCAATTCCGCCAGCTTCTCATACGCCGCCAGTGCCCCGTTGGCGTCCCGCGCTGCCAGACGCTCGCGTGCGGTGGACTCAAGCTGCTGCACGGTGCCGGGCGTTTGCGCGGCCAATCGCGCCAGAAGACATAGAATCGCCAAACTTATACGTGGCAGCATCGCGGATCAACCGGAGGTTAGCGCGCAGGAATGTGGATTGTCAATTTCAGCCCTCCGCCCTGCCGGGACAGCATCTTTCCCAGCGCCCCAGCCGGAGCGGGGACCGGGGCATGGCCGCAAGGCGCGGCCCGAATTACTCCCACATCGGCTGACTTACCAGGTTCGATGCGGCGCTGTTTCGGGGAAAACGCCCTGCCGCGTTGACGCGAGTAACTCGACCGCCAATCCGTACTGCTTAACGCACTCGCGCACGCATAAGTCGCACTAACTCCTTTTCCTTCCAGCAATGCGCCGCACTACCGCTTCCAACACAATCGAAAGGCCTTAACGCGAGATCTTCTTACATGAAACTACGCGCCTAAAGATTTCTCTTGACTCCCGAGTCAATCCGGCATATACTTCCTGACACGGAGGCTTTTCATGCGTCTACGCCGAGCATGCATCCGTTCCGCACATGGAGCTCTGGAAGCTCCCAGACGCTTAGCCTGTACAGCGGCAGTTGCACGGCCGATGAGAATTGCTTGTCCGATCAGGTTGTTGCCGGAGACACGCTCACGGGTTGCACCTGCGGAGGCAGCGGCTGCCCCATGGCAACCATGGTAGGCAGCACCTCGCTGACCATCAACATGACGGTCGCCACCGCCTTTGGATCGTGTACCGCTCCACAGAGTTTTCAGTACAAAGGTTATTTCGTGAAGCCGGCGCATGACCACACTCCGA
>JBEKTJ010000100.1:0-23243 GCA_049516155.1 Bryobacteraceae bacterium
TGAGGACAGCCGCGCGGCTACGTTCACCGGCAAGTTTTTCCGCACCTATTTTGAGCAGGAACTGCGCGCCAGCTTGGACCGGAACGAGTGCCGCTATCCGGAGGATCTGGGGGTAGATGTACACGTCACGCGCGAGTTGCCCGCGCCCGGCGAACAATGGGTTCGGGTGGAAGCCGAATCGCAGGAGCGCCCCGCGTCCGCGCCACGCCGCGCCGGACGGCTGATCGTCGTGGAAGGCCAGGCCAACGCGGCGGAGATTCCGCTCTCCAAAGCCCGCACGAACATCGGCCGCACTGTGGACGTGTACCGTTCCGAAGGCCTGATCCGCCGCAACGATCTGGCATTTAGCGAGGACACCGAGATTAATCGCAGCGTCTCGCGCGAGCATGCGCACATTATCCACGACAAGACCGCCGGCGAATATCGCTTATTCAACGACCGCTGGTATCAACGGGATGCCGGCGGGGCGGCGGATTGCGGCCTTCGGATCGTCCGCGACGGGCTGAGCCATGAAGTGCATCGCACGGCGCGCGGGACGAAGCTGGAGCCGGGCGACGAGATTCATTTTGGGAAAGCCGTGGCGCGGTTTCAGGTGAAATGATTTCGGTCCATCGTCACTATATAGTTCGAAACGTCGTGGCGCAGACGCTTAGTCTGCTGCGCCGGTTTCCGGCAGGGCCACTTCGTCATAAACTAATGGGGGGATTGCCGCTATGTTTCCTTACGACGCGACGCTGCTCGCCACGGTCCAGGCCGCTCCGCAATCTATAGCGGACGTTCTCCAAACGCTGGATAACATCGAGGCCACTTGTATCGACGGGGATGGTCTGAAATGGTTCAACTGGTTGTATCTGCAGGTGACTCAGGCGGTGGAAGCGCGGGTGGCAGGCGGCGGATTCAGCGATCCCGCATGGCTTGCCGAACTCGACGTGCAATTCGCAAGCCTTTACTTCTCCGCGCTCAAGTCCTCTCTCTCCGGCGCGGCCACTCCCTCGTGCTGGCAAGTTTTGTTCAACAGCCGGAACCAAGGCGCGATCGCGCGGATCCAGTTCGCACTGGCGGGCATAAACGCGCATATCAACCACGACTTGCCCGAGGCGATTGTCAGCACCTGTCAGGTCACGGGCACAACGCCGGATCACGAGGGCCTGCACTATAACGACTACACCGCGCTCAACTCGACGCTGGACAGCCTTATTGAATCGGCCAAGACGACGCTGAATGTGCGGCTCCTCGGCGAAACGCTGCCGGCGATCTCCCATCTGCAAGATACGATCGCCGCCTGGAGCGTGAGCGCTGCCCGGGAGTCCGCCTGGCAAAGCGCCGAACATCTTTGGCAGCTCCAGGACGTTCCATTCTTGGCCGCAAGCTTCTTGGATGTATTGGACGGGTTTACGACTGTGATCGGCAAGGCGCTGTTGGTGGCGGCGCCATAACATTTCAAACGATTTGGTCATGTTGACTTCCAGAAACGGCTATGGTATGGTCGCGGTGATGTATTAAGGGAGTTTCGAGCTTGGCCGGTACTCCCCACCAAGGACATCGGTCGATAGGTGCACCAAGTTGCCTAGGACTGCCGGAGGTAGTAACACTACAAGGTGGGCGGCGCTGGCCCGCAAGGCCGGCGCCCGGTTCCAGGCAGCAATGCCCCCGGTCCGGACGGACTCTCAGCAGCTTCCCGGCCTATTGGGAGCGGCGGCGGCCGCTCTTTCGGTTGTGGGCGTTTACGACTACTTCACGGGGTGGGTATACGCATACTTCTACTATAAGGATTTCGGGGTAAGCCTCCTGTCCCTCGACATGCCACTGCAGTATTTTTTTACGTACTCTTACACGGTAGTAAACACCGGCCGAGGAGCTACTCTCATTGTTGTATTGCTCGGAGCTGTGTATATGTATGCGGTGAAGAGGCTTGGCATCTCAGGATTGATAGGATTGCTTATCGTGGCGTTCCCACTGCTCTTTCTAGCTGCTCGTAGCGTCTCTCATATTGAATCAGCGCGTACCCGGACGTTGCGGGCGATTCCGGTCCGACTGCTGTTTAAGAATCCCGAGCAAGCGCGGTTCGCGAAGGCGGCAGACAAGGCAACGGCCAGTACGTCGCTGTCTGATCCAGAGCTCTTGGATGTCAACAAAAGGGGGAATTTGAATTTACTTCTGGAGACGAGGGATCGCTTGATCGTTTTTTACCAACCCTCTTCGTTGGGAGGCTCCATGCCGGAGGCTTATGTGTTTTCGCTTATGAGATCGGATCTGCAATGGTCAATGGTGATTGCACGATGAGAACAATACAACACCTTCAATTCGCGCTCGCAGTTTCACTGCTCTCCTTAGGGACAGCTCGCGGAGAGCAGTACCTTGCGAAAGGCGACGCAAGAGTGCTAGGAAACAAGGAAGACGAGGCGACTTTCAAAACCTGTAGGGGAAACCGGGTCGAGTTCAAGGATGTTCCTGGCTACGAATTGATCGACACGGCCGATCGCTGTGACAAGGGCGGAGGCACTATCAATAGCATAGGCTCCAAAGAAGAAAGGCAAATTATAGAGCGGATGAAGCGCGACCCGGATCGAGTCGTTCCCAAGGAGAGTGAGGAGCCGCAGCGGGCGCAATAAGATCGGTCGTCAAATGAGCTCATTTTACGTTTGAGCTACTGTTCGGCCTGCGCCGGAAGCGGTATGACAAGAAATCGATATTGTTTCACCCCAGGGGCTAGAGAAAAAAGACAGGCCAGAGGCCTGTCCTACTTAGCGGGCGGTTTTCAATTCCAGGCGGCGCTGCCTGAGCCAGCGCAGGCGGCTCTGCTGCTCTTGATACAGCGTACCCCAACCCGCCCAATAGTAGCCGGCCACAAACAACAGAAGGAACGGAATCGAAAAGAAGTTGTACGTGTCGATGGCGAATACGATCATGGCCACAAAGTAAGTGCCCACGGCGATTTCGATATACGGCAGCAGACCGCTCTTGCGGCGGTATTTCTTGTTCTCCAGATTCATCGGCTGGCCGCCTATGGCATACTTGGGCGTGCGCACGAACCCGGTAGTGACGCCGAACAACGCTTCCATGACGGCGCGCGTGTTGATCACCGTGAGGGCCACGCCGACGGCCATCAGGACCGGCAGCAGCAGGATCGAGCGCTTCCAGTTCTTGGGATAAAGTTCGCGCTGAGCCACGACGTAGAACGCCGAAATGGACCAAAAGGCTGCCATGATCAGCGGCAGATCGATAAAAACCATCTGCCACACGCCCATGTAGAATCGCACGATCATGACCGGGAGCATCAGCGCGGATACCACGATCATCAGCGGATATGAAATATTGGGCGTCAGGTGCATGAAGGCCTCGAATTTGACACGGCGCGGCACGTCCGCCCGGAAGATCATGGGCAGGAGCTTGCGCGCGCATTGTGTCAAGCCCTTGGCCCAGCGGGATTGCTGCACCTGAAATCCGTGCATGTCCACAGGCAATTCCGACGGGCAGTCCAGGCCCGGCATGTATACAAACTTCCAGCCCTTCAATTGCGCGCGGTAGCTCAGGTCGGAATCCTCGGTGAGCGTATCGTGCTGCCAGCCGCCGGCGTCGTCGATCATCTTTCGCCGGAGAACGCCGGCCGTGCCGTTGAAGTTGAAGAAGTAGCCCGCGCGCGAGCGGGCCCCGTGTTCCAGGATGAAGTGCC
Organism: Bryobacteraceae bacterium; assembly: GCA_049516155.1. Lineage (GTDB taxonomy): Bacteria > Acidobacteriota > Terriglobia > Bryobacterales > Bryobacteraceae > Bog-159. The sequence goes on from JBEKTJ010000100.1 coordinate 3,674, forward strand.
CGTCCAGCAGTATGGCTTCCACTTCAGTAAGGAAACTGTACTCGCGATTTAGATAGCTCCAGCGGGTCTGCACCACACCGATGGCGGGGTCGGCGAAGTGCTGGATGGTGCGCGTGAGGAAATCCGGCGGCGGCACAAAATCGGCATCGAATATGGCGACGAATTCGCCAGTGGCGGTCTTTAGCCCTTCCTGCAGCGCCCCGGCTTTGAAGCCGTGGCGATTGTCGCGATGATGGTATTCAATGGGAAATCCCAATGCGCTATAACGTTCCACCAGAGCCGCCGCAAACGGCGCTGTGTCGTCGGTAGAATCGTCCAGCACCTGGATCTGGAGCAACTCGCGGGGATACTCGATGCGGGTTACCTCGTCGATGAGCCGCTCGATGACGTACCGCTCGTTGAATATAGGCAATTGAATGGTAACGGGCGGCAACTGCGAGAAGCGCCTGGGCGGTTCGCCGGTGGCCTTCTTGCGGTGTTTAAAATAGGTGCGGATGATCTCGTAGCGGTGCATGCCATAGACCGACAGCAGGGCCAGGATGCCGAAGTACGGTATCAAAATCGCCCAATCGAACCAACTCAGTTGGTGGACGCCGCTGAAGGTGTCGTCGAACAGGCTGCGCACCATGCGGGTGGTGGCCGAGTTCGCGGCCAGAAATGCAATGGGGAGCAGGGTGGCTACCATGACGCCGTATCCACCATCATGTTAACAAAACATGCGCGGCTAAACATTGCGATTTCTTAATCGTTTTGGAACTTGATCTGCGACTCCGCGTCGAACTTGCGATAGTTGCGGAAAACCGTTTCGTTACGGACAAACGCCTTGGCATGACGCAGTTGCAGCATGGACCGGAGCGGAAGCAGATAGTCGTCCTGGCCGATTTTCACCATGCCGTAGTCGAGCGAAAGAGCGGGCGATTGCAGGCCAAAGTCCTTGGGCAGTCCGGCGCCCTGAATGGTGAGCCTTCTAACCATGCCAGTGTCTTCATCAATGAAAACACGCCCCGTATAGCCGGCTCGCGCGCGCCTTCCGCCATAATTCAGCATGAAATTCGATTTGGGAGTGGACACTTCGACCTCGAATACCTGGCAGAGCACGCCCATAGCCATGGCGCGGCCAGCCCATTTGTAGGAGGCTGCGGCATCCGGGTCGAACAAACCACGCAGCATGGAACCGAATTCGTTGCGGGAATGCACTCCCGTATTGACAACTTGGGCGTTCTCGGGCTTTACGCCATTGATCTCGATCCGGCGGTACCGCTCTCTGCCGTCTTCGTACACCAAGTCGTCCTTAAACGAATCGGCCTCTTTGAGCTGATTGGGACTCTTGAGTGGCGCGGTGAACCGGTGAGTCTCCTGCGTGCAGCGGAAATTCGGAAGGCGGTCGAGGTATCCCAAGGCGTTCTTGGCAGCCTCCTCCCAAAGCTGCTTCTGCTGGTCTTCGCGCATTTTGAGCCCGGTCGCATCGACCGAGGCGGGCTCGATTTCCGGCAACACGACTGCCGCGTCTTCCGCATCGTCGCGCGGACCCGCCGACCTTCCGCTAACCGCGGCTATTTCGATCGGCGGTGTGGACGGATTCCCAACGACCCGGAACGCGACGACGCGCTTGATCACGCTCTTCGATTGCCGAATCGAAATGACCGCGTGGTAATCGCCTGGGGAGAATTTGGCGCCTTTCATATCGGCCAAGTAGGGAAACTCCTTGGCCTGCCCGCCGTACATGTTATCGGCCCTGCCGGCGATGCTGCTGCTGGCGCCATCGCGCGCCTCGCTGGCAAGCCCGCTCTTGAACGGCAATGGCATGCGCGCCACCACGCGTCCTTCGTGCAGGATTTCCATACTCATGTCCAGCGGAGCGCCATGGATATCCGGATACAGCCTCAGGTATATCCGCAGGTTGATCGGCTGTTCCGCGCGGAAGACCGGGTCGAGCACGGGCGACAGAGCCTCTCCCTCGTAGCTGAACACCTGATCGGCCTCGAATTTGTCCGCGGAACCTATAAACGGACGCACGACCAACGCATCGGTAGCCACCAGGCCGGGCGCGTTCTTGCTGGTTTTCAGGGGCGTCGCGACTATGCCCGTAGTTCCGGCCACGAGATCTTCTACTTTGGCTTCCAGGGTAAAGGGGCCCTGGCCGGGCAGGCTCATACCACGCATAAAGAACATGCTGCCCTGGCGCCGCTCGTCCAATTTGCGCGCCGGTCCATGCACGTTGACCTCTTTCCGGCCGGTCCAGACGACGGCGCCCTTCTCATTCCGCACCATCGCGGTGATGCGCGCGTGCGCCTGATAGGTGTTGGTGTTGTCGTCCGTATCGAATTTCAATGCGTTGAGCGGCGATTCCACGGTCACCATACCCTGCAAGGGTGCATGGGAATCGTTGGCTGCATAAGAAACCTCCATGGAGCCGCCACCGCCGACGGCTGGGCCAGCGTTGCCCGATCCGGTGGGCGACTGGGTGAGCGTAAAGGTTTCGCCAAAGTCCGCCTCATGGTCGAGCATGCTGCTGCCCACCGATCCGGTCCCCGAAGTGCGCATAAACCGGATGTGCACCGGAATTTCGAACTTGGGAATGGCCCCAGGCGCGGGGGGGGCGGACTCGGCGACGGTGCTGGCAGGGCGTGCAGGCGCGGCCGGCATTGCCGCTGCGGCCGCCTCGTCAGCCGGAGTGACCATGGCTATGTTGGGTTCCAAGGCTTTGACCTGCCGTACCCAGGCGCCGCCGGTCTTGCTTACGAGGGCATTCAGGGCGACGTTCGGTACGCTCTTGGCGCCTTCGGCGATGTCCAGCACGAGGATCCGCACCGCGTTAGTCTGACAGATCTCCCCTAAGTGTTCCAGCGTGCGCTCCCCATCGCTGGAGAAGGGAGGGCTGTTCAGCACGGCGACCACAATCCTGGCGCCGGGATGCGGCGAGGCGGACTGGGCGGCCGCGTCCAGAGCGATCAGGAACGATGGGGGATCGGCGTCCCGGGCGGCGAATACGAGATTGCTAATCGCCTGTTCGAGCTCCTTGGCGCCGATGGCGGCATCGATGCGTTGCACATCCTGGGTGCCAGCGCGCCGCAACTCGACTGCCCCGCCGTCGGTTTGCAGCCAGTGGCGGGCTGCGGCAGCCACAGGGCGCACGGACTGCCGCGCCGCCTCTAGGGAACTCGGTCCGAACACAAACGTGAGGATGCCCTGCTCGGCGCGGAGCCCGGGAGCAAGGGTCACGGCCAACAAGAGGACAAGGGTATGAGCGGAAGTACGCATGGACTTCATCAATGCTATTATTGCGCCATTGCATCCTGGCCGCAGCATTAATTTTACGCGAAGTATCTAACGCGGCTTACCGGAGCGGCTCGCGCCGTAATTGAAACCACGCTCCGAAAACCGCGATCAGCGCGCCGGCGGTCAAGTAGAGCGCGCCGTGAAATTCGGGCGGGCCCGCGAAGTAGTAGCGGCTGAAAAAGAATCCCCGCGCCAGCATTGCCAACACGGTGAGGCTCCAGAGGAAGAACAGCGCGCGCCATTTCCGGCAGATCGCCAGGACCACCGAAGCCAAGCCGGCCAAGGCGGCGCCCAGCAGCCACCAGGTAAGGGTCTGTCCCTGCCACGGCAGCATCTCAAGCCGCAACGGCTGTCCGCTGGCTAACGCCACGACCGAAATGGCCAGCATGAACACGGTCAACAGCCCGTGATATAGATAGCTGAATACGCGCACAAGGGCCTTCAGCGCAGCCACCAGGAAACCTCCGATCTAAAACGAAGAGGACATTGTAGCAAGACTGCGGCAACTGCGCCGAGCCTTGCACTTAGCTTAAATATATGATAAACACATACTTGCCACGGGGGTACCCGCCGTTATGCCGCACGCCGTGCCGATTGCCGCCTGCCTGTGTCTGGCCGGGGCCGTCACTTGGATTGCTTGGCCGGATCAGCAACCAACCACGCGCCCAGCCGACATTCCGTTCGAGAAACATGTCCTCGACTTGGGCGCCAACGAAAGTTGCGCGATCACCGATATCAACGGCGACGGTCGGCCGGACATCGTCTCCGGCGAGAACTGGTACGAGGGCCCGCATTGGACCAAGCACAAGTTCCGCTCGCTTCCTTACACCAACAACTACATCGACAACTTCAGCGATCTGCCGCTGGATGTCAACGGCGATGGCCGCATCGATATCGTAAGCTGCTCGTGGTTCGCGCACAGGCTGTTCTGGAGCGAAAATCCGGGCGCCGTCGCGGGCAAATGGGCGGGGGAATGGAAGGAACATATGATCGAAACCGGGTCGCCCGTGGAGTTTGCGTTCCTGGTGGATCTGGATAACGACGGCAAAGCTCAGGAAGTACTGCCCGAATTCGGCGACACCAAAATGCCATTGGCCTGGTATGAGGTTAAGAACGGCGAGTTCGTCAAACACATCGTGAGCCCCAGGAGTTGGGGGCACGGCATCGGCGTAGGCGACGTGAACGGGGATGGCCGCAACGATATCATCACCCCCAAAGGCTGGTTCGAAGCGCCCCCCGATCCGCGCACGGGTACATGGAATTGGCACCCCGATTTCGACTTGGGCGATACGGGTTTCATCTATGCTTACGATGTAAATGGCGACGGGCGCAACGACATCGTCACCTCCATGGCCCACAACTACGGGATCTTCTGGCTGGAGCAGGGCGCAGGAGGCCAATGGACTAAGCACATGATCGACGAAAGCTGGTCGCAGGGGCACGCCCTCACGCTGGTGGATCTGAACGGCGACGGCCAGAAGGATCTGTTAACCGGCAAGCGGTACATGGCTCACAATGGACACGACCCGGGCGAGCGTGAGCCACTGGGAGTGTACTGGTACGAATTCATACGCCTGGATGGCGGGAAGAAGATCGAATGGGTCAAGCATGTGGTGGATTACAGCACCCGCACCGGAGGCGGGATGCAGATCCCGGTAGCCGACCTGGATGGCGATGGCGCCCTGGATTTCGTAGTTGCCGGAAAGAGCGGGCTTTTTCTTTTTGAGAATTTGACTAAACGCTCGCGCTGAGAAAGGGTCGGGGTGGGTCCGCACAGAACAGGGGGTCCGGCCCGCTGGGCGCTCTCGGGAAATCGACCGACACCGCGCCGCCTTGGCCCGCCCCATCCCGCAGAATTCTGTAGAGGGTGGCGCGGCTGATCCCCAGAACCTGCGCGGCTTGCAGCTTGTTCCCGCCTAAGCGCGCCAGCACATGGTGCGTATACCGGCGTTCCAAATCCGCCAGCGGCATCAGGTCCGGCTCGCTGGTAGCCACTCCGCGAGTGCCGTTCTGCAGATAATCGGGCAAATCCCGCACGTCGATGAACTCGGCATCCGCCATCATACAGGCATGCCCCAAGACGTTCTCCATCTCACGCACGTTGCCCGGCCAGGCGTGCCGCGCGAGCACCGCCTGCGCCCGTCGGGAAATGCCTCCGATCCGCTTGCCGTAATTGCGCGCAAACCTGTCGACGAAGTGGCGCTCCAGAAGCGGCAAATCTTCCTTGCGCTCCACCAGCGGCGGCAGTTTCAGTTCAACCATGGTGAGCCGGTAGTAGAGATCCTCGCGAAACAGATTCTGGGCCACCAGCGCGCGCATATCGCGGTTGCTGGCTGCGATCACGCGCACATCCAGCTTGCGCACTTCCGGGGATCCCACCCGCTGCAGTTCCCGATTCTGCACGACGCGCAGCAGCTTGCTCTGCGTGGTCAGCGGCATGTCGGCGATCTCGTCCAGAAAGACCGTTCCGCCTTGCGCATATTCGAACAGTCCGGTGCGGTCCTGTGTGGCGCCCGTGAATGCCCCTTTCACATGGCCGAACAGCTCGCTCTCGAACAGGGTCTCCACGATCGCCGAACAGTTGCAGACCGCAAACCGCCGGGCCGCCACGGGGCTTAGTGCATGCAAAGCGTGCGCCACCAATTCTTTGCCCGTGCCGGTCGCGCCGCCAATCAATGCGATCCGGTAATGCGGCGCGACCCGCCTAATCCGGGCGAACGTCTCCAGCATCTGTGGGCTGCGCCCCACCATATCGTGAAAACGGAAGTTCTCGCTGAGCCGATCGTCCAGGGTCTGCGTCTCGCTCCGTAAACGCGCCTCCCGCAATACTGCGCCGATCCGTTGCCCCAACGTGTCGGCGGAAAGCGGCTTGCTCAGACAGTCGCAAGCCCCGTGGCGGATGCCCTCGACTGCGGATTCCGGCGTGTAATGATCCGTGAGCAGCAATACCCGCGCGTCCGGGTCCCAGTCCGCTATACGTTCCAGCAGCCCGGTCCCATCGGCCACCTGGGCCTCCACCAGAATTGCGTCGACGTGCGACCCATGGATCAAATCCCAGCCGTGTTCCGCATCGCCGGCCACTACGACCCGTATGCCCTGCGCCCCGAGCGCAGCCTGAATTACGTCCAGACTCGCCGCGTCCCGCACAATGGCTACAACAGTTGGTATCGGCTCCACGTAACCTTATCGGCGGGAGAAAGGCATTGCTGTATGGATCTTGGCAGGCTAATGCGCCAGAGGCGAGCCGATCGCCGGAGCGGGAGCGCCGTCGGGCGGCGGCTGATCCTGAATTTCTTCGGGAGTCAGATACGAAACGAATTTCCAGTTGTTGTTGTCCAGTTGAAACAACGCCACCGCATTCCCCGACAGCTCAAACCGAGGAATGCAGGCTTTCAGATCGTCGGAAGCTTTATCCCAATCGATATCCCAGCGGAAAGCCACGTTCTTCGCTCCCGGCTGGCTTCCATCCGTGATGCCGTTGACTTCTATGCGATAGGGGCCCTTCAGCAGAATCTCATGCCCTCGGCCGGATTCTCTTAGGTTGATCGCCGTTATGACCTTGCTGCCCTTCTCTGTAAGACGATATGCCGTGGTCCATGCATTGCCATTACGGTCCGTTACTTCCACCAGCTTCCAAAGGTCGTTCTTCACACCGCATTCGACCAAGTCGTCGGAATGGAAGGTCACTTTGAAATGGTTCATCTGTTCCTGGGACCATAGCTGCATGATAGCGGCGGCCGCGGCGTCCGGAACCAAATCGGGCGGTGGAGGCGGATCGGATGCGCAGCCGGCCAGCACTACGGACGCCGCTGCCAAAAGAACGGCCATCCGGTTTCGAATACATAAACCTCGAACTCCAAGCATCATCGTCGATGTCACTAGGATAGACCGGTTCGGCAGTCTTTGGCATGCTCTCAACTGTAATGGTTCCGATGTTATCGATGGTTAATCTCCGCGCTGTCCGCGATCCCGGGGGGCGCCGGTAACGCAGGCGTGCGCGACATAGAAGTGGAACTTAGGCTGCCTGGCGGGTTTCCCAGTAGTCCTCAAACGGGCCGTTGAAATGGCAACATCGGAAGGCAATGATGGCATTGGCTCCGCGTTCCGTCCAGAACATTCCGGATTGTTTGAGCCGGGAACCGATGACGGTTTTGCAGCCGGCTTCGATCACTCCAGAACCTATGAATAGGTGCTGACGGCGGAACTTTGGATAGCGCATGGGCGCCGCGTTTCTCTGGAAGTAGTCGGCTTCGGTGCGAATCTTCCCGGCCACTTCGGGATTGGCGGAAACGATGGACCGCAGTGCGCAGACCAGCCTTTCGATTTTTCCTTTGTCGAGCAGCCGCTTCTGATGGACCTTGATCCAAGCTTTCCGACTCGTTTCGTCATTGGTATGCAGTCTGCGCGCCAACTCCCACAGGTGCTGGCGCGCGCGATACAGATCGACAATCTGCACCGCACCCGGAAAATGCCGTTCGGCAAGCTGCTAATCTCAATCCGTCCGAGTTCATGGACGCGAATTTGCGGCGTCGCGCTTCGGCGCTATCTGACTCGCCGGCAGCAGGCTGTCTGCCAGACGCTCCAACCGGCGCGCGAGATTCCGGCTGGTCATTCGCCTGCCTCCGTCAACGGCCTGCGCCTGCGCGCGGCCAGTATCATCTCGCCCAGGGACATGCCGAGCGGGTTGCCGGGTTCGGGAACGTCTTCCGGCTCCGGCAAGGCCAGCCTCGCCGCGCGACGACGCCGGATGTCGAGAACGGTCTCGTGGCTGCGCCGGGACTCCGCCGTTTCCGCTGGCGGCAGCAGACCCACCTCAAGTCGGCGAAGACGCCTCTCAAGCACACGCATCAGTCGCTCCTCATGATGGCCAGCAGCCAGCCTTGGTGTTCGGGCTTCACCGGCCGAACAAATGTGACAAGGCGTAATAGACGTACAGGCGCATTCCAAGAGCGCCCACCAGAACTCCTATAACGAACCAGACGATTCGCGTTCTCACTCCGGGCATCCTTTCGCTCTCGAGGCGTCTGAATTGTACCACCAGCCCGAGTCCTGGATGATCTCGCCGAGGGTGGTTAGCGCGAACTTTCCTTTAAGGTCGGGATAAATGGCGTTATTCAATTCACCACCCTTCAAAGTAGAGCGTAACACTGAGATCGAGATACCGTTGGCACCCGCCCACTAGTCCGACTCGCTTGGACGCTCGCTCCTTTTGGTGTTTCGACATCGACGACGGCCAACCTGCGACCGTCGCCCGGGCCCATTTTCGGGCTGCCAGACGACGGCGTTGTTGCCCTTATCGTCCGGCCAACCGATCTGGTCCCCGACCGTCAGTGTGGCTTCAGCCTTCGCATGGCGCGCCGTGAACGAGGGCTTCGACCTCGGGAAAGCTGCAAGGCCAAGAGCACGGAGTTTCGACAATCCATTCCGCCGACGCCCGCAGCGTCGCGGGTTGCGTGGCTGTCTCGCTGAAGCTCCCTCCGGTGGTCTCATCCGTGATCTTCGATGCGGGTGATATGGCTAAGTGAAGCTGACACTTTCCACAGCGCCGTTTCGCGGGAAGAATCCATCTTCGCCCGCAAACATCATGCGGCCCGCCGCCCTGGGCGGGAGCATTGGACGGATCGAGTTCGTGAGGCCAGGCATGTCCGCGGATTTCATGTACCCGTTGACTGTTCTAAATTCACTCCCGGCCCGAAGGTTTTGTTTTGTCCGGTTCTGCGGGTGCATTCTCCCTGAAAAACTTTTCCAGATGCAGAGCATCGAGTACGACGACGGTCCCGTCACATTTAAGCGCGAAGTAATGGGCTCCAGGATTAACGAGGTACGCCTTTCCGCAAACCAGGGCGGGCGGTACCAGCTTGTTGATCCAGTCTCTAGGCGGCACACCGTAGGCGACCACGCCACTTATACTGCCAGCGGTAATCGGATTTTTCGGCTCTGTGTCCCACACAAGCTCGTTGTCGTGCATGTTGTCCCAGCGATAAACGGAAATCGAGCTGGGGGAAACGCCGCCGGCCTGCGGGCATTCGTCTCCGTTCGACAGGCAAAGCTCGACGGCGCCGCCCTTTTTGGCGGCCGCCAGATGCCAGGAGGAACTCTGGCAGCTCGCCAGAGAGAGTGCCAGGCAGCACGTAGGCAATAATGAAAAGGCGATGTGAGTGTTTTTGACCTGGATGAGGTCCCCCCTGTCCCTTGCGAGAACGATGACATGAATTCTGCGGGGCAAGTCTCCTGAACAACTCGAGGCGAAATCGGCGGCCCGCAGTCTGACCTCGTACGGCAGTGAACGACTCCGCGTGGATGATTTTATCACCGTGCGCGGCGCGGTTACCACTTCGGCTTAGCACGCTTCGACTGGCACGCTCCAACTTGGCACGCTTCGACTTGGCACGACCGCACAAGTTGTCCGTATCGCACTCGGAGAATGGTCAGCTTTCCGGGCGCTCTTCCTTCACCAGGACTCTTTTCTGTTGAGGTCGTTCAACGCGCAAGCGGAATAAGCGCCATCGCGGCCCAGTTGGTCGCCACGGCGGAGATGAACCGATCGCGCCCGAACGGGAGGCAATGCCGCTCGACCGCGATTCCAAGGCCTACACCAGGCGATCACGGCGTTGTGAGTACATATCGATAGCGGTCGGAGTGCCCCGCTGACCTCCGGTTGCCCAACGATAGATGGGTCAGCGGCTCGGCAGCGTCGTTCCGGCTACACATTATTCAAAGCGATAGCGAAGAGCTTCTGCCACAACCCGATGCCCGATACCCGATTCGCCAGTAAATAGAATTCGATGTGGGATTACCCAAATCAGTGTAGGGGATGCAACGATATCCAGCGTCGCGCAAGAGCTTCCTCGACTCTTTGCCGATGCAGCATTCATCCTTATGGCAGTTCGCGAATACCTGCAGGACATCTTGGGAATTACTGAGAAAGATCTCATTCGCAATACCCCGAAAGCTCGGCGTTAGGTCCTTCCAGCATCGGATAAACTTTGGCGAACGACACCTCCATGGAGCAGGTCATAATGCCTGAGGTGGTGAATAGCAATCTGGTAAAGTCTTTGTCATTGCGCGACCGGAGATCATGGTCCCCGCCTGTGCCTTAGCTCCTAAGTCGCCAGTTCGTGCTCGATGATCACACCAGCACTTAGTGTTTTGCCAACGACGCAACATTGCTGGGACACAGCCATGAGCTTATCGATCTCGGACTGTCCGCCGTTCCGAACACCCACTCGCGTGTGCGTTCGCATTCTCAGGAAGCCTACCGGAACCGCGGGCACGCCGAGAGAACCACGCAGATCGATGTCGCCCTCGACCTCCACCTCGAGCAAGGTAAGCTCAAGACCCATCATGTTCGCGACCATACGAATGGTGAGTTCGTGGCAGCACGCAAGGGCGGCGCATAGCACGTCGCCAGGCGTCGCTGCATCGTGGGGGCCGCCGTGGCCCCGATGAGTGGCCACAACTAACGCTTCGGAGCTACCTTGAGGAACGACGGCCGCATGGAACGGATCAGCGAGTTCGTAGACCGCTGACCGCGCTCGATCGATCACAACCGCTGTCGACGGATCGGCCTTGTATCGCGCTCTCAAGGGCGCCTGTACCTCTCTTACATTTGCCATACGCTCCCACCTAAATCGCCATAGTACACCAAATCATTTCGCTTGGGTACGGTTCCGGTATTCCGAAACGCGGCCGTGTCTAGTCAGAGTTTCCATTCTTGGACCCCAGGTCGTTGAGTATACCTAAAACGTGGGATCGTTTTGGGGTTGTCGAATCGGGCACCGGATCCATGGATGTGCAGACCTGGCCTGTCGACAAGATCATCATGCATGGCCAAATCCCTACTCACAGCCGTCTTCCGGCCCGCCTGGGTATGGATCAACCGGCCAAATCTGCGCTGGCTGTTTGCCAGCTATTCGGCAAGTGCATCTCAGCCGGCTGTCGCCGGAACGCCCACTTTGGTGACGGGTTATCATCAGGAAGAGGTGCTTCGGCGATGAGCGAGATGTTGCCCGAGGGCTGCTACGTCATGCTGCACATCGGGACAGGGCCATCACTCTTTGAGGAAAAAGCCGGTCCGCGATTCGTCGTCACGGATGACGAGCGTGTTGTGTTGAGGGATGACGACATTTGGATCGAAAGGCTCGACGAGCAACTTGCAAGGAATATTCAAAAGGCTTGCGAGCCACCCTTTCGGCAATCCCCAGTTCGGCCCCTTGCTCTGCGTGATCAACTTCTTCTTCGCCTTCTTTCAGGGCCACCAGGCGGTCCCGTTCGGCTTGTGTCATCAGTAGTAGTCCTTGTCCCATCCCCCCAGACTGGATGGCGTCAACCGGACATTTCTACTTTGCGCAAATAGGACATTATCATTTTGCGCTGACAAATGTAGGCCCCTCGTTGCGGTTGCGCCCGAATAGGCGTATAGTCCTATACAACCGAAAGCCAAAATGGAACTTCCGGTTTCAGGAGAGCCTATGGGTCGTTGCTTAATCGTTCTTTGCGGCTGGTTCAGCCTGTTTCGTCCCATCTACGGGGCAACATCGACAATATATGCGATGACGACTTCACCACTTATTGCGACTACCAGCACGACGACGTTCCAGCCGGTTTCCGAGCTACCCACAGCGCCCTCCGCTGGTTACTTCGCGATCTCGCCCGATGGAACCACCGCCTATTTCTCGCCGGGTTCAGCTTGCGCAGGTTTCTGCTCGACGATTAGCGCGATGAGTCTGAGCACCGGCAAGACACTTCACACGTATCAAACTGCCTATATTATGACCGGCGGTACCGTCATTTTGCCCAAGGCATCTCAGTTATACGTTGCCTCTTGTGAATACGGCTCAGGCGGGTGCGCCTTCGGGTTTGTTGAGATCTTCGACATCGAATCCGAGCAGGAACTGGCGGTGATCTCGACGGGAGGGGACGTGGTGACAGGCTTAAGTGTTGCGTCGAATGTAGCTACCGTCTACGCCAGCCACCAACTTGCTTATCAATGCACACCAGCATCCTGTGATACTCCTCTTCAAACCGTCTCCATACCGTCAGATGCCGTTACAGCTATCGATGTGGCCACGTTAATGCCCACTAATAGTCTTTCGACCCCACAATATACCGCGCCGGCATCTGCGCTGGTTTTCGGATACGATCGCGTTACAGGTTACCTGTTGATTGGGAGCGAGGACTGCAGCGGCTGCCCATCCGTACCTGGCGCTGTGGTGTCCGTCGACCTCGCCACCTTGACGTTTGGGCCAAAAATTCCGGTTCCCGATGGTTTTGAGGTAAATAACCTGGCCATTGCCGGAAATGGGGCAACCCTGGCGCTGGCCGGGTCGCTCAACTAGGTGAACGAACTATTGCTCATCGATGCGATGACAGGAGCGACCATCCAAACGTTAGCGGGAGTCTCTGCGGAGAACAGCCTGTCGGTTAGCCCTCATGGCGATAAGGTTTATTATCTCGATAGCGGGGGGGTAGAGATCGTGACCACAAACACAGGGAGTATTACCACCGAGCTCCAGAACGAGCCCATCTCCTATTTCTTCCTTTCGCCGAAGGGAAATGAGATTTACTTGATCTTAGAGGCCAACCACGAGGTGATGAGCCTGCCGGAAGGGTCCACCGTAGGAACCTATTTGAGCCTGGGTCAAGTCGACACCTGCTCCGTCAGATGCGATCCGTATTACTGGCTAGCGGTGTCGCCGGACGGCGAGACCTTGTACGTGGGAAGTAACGTTGGGGTAATAGCCGTTTCGACTCCGGGGGCCGCGGCTCCTTTTTTGCTGGTCCCAGACAGCTATGTCGGCGCGGTGGCTGTAAGTCCCGACGGCAGTGCGTTGTATGTCTTTTCCGCGAGCTCCAGCTACTTTCAGATTGTGAACGCCGCGACCGGCGCGGTGGAGAACACGATCTCCACTCCAGGATGCTTTAATGGCTCAATTGCCCTGGACGTCTCGGCCAACTACGCGTATCTGGGAAGCGGATGCGGTCCGGTATTGCCCATTAACCTAACGACGCAAACCGCGGAGCCGGCCATTCCCGGCACATACGGCACGGCGTTAGCCGTCAACCCTAAGGGTACATACCTTCTCGCAAGCGCTGATTACGGCAATTCAGTCGCTGCCGTGAATACCGCGACCGGCAGACAGATCGGAAGCATCCCAATTGCCGCCAATGGAATCGTCTTTTCTCCGGACGGAACGAAGGCTTGGATTGCCGGCGTGCAGAGTGGCATCAGCGGCGTAGCCGTGGTGGATAGTTCTACTTTGACAATTACGAATTTCATCGCTGGGGGTAGCGGCGGCGGTGGGGAGTCGATCGCCATCACGCCGGACGGACGCTTTGTTTACGTTGGAGGAGGCGACGTCATTTACACTCCCACGTTGGAGGTGGTGGGCAGCTTGAGTGCTGGACCACCGATTGTTATCCATTAGACAGAACCCCACCATTGATCCCGTGACCGGGTCGACTGCCGTGGGATGCTTTGCCGGGCTTAGGCTCTTCGCGGCGGATAATCGTGCTGGCAGGTCTCACCACTACTGGCACTCAGGGGGCAGCAGAGTTTGCCACCTCCCAGGCAGGGGCAAGCCAGATTCTAAAGGCGCTGGGTATAGAGCACGGCGGACACCGGGTCTTTCCGGCATATTTCGAGAGCCTATTGCGCGTGGAGGCGGCCAAAGGACTCGATGTAGTGAGTGCGAGATACATAGCGGGAAGCGTGCGGCGTCCGGCGGAGTGAGCCATCTTTGGCCTCGCAGTTTTGATTGCGATGCCCGAAGTTCGTCAGCCGTATCGAGGACCGATCATCCGCTGCAACGAAGTTTCGACCTCGGTTGTGCAGCCAAGTGCGCATTCAGTTTCCCCTGGGGCCAAGTTCATGGTGAAGACGTGCGGACAAGCGGCCGTCCCAGTTCATCTGCCGATCCGACAGCGCCGGAGATGCTGTCGTACTTGCTGTCCTTGCTGTTCTCCATCTGGACTGGCACTGGCGTCGCCTGGCGCCGGCCAAGCGAGTTAGCGAATGGGACATTACCGAAAAGAATAGAGACCGCGATTCGCACACTCTCCAGATCTCAAGTCGGAAACATTTGGCACCAAAAGTGTTCGTCAGGCCCTTACAGCAAACAACCGAGGGATTATGATTGACTCATAGAGGCTCGGTTCGCAGGCCGGCGCCACGGGCGCAACTTGCGGAAGATCCCTCAAATTCCATTACGGAAGGAGAGGCATGCTTTCGCAGGCCATCGGACAACCGATCGAGTATCAGTGCCCATCACACTTCACTGATCCCAGGGCGGAACGGGGACGCGAATGAGCGACTCGCCAACCCCGCAAATCCAGATCTGGCATATCGACCGCTTCTTTTTTTGCGCTCGCAACCCACGTAAGAACGACGCAGCCGTGGACCGGATGTGTGCATCAATCCGCGAGTTTGGACCAAAAATTCCCGTGCTTGCCCGTAGCGACGGGACGGTATGTGACGGGCATTTGCGCTTGAAAAGTGCGCGCAAGTTAGGATCGTGGGCCCGGCGGCGATATCACCGGAATACCCGTCAGACTCTGCGACGAGTGGACAGACGCCGAAGTGAGAGCGTTTCGCATTCTGGTGAACCGTTCGGCAACGTGGGCTGAATTTGACGAGGAGTTGCTTTCCCTGGAGTTGCAGGAACTCGCAGGGGCCGACATTGACCTTTCGCTAACGGGGCTGGATCCCCGCGAACTTGAGGACCTCCTCACCCTTCCTGACCAAGACGAGCAAGCCGACATCGCTCCGCCATTACCAGAGAATCCCGTGTCCCGGCCGGGAGACCTGTGGCTGGCCGGCAAGCGGCGCAACCAACACCGCGTGCTCTGCAACCTTGGGGTTGAGTTCGGACGCCCGCGAAGTCCGAGTTCAAACCAGAGAGAACATACGGCGCGCAAGAAGCCGCGGAATGTGGCGGATACGGGCGAAGGGAAGGTCGGCGATGCTGTCCAGAAAACTGGTCCTTGGGGTTGGGGCGAAAAGGTGGTGGCTCCCCTTTGTAGGCAACTATCGAACTTTTCTGTACAGTTTCTTTGTCGAGCACGTCGAGCTATTCGCTGTGTTTGCAGCGCTTGGCGCCTTTCCCATGGATCAATGACAGCGTCCTTCGTCGTTCGCTACCCGGATTGGCAAAGTTTTTCAGCACCGCCGAGAGGGATATGCCAGATAGACGCTAAATGTCGGCGACATATGGCTGAGAACTCTTGCCGTCGTATGCGGGCATCTTCACACGATCTTTCCTACTTGAGCCTCCCGCAGACGAAACTTTCCGCCGCATCCGTGCTCCCTGTCCCTTATAGACTGCCACCAGAGGATACGGGCACAATGGGCGGGTCCGATCCGGATTGGTTCGAGACGCCACCACCCTATCCGGGGCCTTCCCTCGCTCCACCCAATTGTCCAGTTCCGGAATCATGTCGAAGTTCGGCGTCCCATCTCCATCGTGGCAATGCATCATCCCCGGAACCATGAACAGCCGCACTGATTCATTCGTCCGCGTCACGCCCATCGTGTAGAGGACCGCATTGTAGTAATCCACCGTGTTCCCCGGCGCGACCAGATGGTCGTTCCAGCCGTGCCACAGAATCAGTTTTCCGCCGCGCCCCGCAAATGCACTCAGATCCGGCCGGTTCGAATCCACCGCCGGCCCGTAGGCTTTCTCAAGCGCGGCGAGGTCGCCATCGAAGTTCAAAGTGGTCCAGTCCCAGGCCGGATTGTTGAAGACCACATATTTGAACGCGCCGACCGGATCCGCAATCGGCTCCGCGCCGGCCAGCAGGTCCCATCCCATCTCACTGCCCGGCGAGAAACCCGGGAAAATCTTCGTGCCCGCGCTGTTCACCACCGGTCCGTACAGCTTGCGCGCCGACTCCACCTGCGCCGTGGTCAGACAGTCCGCTGTATCCGCGCCCTCGCACTTCAGGACCCCGGGATCGAAATGACATCGGCTCGGATCTTCAATCACCCCGTCCTTCACGCCATCGAGCGCGTCACACGCTTTGATCACGGCCTTATGGATCACCGCAAGTTTCGCAGGCGGGAGAAAGCTTCCATCCGACTCATGCACCACCTTCGGAACCCACAAGGTCCACGGCTGCAGATGCGACAGGTAATTCGCCGGCGCGCCCGCCACGATGCCGTCAAAGTCCGCCGGAAAACGCTGCGCCTCCATCAGGCCCTGGCGCCCGCCAGTCGAACAGCTGTTCCAGTACGAATGTCGCACCGGCTGTGAATAAAACGCCGCAATCAGCGCCTTCGCCTCGACCGTCATTTCATGTATGGCGCGAGATCCAAAATCCACCAGCTTCTCCGGATGTCCCATTGCGAACGAAGCCCCCTCCGTCGCGTGCCCTGTGTCAGTGCTGGCCGTCGCGTAGCCGTGGGCAAGCGCCCGCGCCATGGCGGGATAGCTGATGTACCCGCCCCATCCGCTGTTCCCGACCGCCTGAAATTTCCCGTTCCAGTTCTCCGCCGCCAGCCAGACTTCGATTCTGATGTCCGAATCCGAACTCGGCGTCAGTGTCGCCGCCACGCGACAGAAGGGCGGCAGGGTTTTGAAGATGTTTGGCGTCTGCCTGGGTCCCGTCATGGGGAGCGCACCCGCCTCCACTGTCTGGGCCAGTGTGATGGCGGTGTTCGGCGGATGCAGCGAGGACAGATCGGCGCAACTGGCCGCCAGCGCCGATTGCGCAATGAAGATCAGAATCGGAAGTTTTATCACGCACTTATTTAACGAGCAGCCCACTGGATATCCAAGCAAGCCGGCGGAAACTCTCATGTATCCATATACCGGACTCTCAGCGAAAAGTTACCCGAAACCGTTACCATGGCAAAGACCAATTCCCGTCTCATCGCGCCAGACGCCCACGAACGGTATTGCGACCGACAGTTCTTGCTCACGGCCAATTGTCTGGCCAAAATGACGAAAAACTCGCTCGAAGAACAGCGTCCCGGAATCATTGAAGCATTTTTCGTTCTTCACTACGGCTGGCGGTGCTGGGGGTTTTTGAGGGCGTTCCGTTCACTCTCGCACTCGGGCAATCATGCCGTCTTATCAAAAGGGTTCGCGAGTTGGGCAAAGAGGCACTTGCAATCGAAGCTTGACGTGTTTTGCAGGTTCCACCGCAAGCGCAGAATGTTCCTCGCCCAATGTGGATTCGAACCGGAACCGCTTGAAAACATGAACGTTCCAGACAGCTTGCTTGGCGAAGGCTGCAAGAAGTTCTTTATCATCAATCTCTTGGCTGTGTGGCTCCCCGGCATGGATTCGAACCACGATAACCATAAGCGATGCAGAATCTGCAACTTACAGTGTTTTCAATGGTCTAAAATGCCGGATTGGACCAGAAAAACCATCACTCGTACACAACTCGTACACGGAGGTCGAACTAGACCGGCTTGATGTTCCGGCGCTCGCGCTTACCTGGTAGTTAAACAAATTTGAACCATTATGCAGGTACTGCCAAGGGGTCACTTGCGCTATAGCCGAGAGAACGCGTGGCTACATTACCGCCAAGAAAGCTGTCAGGCTCGGCCTACACACGCCTTTGCGCAGACGCATGATCCCGCAGGAAACCCGGTCTGACGATTCGAGGGGTGATCGAGGTGCTTCCATCTGGATGCCCGCAAGCATGAGCAGGACCGGGTTAATCCGCCGGAGTCTCCGCGCGGAATTGTGGCTTGCCAGGACCTCGCAAATCACATCCGAACATTCGCGTGCATCGGCGCGACCATTCCGATAGACTTGAAGAAGGACGCATTCATGGCACGCGACCAGGTTGAGCGCCGGGAGACCGGATTCTACATCACTGGAAGCCGTGTGCCGATTGACCGCATCATTCGGGAATACCGCAACGGTGAAGATCCCGATACGATTCGATCGCACTACCCGACGCTGACGCTGGGGCAGGTCAACGGCGCGATCGCTTTCTACGAGAGCCACAAGGAAGAGGTCGAACAGGCAATGGCATCGCGCCGGCGCGCGGAAGATGCCTATACTGCAGGTCACCCCAACCCTCCTGATATTAAGCAAAAATTTGAGCGCATGCGGCGACAGATCGCGTCGCGACGAACCTAACGAATGATCCGTTTCATGGCGGACGCCGATTTCAACCACGCCATCGTCAAGGGTTGCCGGCGTCAGGAACCTGCAATGGACTTCCTATCAGCCAATGAAGCAAAGCTCGAGGGAGTTCCTGATCCGGATGTTCTTGCGCTCGCTGCGGGGCAAGATCGAATCCTGGTCACACATGATCGCCAGACCATGCCGTGGCATTTCGCCGAGTTTCTGATGAGCGGACGCTCCTGCCCGGGCGTGTTCCTGGTGAGCCAGCAAGCGCCGATTGGCGAGGTGATCGATGCACTCGTGCTCATCTGGGCGGGATCGGATGCCGAAGAATGGAAGAACCGCATTGTAAACATTCCGGAATCGTGAAGTCACGATGAATCTGCGCATTGAATCGTGTCAACTTCGGCTCGCGGAGAATCGTCTCCATCCTGATCGTGCTCCCTGTGCTCCCGGCCGATCGGTTTGGCATTAGCGATTACTTCGTCTCATAATCACAGTTTGGCGTGTATGACCCGTCGCGGAGAGCGCATTGCGATACATTGAGATCGAATACAACCAGGAACTGAAGCCGCTTGAGGCCGTCCTGTCGGATGTGAAACACCCGGGTGACTTTTTCGTCTGCGGCGCGATCGAGATCGCCATGCCGAGGGAAAGCTCGGAGGGATCGACGGCCTTGGTGTCGCGACCGTAACTTACGTTTGGTCGCCTGAGTGTCGATTCAATGCTCTGTCGCGGTCGGCTTGGCCGATCCTGTCGAGTTGCGTACGAATGCAGAATTAACATCCCGTTCTGTTTGTTCAGCTTTCATAGAGCCTTGATTCCAGAAAAGGCTGGCTCCCCGGCATGGATTCGAGCCTACTACCGCCCCCCGGAATCTGCAACTTGCAGATTCTACGTTCCACGCAACGCCACGAATGCCACATCTGCCACGGCATGTCCGACTGTGCCCGACGGAATAGTGACGACCGCCGTAACCGGCATTTTGGACAGACTGGGAAGCGCGAGGCATTCGGATCGGATTGGTAGAATGCCAGCTTCTACCCACCTCCTTTGTTTTCTGTGATTTAGACCATGTGCTGTCTCCCATGCTGTCCGCTAAGATGCGGCTCGCAGGAGAGACATTTTGTCGCGAGTCAACATCGTCAAACGCATCAAAATTGGCGGCCGCTGGAAGATGTTTTCCATCCCCCGCAATGCCAAAGGCA
>JBEKTJ010000101.1:0-23212 GCA_049516155.1 Bryobacteraceae bacterium
CTATACCGAAACATCAAGGACTACGCGACCATAGACGAGTTTGATGTCGAGGTCCACTTTGTAAAAGAGAACGAGATTATCAGCCGCTCATCCCGGTCGAACGAGCAGTTCGTGCACGGGATCAAGGTCTTGATGGCGCGGAACTACAGCCAGAACCTTGGCGAGGAGACGGTCAAAGGCATGACGGAAAAGGCGCGGGCGGGT
Source organism: Bryobacteraceae bacterium (assembly GCA_049516155.1). Classification (GTDB taxonomy): domain Bacteria; phylum Acidobacteriota; class Terriglobia; order Bryobacterales; family Bryobacteraceae; genus Bog-159. Next base: position 205 of record JBEKTJ010000101.1, read on the forward strand.
ATCTACCCGAGCTTCGCGCCCGTCGGCTACCACAATGCCGACGGCCCCAACGGCAAGCGAATCATTGTTCCAGACCCCGAAACTGCTCCGGTGGTCCGGGAGGTGTTCGAACGTTTCGCCACCGGAGAATACTCGGTGAAGCGCCTCGCTGCCCAATTTCGGGGTGAAGGCCGGACATTGCGTGGGCGCATTTTGAACGGCAGCCTCGCGCACCAAATCCTGCGCAAGCGCCTGTACATGGGCGAGTTTGATTGGGACGGCAAGGTCTACGCTGGCTCGCATGAACCGCTCGTAACGAGCGAAAGCTGGCAGCGCGTTCAGGAATTGTTGGATGCCCGGGCCGAAAACAAAACCCGGAAGGTGAAGCACGATTTCGCCTTCACGGGTTTGGTCCGGTGCGGCCATTGTGGATGCATGATGGTGGGCGAAATCAAAAAGGGCCAGTACGTTTACTACCACTGCACCGGCAACCGCGGAAAGTGCCCTGAGCCATTCACGCGCCAGGAGGTCCTCAGCGGAGCTTTCGCCAGCATCCTTCAAGAATTGGTTATTCCTCAGCCGATCCTGGAATGGCTCGGCGACAGCGTGTTGGGGTCCGACCGAACGGAGCAGGCGGCGCGCGACCAGTCCATAAAGCGGTTGCAGGCCCAGTGTGATCGCATCGAGGCGCGCATCGAGACCATGTACATGGATAAGCTGGACGGGCGCATCACGCAGGAATTCTTCGACAAGAACGCGGCGACGCTGCGGGATGAAAAGGAAGAACTCGCGCGGAAGGCCCGGAACATTCAATCCGCCGCGACGGTGCCCATCGATCAGGCCATCGACGTGATGCGGTTAACGAGTCGTGCCAGCGAGTTGTTCCTGCAACAGCCCGCCGCAGAGCAGCGCAGGTTCCTCGGGACAGTGGTCGAAAAAGCTACCTGGCAGGACCGGGCGTTGCGGACAACCCTGTTCGAACCGTTTGAAATTTTGCGCCGTTCGAACTCCGAAAGCAATAGAAAACAAAAGGAGAACGGCGGGTCGGTGGCCGATATTGAAATTTGGCTCCTCAGGTAGGATTCGAACCTACAACCCTTCGGTTAACAGCCGAATGCTCTACCATTGAGCTACTGAGGAGCAACGCGGGATCTTGCCCTTTCATTTAATCAGAGCGCCATGGCGGGTGTCAAACCCGGCTGGCTGCTCCGAACGCCGCTCGGGCTGGTCCAGCTCCCGCGCATAGCGCAGGAACAGATCCATCCCCTGACGTTCCGCCGCGCCCAACTCGAATACGATGTGCGAGCCCAGATAGTGCCGCACCAGTTCTATCGGGAATCCCCTCGCGGGAGCCTCTTCAGCGGCGATCTGCTCCAGGCTGCGCAACCCGAGCGCGCAAGAGTCCTGAAAAGCGGCCGCCACTTGCGCCGTTACGACTTGGCGCGGTCCGGCCCAGACGGCGAAGACCATTGGCAGACCCGTCATGTCGACCCATTCGCGGCCCAGATCGTACACATGAAACGGCGTTTTTTCCGGATCGATATGCAGCGCCGGGTCCCCTATGATCAGCGCGGAGTCGGCTTCGCCCAGCATGCTGGACAAATCCGGGGGACGGCGTACCACGGAAGGCGCCACTCCGTACCGCCGCGCCAGAACGATGCGCGCCAGCGCCACCGACGTGCGGGAACTGCTGTCCGCCGCCAAGGTACGGATCCGATTTGCCGGCGTGCGCGAAACCAGCAGGATGCTGCGCACCGCGCCCCGGCACGCAATGCCCACCCCAGGGACAATCCCATAGTCCCGCCCAATCAACTCGAAGGAAGGTATGATGCCCAGTTCCGCCGCGCCCGAAGCCACCATGTCCGCACACTCGGCCGGCACCCGGAACAGCAGATCGAAAAGGCCCTTCTGATCCCCATGCCGCATCCCCCACACTAGCGGGACCGTATTCAGATAACTGACCGCGCATACCCTCAGCCGCGGAAGAGAAATGGATGGATTCAACGCTTCAGTGTAGCAAACAGCCTGTTGTTCAAAACAGTACCAGCGCGTGGCGAAAGGTGGCAGGCGCGCGGCCCGCGGCCAATCCAATCTGGTATTCTCAGTGTGGGTAACCCCCATGCGCTCTATATATTCTTATTCATTCCTGGTTCTGACCTTCGCTACCGTTGCCGGCGCGCAGATCGTGCTCGATCCCACCCCGGCTCGCGTTGCCGGCCACCCTGCCATCGCACCGGCCGAGCAACTTGTCGTCACTAATCTCAATCCCAACTTTGGCGTCAACGGCGGCATGTATTTTCCCGAGGGCGTGGCCGTCGATACCAGCGGCTCGACTCCCATCCTCTATGTCGCCGATACGGGGAATAATCGCGTCCTGGCATGGAAAAACGCCACCAGCACTACTTTGACGAATCTGCAGCCGCCCGATTTAATTATCGGCCAGCCCAACTCCTACACCACTCTTCCGGGGACGAATGGCGGACTGGACGGACCCACCGGCTTGCTGGTCGATGCGAAGGGCAACTTATACGTGGCCGACTCGGGAAATAATCGCGTCCTGCGTTACCCTACGCCATTCACCAACAGCAGCGCCGTATCCGGTTCGGCGAGCGCGATCGACAATAAGGCCGACATCGTGCTCGGCCAGCCCGATATGTTCACCTCCCGGTCGTCGAACCAGGGTGGAAGCCCGTCGGCGACTACGCTCTCGCTCAGCACCACACACTATTCGCCGATCTTTGTCGTCCCCGCGCTGGCCATGGACGGCGCCGGCAACCTTTATGTTTCCGACGTCGGCAACAGCCGCGTGCTGCAGTATCCCGCCGCATCGCTCACGTCGGGCGCCGCGGACCCCGCCGCCATCCTGGTCATCGGCCAGGCAGGATTCACCGTAGTCAATGGACCGTCGGGCGCCACCGATCGCAGTACCCTGTACACCCCCACCGGCTTGGCTTTCGATTCCGCCGGGCACTTGTTCGTCTCGGACACTTACTCGAGCCGCCTGCTGGTTTTCACGCCGCCGTTTTCGAACGGCATGGCTGCCAGCCGTTTGGTGGGTATCGTCAGCACTCCGCCTCCTACGCCGCCCGCGGCTTCCGCCAGCACGCTGCTCGCTCCGCAGGGCATCGTAATGATCAATAACGGTCCCGCGGTATTGGACGCGGGCGACAACCGGTTGCTCATCTTCGATGCATACGGCAGTCCGGATTGGGCCGTTACCTCCGGCGATACAACGGCCTCCAAGCCGCCGCTGGTGCCCATCGCGGCGCTCGGCCAGGGCGCCAGCCTCACCAACTTCACCAGCGGAGCGGCGAACGCCGGCAACGCCCAGGCCGCCTTCACCAGCAGTGGCTCAACCATCGCGACGTTCAGCGGCGCGGTGGCCGCCGCCGTGGCTGGAACGGACTTGTTTGTGGTGGATACCAGCAACCATCGCGTACTGGTCTATCCGAATGCCGGACAGACAACCACTGCCAACTGGGTGCTCGGACAGAGCGGCTTCCTCTATGACAGCCCTAACAGCATTCAAGGGAAGGAATTCTTCTTTTCCAGTTCTACAGGTTACGACGCGGGAATAGCCGTGGACGCAAGCGGCAGTACCCCGCACCTTTATGTTGCCGATCCCGGCAACAATCGCGTGCTTGGATTCGCGGATGCGCGTAAGGTAGGACCGGGCGTCCAGGCGGATATCGTCATCGGCGAGCCTGACATGAAGACCGCCGTATGTAATTTTGGCGGCGTCACGAATCCCATAACCGAAGCGCTGGCCCGGCAGGCCACGCAATCCAGCCTCTGTTACCCTACGGGACTGGCGGTCGATCCCAGCACCGGTAACCTCTTCGTGGCCGACACGTATAATGGCCGCGTGCTGCGATTCCCGGCGCCCTTCACTGCCGGCACTTCGAATCCGCAAGCCGATCTGGTGCTGGGGCAAAGCGGATTCACGGGGATCTCCAACCCGCAAGCCAGCCAATCTATCATGGAAGCTCCCTACGGCTTGGTTTTCGATCCGGCGCGGGGACTGCTTGTCTCCGACGCGAACGCCAATCGCGTCCTGCTGTTTCCCATGACCGATCCCACTAACGGCGAACCGGCATCCACGGTTTTTGGACAGCCGAATTTTACCAGCACCAGCGCCTCCGTGCTGAGTTCGCCGCACCATATCGCCGAAGATACCATCGCCGAGGTCTATGTGGCGGACACGGGTCATAACCAGATCCAGATCTTTAACATTCCTGCCGGAACGGCCACCGACACGCCAGTCAGTTCCTTCACTGGGCTGAGCGCCCCGGAAGCGGTCTGGGTGAACCAGAGCACCGTGGCAGGCTACCATAACGATATCTGGGTGGGCGATAACACCGGCCTTTCCCGGTGGGCGGCGCCCAATCCTTTGGGAACCAACTCCGCCACTTTGACCATGCCGGTGGCGGAACTGACGGGGCCGGTCACTGGAGTTTGCTCCGGGAGCCTTTGCGAGTTGCCGGCAATAGCCATCACGCAGGATAGCTTCGGCGCGTTGTACGTGGCGGACACATCGTACCGCGTGGCGATCCACTACCCTGCGCTGGCGGGAACCAACGGGGCCAGTTTCGCGTGCGCCATGGGATGCAGCTTAGGCGGTCAGACAGACACGCTTTATTATCTGGCGCCGGGCGCCTATGCCTCACTGTTCCCGTTTTCTCCTGTTTCCTTTCCGGTGACCGCGACCGCCAACACGGCGCTGCCGGTTCCCACGACATTGGGCGGTGTTCAGGTGCAGGTGAATGGCGTGCCTTCGCCGATCGCATACGTGTCTCCGACGCAGATCAATTTTGTGGTTCCGTTTGAGGCGCCCCCGTCGGGAACGGCTGAACTGGCAGTGGTCAATCCATCCACGTCCCAAGTGCTGGGAAGCGGATCCGTGACCATGAACGTGGCCGCACCGGGATTCTTCATCACCTCCCAAACCACCGCGGGGGCGGCGCCCGCCCCTGGCCAGATAGCCGCCCTGAACTGCAATAAGTCGCCCTGCGAAGACACGGTGAACAGCACGGCCAATCCGGCGAACCCTGGCTCTACCATCCAAATGTATCTCACCGGGCAAGGGCAGGTGACGAATGCTCCGCCGGATGGCCAAGCAGCGCCCTGCTCCGGAGGCACCGTTCAGACCGGGGCCAAGCCTGAAGTGATTATTGGAACAACGATCGCCACGGTCTCGTACTCCGGCTTGGCGCCCTGTTACGTCGGCCTGTGGCAGATCAACGCGGTTATCCCGGCAAACCCGGGCCAGCCCCCAACGGGTTTCCCGGCGGGGGTCTTCCCGGTTCTGATCGATTTCCAAGGCTTGGTCAGCGACCCGGCTTCGAATATTCACAATCCAACCCTGGCCCAGACGATCGTGATCAACGCGCCGCAATAGCTATCGCAGTCAGTTCCAGTTGCATCTGCCCTTGCCGGTGACATCGTCGGATGAGAAGATCACGGTAGGGCTGCCGATAGGCACGACCACGTTCGAACTCCACTTAGTCTGCCGGATCAATGGCTGTTTTACTAAGGTAACTGTGGTGCTTATCTCCGCGGTCACGCTCAGGGCCAGGTCTCCCTGGATTTCCCTCGTGGAGCGGCAATCGATGTTCACGCCTGCGTCGATATGGCGGGCGCTGACGACGTTCCCGCCGTCCAGTTCCTTGACTACGAAGTCGAGGTGAAAGTAATTCGGCTGTTCCGCCGTGGGTTGGGCGGTATCGCCCGACTGGACGACCGAATGCAAAATGATCGAATGTGGTGCTATTTCCGATGCGGCAGTCGCGCAGAATTCACCGCTCTCCAGCTTGAAGTCGCTCAGTTCGGCGAACGGCTGCTATTGGGAAAAAGCCGCTTGCGTAATGAGAAGAAATATCGGGAATGAATACGCGCGATCTGAGTAGGCTCCGCATTAAAAAGTGAATCGTATCACTCGGTTTAGTGTCTGTACCATCGCATGGAAACAAACTCTGCAGGTGCGGACGGCAAGGCTGCGCCACCATTCTTCAGTGCCGGCAGACGACCGGAAAACGAATCGTCTGCCCACTAACCACGTTCTAGGACCGCGCGAATCGTCCCCGCCAGATCAGGCAGGTTCTGTTTCAGCGCATAACCGCTGGCGCCTGCCTCGCGCGCGGCGTTGCGTAATTCCTCTTCGTCGTAATCGGTCACGATCACCACGCGCGCCCGCGCATCGAATTGGCGGATGAACCGGGTGGCGGCCAATCCGTCCAGGCGTGGCATCCGAATATCCATCAATACGACATCGGGCCGGTACGCCGCGTACGCCGCCAACGCCTCCGCGCCATCCGAACACTCGCGCACTTCTTGGGCAATCTCGCTCACGGCATGCCGCAATAGCCGTCTGACCCCAATATTATCGTCCACAATTAAAATCCTCATGATTCCCCCCGAAACGCAAAAAGTCCCGGCAGCCTCGCGGCCGCCGGGATAAGTGAGTGGTCTGTTGTTTTACTTCACTACCGTGAACGTGGAGGTCGCCGAATTGTTCAGCGAACCGGACGTGCCGGTGAAGGTGATCGTGTAAGTGCCCGGCTTGGAATCGGCCGGGAAGAAGATGCCCGACACCGCAGCGGTGATTCCATTCACTTTGACCGTCTGCGGCATATCGATGCAGTAGCTGCCCGCCGGACCGCCGGAGCAGCTCAGCTTCACTTTGCCGTCGAAGCCATTCACGGAAGTAAGTTCCAGCGCGAATGCAGCAGTTTTGCCGCGAGCGATGGTCTCGCTGCTGGGAGTGGCGGTGATGGTGAAGTTGGCCGCCCGCGCTGCAACGCCGAAGCTCTGGATCGCTGTCTCGGCCGCCGCGTAGTCGGTGTTGCCGCTCTGGGAAGCCTGGATGGTGCAGGTTCCCGGACCAACCATGCTGGCCGTAGCGCCGGACACCGTGCAAACAGACTGCGTAGTGGAAGCGAAGCTCACCGCCAGGCCGGAAGTCGCCGTCGCCCCGAGAGCCACGCTACTGCCCACGGTTTGCGCCGGAATCGTGTTGAAAGTGATGGTCTGGCTGGCTTGATTCACGCTGAAGCTCTGCGTGGTGGAAGCCGCCGTGTAGTTCGTATTACCCGCCTGGCTGGCCTGGATGGTGCAAGTGCCCACGCCCACCATAGTGGCCGTATTGCCAGAAACCGCGCAGACGCTGGTGGTGTTCGAGGAGAAGCTGACCGCCAAGAGGGAAGTAGCTGAAGCGCTCAGTGAAACCGATCCGCCATACGTCTGCGTGGGAATCGTGGCGAAAGTGATCGTCTGGCTGCCCTGCTGGGCCGTGCCGCTCAAGCTGATCGTCTGCGAGGCGGCGGTGCCGTTCAGGTTGTTATTCGTCAGGACCGCCTGGCCTTGCACGGCGCCCACGCCCGCAGGGGTGAAGGCGATGCTGAGATTGCACATGGCGCCCGGATTAAGCTGCGTTTCACTCGCGCAATCGGCAGGAGTGCCCGATCCGGCAACTTGCGTGAAGTTGGCGCCCACGCTCAGCGACGATTCATCGAACTGCGCGTTGCCGATGTTTTGGATGGTGACGGACTGCGCGCTGCTGGTGGCGCCCACGCCGGTGGCAGGCAATGTCAGAGCCGGCGCCTGCGAGCGTTGCAACTCGAAGACGCTGCGATTCGAGTCCGCGATGAAGATATCGCCGGCCGCGTCGATGGCTACGCCAGTGGTGTAACCCTGCGCGGTAAAGATCACGGATGGCGAACCGCCCGCGGCAATTTCAATCACTTGATCGTTGCCGAACTGTGAGACGAACAGGTCGCCGGCGGCATCCACCGCGATGCCATTGGGCTGCTGCAGATTGCTGCCGAGGTTGATCTGCGAACCGGCGGCGGTCACTTCGATGATCTGGTTCTGATCCAGGTCGGCCACGAAGATATCGCCGGACGCGTCCACGGCGATGGCAACAGGCTTGATCCAGCCGGATCCGATGTTAGATTGCACGCCGCCGGGGGTTACCTTGATCACCTGGAAGTTTTCGCCGTCGGCGATGTAGACATTTCCGGCGCCGTCCACAGCCACACCTTGCGGCGAGCTAAGACCGGTGGCCAGGATCGTCTGGGAAGGCAGTTGCGTGACAGTGCCCAACATCGAAGTTACGTAAACGTTGCCGGCCGCATCCACGGCGACGGCGGTGGGTTGAGAGGGGCTGTTCGCGATTTGCGTGTAGCTTCCGTTTGAGTATTTCAGAACGCCAAGCTGTGCGTCGGCGACGTACATATTACCCGCGCCATCCACGGCGATGCCGCCGGGTTTGCCGAGACCGCTGGCCACAGTAGACTCGACACCCGGTCCGAAGGCCGCCTCGGGAGCAGTTCCGGCGCCATAGAAATAAGTAGTTGCCAGAACGTTCCCGGACGAGTTAGTGATCTCGATGGCGCCGCGGCGCAGGCCGGCGAATTGGGGCGCAAGGTTCACGTTAAACGTACAGGTCCAACCCGCGTAGACTGCGCCCGTGCAGTTGTTGCCGGTGAGACTGAAATCTAAATTCTGTGCGTCTTCGGTGAAAACATTGGGAGCGCCGAGCGTTCCGGCGGCGGAAACGTTATAAACCAGCGCCAGCGAATTGCTGCAGGGCGAGGGAGAACCTTGGCCGGACGGACACACATTGACACTTCCAAAGTTGGGCGCGCCCACCATTATCCTCACCACGCAGTCGCCGTCTCCATCGGCAACGAAGACGTCCCCCTGCGGATCGAGCGCCACACCCAGAACGTTGCCCAGGTTGGTCATCAGCGCGGTTTGTGCGCCGCTGGGCGACACTTCCACCACCTGCCGGCTGTTTTGGTCGGAGACATAGAGATTGCCGTTGGCATCCACGGCCACTCCAGTGGGAGCGGAGTAGCCGGAACCCACGGTGCTTTGCGCGCCGTTGGCGGCGACCTTGACGATCCGGCCATTCTGCTGGTCTGCAACGTAGACGTTATCCGAAGCGTCCACCGCGATTCCGATTGGTTGATTGAAACCCGAAGCCAGAACCGTCTGCGTGCCACCAGGCGATACCTTTACCACATTGTTGCTGAAGGTGTTCGCGACGAACACGTTGCCGGAAGCGTCGACAGCCACGGCGAGGGGAACGTTGAATCCGCTGGCCACGGTGGTCGTATTGCCGGTGCTCAGATTGTACTTCACCACCGTGCCGCTGTTCTGGTCAGTGACGTATAGGTTGCCGTTTGTGTCCACCGCCAGACCCGTGGGCATCGACGTGCCCGTATTCAGCGTGTTGTACGAGCCGCTGGGGGTGACCTGGTACACGTTAAACGACGTATCGGTGACATAGACATTGCCGCTTCCGTCTGCGGCTACGCCTAGCGTATAGGCAAAGCCGCCGATCGAGCTTTGCGTTCCGACGAAGCTGACGCTTTGCGCGGCAACCGGCGCGGGGTAGATTGCGGCTCCGGCGCCGCCCATGGTGAGCGCCAGCAAAGCTGCGCGAAATCGATTTTTTCTTTTCCTTGCGTATATCATGATAAACTCCTTTTCTCTTTCCTTGAATTGTCGGGCGGCCCTCGGCTAGTTGCCGCTTTTCGCCGGCCCTAAGTAGAGAGTAAGAGAAGTAAGTCCAGGAAAGAATAGCGGTAACTGCACGGGCGTTGCCGAGTAACTACATAGCGGACGTGCGGCGCCGCACGTGACTTGTGTGGAACCACACAGGCATCCACGAGGCTACAGTTTTTCTTTGTTCTGCAGCGCGAATCGCAGCAAGGCATGCGCTCCTTCGACGCCCAGCTTGCGGCAGATATTGGTGCGATGGTTTTCCACCGTGCGGTAGTGAATGGATAGTTTCGCGCCTATTTCCTTGCTCGAAAGCCCATCGGCAATCAACGCCACGATGCGCCGTTCCGTAGGCGTAAGTCCGCTCGTGGGAGTGCCCGGCCTGGCAGCTTCGGGTTCGCGCTTCTGCAACAACCGCGCGGTGATCGCCGAACTGAGAAAAGGCTGTCCGGCGCCCACGGCTCTTACGGCGGCCACGATCTCCTGCATGGCGCTGTCTTTCAAGATGTAACCCTTGGCGCCCAGATCGAGCGCCGCGCGAAAGAGATCTTCATCGGTATGCAGCGTGAGAAAGATGATATGCGTAGCCGGCGCCAGGCGGCTGATTTCGCGCGCTACGCCGAATCCATCCAGCTTCGGCATGTCGATATCGAGCACGGCGACATCCGGGCGAAGTTTGCGGATCAATTCTACGGCGGCCGCGCCATCGCCCGCTTCGCCGATCACTTCAAGCTCGGAATCCTCTTCGATGGTCATGCGCAGACCCTTGCGGACCACCGGATGGTCATCCGCGATCACAATTCGAATCCGCTCAGCCATGTTTCATCTGCCTGCCCCACTAGATTTCCAATCGTACGATCGTGCCGCGCCCCGGAGCCGAATGAATGGTAAGTTCGCCCCCCAGCAGCCGGGCGCGCTCGGCGAGCCCGGTCAATCCGAAACCGTTCCGCGCCGTGGACCCGGCGCCATTACCCGGCGTAAATCCGCATCCATTGTCGTCAACGCTAAGCGCCAGGTGCTGGCCATCCCGCTTGATCCGAATGCGGGCTTCGCTCGCGCTCGAATGCTTCACCACATTATTCAGGCACTCCTGCACAATTCTATAAAAGTTGATCCGCAATTCCTCCTCAAATACATCGTCTATGTTATCCAACTGCGAAGAGAATCGAACCCCGGAGGCGGCCGAAACGCTCCTGACAATTCCTTCGATCGCCTTGGTCAGGCCCAGCCGGTCCAATTGAAACGGCCGAAGATTATATGCGATCTCGCGCGTTTCATTGATGGCTACCGACGTTTCGGCGGAGATCTCTTCAATCTGCGCCAATTTACCGCCGGTATCCGGCCCGCCCTGCGCGCGCAAGAAAAACAGCGCCAGGTTCTTGATCACCACCAGACGTTGCCCCAGGCTATCATGCAACTCCGCCGCAATGCGTTTGCGCTCGTTTTCCTGCGAGGCGATCAACTGGCGCGAGAAAGCTTGCTGCACGGCTTGCTCGCGCTCGAGTTGCGCCAGGCGGTAGCGCCACGCAGCCCATACCAGCGCGGCCGCGCAGAAAACGGAGAGCAGTTCAAACCACCACGTCTTGTAGAACGGCGCCAGCACGGTCATGGGCAGGCTGCTTCCCTCCATATTCCAGGCGCCATCGCTGTTGCGCGCGATCACTCGGAATACGTAATCGCCCGGCGGCACATGCGGATAATAAGCCGTGCGGCGCGCGCCCGCATCCACCCAGTCCGTATCGAGGTTCTCCAGCATGTACTTGAACCGGATCTGTTCGGAATCGATGAAGCTCAGCGCCGTGTACTGAATCTCAAAATCCGTCTTGTCGGGCGCGATTCTTAGAGCGCGTTCCAAGGAAGCGGGCGAGTGATTCAGCAGAACGGATTCGATGACTACCGGCGGCGGCCGCCGATTGCTGGGGATGGCGTCCGGATCGATCACCGCCACGCCATCTTGCGTTGGGAACCACAGCTTTCCATCGCGCGTTTTCGCGCCCGCGGGCGACGTTCCACCATTGCATTCCACGTTGAGCATGCCGTCGCCCCGGCCATAGGCCACCGATTCGATAGCCGTGCGCTTGCCTGCGGCGAATTCGTTCAGCTCCGCCTTTCTCACGCGGTAAATACCGCGATTGCAACTCATCCACAGATTCCCGCGGCTGTCTTCCAAGATCTGGAATACGCCGTTATCGAACAGGCCCTCATGCGTTGTGTATCGGGTAAACCGGCCGTCTTTGAAAAGGGCCAAGCCGGCGTCGTAGGTTCCGATCCACACAGCGCCGTCGTGGTCGGGATAAATCGCGCGGATGGTGTTGCTCGGCAGACCCTCATTCTCAGTCCAGCGTCTGAAGCCGCCATGGAGAAGACGTGTGAGGCCGTGGTAGCCTCCGATCCACATATCGCCCGCCGCGCCGTCTACAATCACCCGTACATCGTCGCCGGCCAGTCCGTCTTCGAACGTGAAGAGCTTCGACACGCCATCTTGGTAACGCACCAAGCCCTCGCTGGTGCCGAACCACAGCGTTCCATTGGGCTGGCCATGAATCGCCTCGATGGTCGCGTGCGTGGGAATTGACGGACCCGCGCCGGCACGGAACCGTCCGCCCTCAAAAATGTTTAATCCCGCGTGCGAGGCGATCCACAGCCGCCCTTGGCGATCCTCGGCGAAAGAGTTCACCAGCGCGGAGGCCAAGCCATCCTTCACTCCGTAGTTGGTGAATTTGCCGCCCTCGAAACGGCTCACTCCTTGGTGCCATGCGCCGATCCACACCGCGCCCGCGCGGTCCTGATAAATCGGATAAACATCCCGGTCGGCGAGCCCTTGTTCCTTCGAATAGGAATTGATGAAGCTCCGGCGTACGCGGTACAGCCCCTGGCCTTCGCTTGCCAGCCAGAGATCTCCCTCGCTGTCTTCGCGCAACGCGTTAAACGCGATTTTTCGCGGGCTGCCAGAAGAGGAATCGATCATGTAACGCCCCAATTCCGGGCCGATACCGATGGTCCAGGAGTTGCGGCGGGCATCCAGGTAGGTGATCGATGGCTCCCGCGGCGCCCGTTCCAGTTCGCCGCCGGTAACCCTGGCTTTCAATCCATCGATTGTTTCCACCCATAGCGTGCCGTTCTGTTCGCGCGCCACGCCCCAAATGGAATGACCCCGCATCCACGCCGGGATGCGATAGGTGACAAAGCCGCCGCCATCGAAGCAGTGCAGGCTCGTTTTATCCGCCGCCCAAAAACCGCCGCCTTCCCAGTGGTAAGGGTCGAAAGGAATCTTCGGAAGGTCTTTGGGAGTGACATCCACAAAGCGGGCGGAGCCCGGTTTCCATTCCATGATCCTATCGTGGGACAGAACCCACAGGTGGCCGGACGAATCGCCCGTGGTGCCGCTGACAGCGTTATACGGCAGCCCCTGAATCGTCGTGTACGTGGTGAAGACGCCGAGATGATAGTGCGCGACGCCGCTGCTTTCCGTGCCCAGCCATAAATCGCCATCGATATCTTGAAACAGCGAAGTGAAGCGGTTGGATTCGATGCCCGGTGAGTTGGTATGGTCGAAAACCGTAAAATGGACGCCATCGAATCGCGCCAAGCCGTTCAGCGTGGCCACCCAAAGGTATCCATCGCGGGTCTGGCAAACGTCCCGGATGATGTTTTGCGGTAGGCCATTGTCGGCGGTCCAAGCGTCGAAGCGATACTGGCCGCGAGCCTGGGCTATCAGGCAGAGCGCCAGCCAGCCGGTGCGAATGCGGTGCGGCATCCACGTGGAGCCTGCCCCGGTTTGCGCGTTTTTAGGATTTCGAATCGCCTGCCGATGTCGCGCCACGTCTCAAAATAGCATCACCCCCGCCGGTTGCGGCGGGGGGCGCCGCGCAACGTTGCCGGCGGGGCTGGAATTGGCGGGTTGGCGTGGCGGTGGGCTAGTTGGAGGAGGGTTTCGAGATCGCGGTGTACTCGACGAAGCCGTCCACTGCGAAGGTGGCTGTGTTTTGGCCCTGCGTGATCGTGCCGGTGAAGTGAGTGGGCTGTTCATAGATGACCAGGCTGGGCGCCGGCCCGGTGGCCAATGGATCTGTGCTCTGGGCGTCCATCACTAGGGAGACGGCGACGTCTCCGTTTTGCGCGGTAAACGTCGACTCGACCGGATAGGGGATGTTATCCGCCGAGTCGAACGCCCACTTCGTGTGCGTCAGGTTATATTGGCCGGCGGAGAAAACGGTGCGCTGGCCGGCAATGTCTATGCTGGCCGTGCCGTTCGGATTGCCGACGATGTCTCCGAGATCGAAGGTCATGCCAGGCAGGGAGAACTGCGCCCAATTCCACAGAACGGCCTCGAAGTTCCACTGGCCCCAGTTGTGATCGTGATAGCCGGAGCAATCGATATTGTAAGTTCTGCCGTCAACCGTCAAAGTTCCGGTTACTCCTGCGCGCGGCATGTAGATCAGCCAGCTCATTTCTTCCCAGGCGGCGGGCGCGGCGTTGATGCGATTGTCCGCGAACCAGGAGGCCGCGTTGCGGTCGTAGCGCAGATTCCAGCTCAGGCGTCCGTCCATGGTGGCGCCCGAGACGAGATAGGTGTCTGGGCTGGAAACGGAAATGGTGTTGGCGCCGAGGGTCACGTCCGCCGCCGAGTAGGAAGCTGAGAACGCGCTCAGCGGATAAAGATCGCTTTCCGTCACGATGTTGGAGCCTTGATAGACCACGGCGGTGAGATCGCCGGCTCCTTCACCAGTGAGATTCAGCGGATCGGCAACTTGATAAGTGAAGATAGCTTGGACGCCGTTCTTGGCGTCGTACACGTTGAAGTACCACCACTCGTTGTACGCGGCGTTCAAGGGCGATCCTTCCCAGTATTTGAAGTGATAGGCGTCGGCGGCTTCGCCGGATACGGGTGTTTGCGCGTGGGCCGCGAAGGCGGCGGCGAGTAGCAGAGCGGCGGCGGTTTTGGTTTTGGTGAACATTTCGATATCTCCTTTAGCTTCGAGCGGGCCGGCGGCAAGCGCCGTCCACAAGGCCAGAATAAGCGGTGAAGCCGGGTCGGCGATATAGAGATAACTACACGGGCGGCCGTGCGTAACCACACGGCTGCATGGTGGCGAGCACGCCGGGAAAGCAGCGCGGATCTTTGGGGCGCCCGCCGAGGGTGGCACACTCCGACCGGTGACCCACGGAGAATCGGGCGCGGCTGGTGACTTTGAGGCCGGAAGGCGCGTGAGCCTTCAGCCATCGGCTAATTGCGCTGAAGCCATGCGTAGAACTCTTCAACCGCGCTGGGCGCCATTCCCGCAAATTCGTCGCCCGAGGCTATGACCGCCTCGCCGCACCCCATGCAACAGGCGCTCCATTTACCAGTTGAAAGCAGACGCTGCGATGCAGGGCTCATCCAAACCTGTCGGCGGCATTGCGTGCAGGGAAACAACCTCGACCCATCCACGTGCGCCTGGTGGGCCATCACTCCGATGATGTGATGCTTCTCCTCCGGCTTCTCGGGCTTTTGGTCTTTCGATCGCATGCAGTTCTCCCTATCGTAGCGCCGCGCACCGAGGCGGCAAGGCTCGGCAGGCTGATGAAGGGTCTGGTATCGCACCGCGCCTCGTCGCTTGATTGCGTGGCGGTCGCGGCAACTGACGACGGGCGGCTTGCGCCGGGCCGAAGCGGCACTCGCGGTGGGGCGCGTCGGAGAAAATAACGGCGGGTAGAGAGGTGTGCATGCGCGGTGACTTTGACCTGGGCATGGCGCCGCCTTAAGCTGGAGCAAGCATGACAAAATCTTCCCGACGAAACTTTATTACGGCAACACTTTCCGGCGCCAGTTTGTCGTTACCGATAGCCGCTCGGGGCATCGTCCTCGGATGACCGGGTCGGGTTTCGTTACTGCCTGAACACGGCAAAGGCCGGTTACGAAGCCATTGAACCCTGGGTCAGCTCTATTCATGAGTATAGAGGCGGGAGGACCGCACTGGCGGACTTGCGGAATCGAATCGCCGATCATGGTCTGACTGTGGAAAGTGCGATTGCGTTTCCGGAATGGATTGTGGAGGACCCCGGTAGGAGAGCCAAGGGATTGGAACAGGTCCGGCGGGATATGGAGGTCGTAGCCCAGATTGGCGGCAGGCGTATTGCTATGCCTCCGGCGGGCGTACAGCATGAAAATGGAATTCCCTTGTCGCGCATTTCAGAACGGTATCGCGCCGTGCTCGAATTGGGCGATCAGGTAGGTGTGGTACCCGAACTGGAATTCTGGGGGACGTCGCCATACCTGAGCCGGTTGTCTCAGGCCACCTATGCCGCCCTGGAAGCCTCTCATAGTAAGGCATGTGTGCTGGCCGACGTGTTCCATCTGTACAAGGGCGGCTCTGGTTTCGAAGGCCTGCGGTTGCTTAGTGGCCACGCAATTCAGGTGATCCATCTGAACGACTATCCTGGGAACCCTCACGAGCAAGCATCAACGATCGGGATCGAGTCTATCCAGGTGACGGTATCGCACCGCTGAACCAGATCCTCTCGGTTTTGCAGCGTGTGGCGCCCGGCGTGGTCTTATCGCTCGAACTTTTCAATTCGGCTTATTGGAGAGGCGATCCATTAGACGCCGCTAAGACCGGATTAGCTAAGATGAAGGCGGCCGCGCGCGGGGCCCGCCGGTATGGAACCTGCGGGAAAGTCAGGATGAGTTCCGCAGCCTACATTTCGGCGCGATGGCGGCATATCCTGGCCAAACGATCGATGGATGTCTGTCGAAGATGGAACAGACGCCGGATACGCTCAAAATGGATGGCGTTGCAAGTCTGATTGGAGCGCTAGGAGTATCAAAGTAATGAAATCGTTGCGTTTTTCCGACTTTGGACCCACGTCGGTGTTGCGAATCGAAGAAATTGTGATTCTGGAGCCCGGCGAAGCGGAAGACTCGTTCGAGTGAAGCCTTGCAGCCATCAATCTAAAGTCCACCGCCGCGATCTTGAGTGCCTTCCGCCTCCCGAGTCCCACATGGGCATGCTGCGGTAGTCATCCTGGAACAAGATCCGAATCGTTGGGGCCGATGATTTTCTTCGCGGCGATCCACACCCGATACCGGTCTATCAGTGTGCCCAGCGCCGGCGTCCGCTTGCTGTTCTTCGTCTTTGGCTCGTCCTCCGCACTATTAGCTCTAGTGTAATGTCCAACAAATGACTGGACTAGACTGGGCTATTCAACATTTGTTCAATCCTTTGAGAGGTTTCAGTCCGGCCCGGGGGCCAAGGATTCGGACTCGAACGTACGTTAGCGTATTTCTGAAATAACCGACTAACCGCCTAATCCTGCCGCAACGCCGTGATCGGATTAATCCGTATCGCCCGCCGCGCGGGAATCCAGCAAGCCAGCGCCGCACTCGCCACCATCATGGCCAGCACGATTCCCAGAGTCAGCGGGTCGGTAGGCTGGACGCCATAGAGAATCTTTTCCAGAAACCGTCCCGCGGCCATGGCCGCCCCCCGCCGGGTTCGTGCCGGTCTAAACTGGATTAGTATGCTTCCCTCCTCCGGTGGCCCCGCGACGGACCTCGACCACCTGTACCGCACGTTGCGGCCCGAGCCTCTGCTCGGGAAGGAGGAGTTTGCCAGCTATTACCGTCCGCAAGTCAACGAGGTGCGCGGCGAGGATACCGCCGCCGGCCTTGGGCTCAAGCTGCGGCAAGCCTATGGGACGCTCCCATTTAGGGCGTTCCTCATGGGGCACCCCGGCGTTGGAAAGTCGACGGAGATTACCCGACTGTTAGAGCATGTCGAAGATCAGTATGTTGGCGTTCGGTTGAGCGTATCCACGGAACTCAACCCGGCGAGCTTCAAAGTATTCGACGTCCTACTCCTGATGCTGGCTCGCCTCGCCGAGCGCGCCGATCAAATGAATGCGATCCCTTTCGAAGGAATTCTTCCCGCGCAATTGCTCTCGGATATCCAGCAATGGTTTGGAGCCGAGCAAGTCACGCGGAGCGGCACCCGCACGATTGGCGCCGAAGTAGAGGCCGGGGCCGGCGTGAAGGGTGGGTCTCCATGGGCGGCACTTCTAGGCCTTTTCGCATCCGCCAAAGCGGAGATGAAGTATGCGGCGGAGCGGAAGACGCAAACCGTGGAGTATCGTCTGCAACGACTGCCGGACCTGGTCGACTATTGCAACCGGCTGATTCACGTTTGCGACCAGACGCTGCGAGAGAAGACCGGGAAGGAATGGCTTCTGGTGGTCGAAGACTTGGACAAAACTGTGATCTCACCGCCGCAGTTGCAAGAGCTGTTTCTGCAGTACGGCAACGTTTTCCAAGATCTGCGGGTGAATATGATCTTCACCATTCCGGTCTGGCTGGCCTATTCCTCGGAGGCGAACCGGCTCCCACTTAGGCGATACACAATACACGACACGCCAGTCTACGACCAGCAACACAATTCCCATGAGCGCGGCCGGGGGGCGGTTCAAACTGTTTTGGAAGCGCGCGTTTCACCCTCTCTCTTCGCCGAAGGCCAAATGACCCGGCTGATTGTAGCTTCCGGTGGCAATCTTCGCGACTTGTTTGAGTTAGTGCTGGACGCAGGGGAGGGGGCTCGCCTGAGAAGTCCGCTCGCCAGGGTGATTGGACCCGACGACGCCAGAGCCGCAATTGCAAAGATGCGCTGGGAGTACCGCCGGCGATTAGGCCAGAGCCCTTACGATTTGAACCCAATCACATATCCGCAAAAGCTGGAAAGGCTCCTGGCGGTCTACAACGGTACTTCCGATAACGACGTACCGGATCCGGTCCTCTACTCATTGCTGCGCGGCCGTGCCGTGGAGGAGTTCAACGGGGACGGGTGGTATGGTGTGCATCCGCTAGTAGTGGACATCCTGAAAGACCAAAAGCATCTCAAGCCGCAGGATCCAGGCGGAACGGACTAAATGGAACCGGGCTCCATCGGCGGAGTTTCTGAGCGGCTGAGATCCTGGTGTACGCTGCACGACCGGGGTCTTGCGCGTGTCGAGTGGGATTCCGTTTATGCGCGCAAGGAGGTAGTCGATAGGCTGAAAGTCGCACTCGGTACCTTGGGCATCTCTCTTGTTGAGATCGGCCTGCCGCCGGGCGAAGATGGACAGAAAACGGCTGTCGGGCTGATTGAGAAGCTGCAATCCCCCGGCGCAGCGGTGGCTTCCATTACAGGCATTGAGTGGGCGTTCCCGGAGGGCGGCAATACGTTGGAGACCCTGGTCGCGCTCAGTTTGCGCCGGGAGACGCTCGCGTTCCTTCCGGTGCGTCAGATTTGGTGGGTGCCGTCTAGCGCTACCGAGCGATTCATTCTTGGGGTCCCCGATCTGGATTCGTGGTTCTCATTACGGTTGCATCTCACAGCGGTCCCGCCCCATCCTCCCGTGGAGATGACCAGCCGCAACATCGTGAGCGTCTCCGAGGCGCGTTCGATCGCTCGCCGGTTTTGGGACAGGTTGGAAGCCGCGCGAGCGCAGAACATTCCAGAGGAGCAGATCTGGACTGAATTGGCCCAGCCTGCGTTTGATGCCCTCTTGTCTGCCGGTTTGGGGCTTGAAGCGGAGGCCATCCTGGCGCGTGTGCCCGACGCGCGTGGGCGCCTCGAGCACCGGCTCCAGGAACTCGGCGCGACGCGCCAGCCGGAAGACCCCGAAGTGCTTTCGCTTGCCGAACGGCTCGCTCGGCTTCTCATGGCCCAGGGAGATTATGTGGGGGCGCAGCAGCTAGAGGAGCGGGCCCTGGAGACAAGAATCCGCACGCTTGGAGAGGAGCACTCGGAAACGCTAACGTCGATGAACAATCTGGCGTCGGCGCTCTGGGCGCAGGGAGATCTCACGAGAGCGCGGCGGCTCCAGGAACGCCTGCTGGAGGCGAGGGCGCACCTACTGGGCGACGAGCACTCGGCCACTCTGACGTCGATGAACAATCTGGCGTCGGTGCTCTGGGCCCTAGGGGATCTCGCGAGAGCGCGGCAGCTCCAGGAACGAGTGTTAGCAGCGAGGACACGCTTGCTGGGTGAGGAGGACCCGGACACGCTGACTGCAATGAACAATCTGGCGTCGACTCTCGCTACGCAAGGCGATCTAGCGGGGGCAAAACGGCTACAAGAGCGCGTGCTGGAGGCGAGGATGCGCGTGCTGGGCGAGGAGCACCCGGACACTTTGACGGCGGCGGGCAATCTCGCTGGGACGCTCGGGGCACAAGGTGATTTCACGGCGGCGCGGCGGCTTGAGGAAGGGGTGCTTGACGGGCGGGTGCGCATGCTCGGCCAGGAGCACCCTGACACGTTGACGTCGATGAACAATCTCGCCGCAACGCTGAGAGACCAAGGCGACTTCCCGGAGGCGCGCCGAGTCGAGGAGCAAGTGTTGGAGGCAACAACGCGCGTGCTGGGCGAAGAACATCCGGCCACCCTTAGGGCGATGAGCAATCTAGCGGCGACCCTTGGGTCGCAGGGCAATCACGCGGGAGCGCGGCGCCTAGAAGAGCGTGTGCTGCAGCTAAGGAAGCGCGTGCTAGGCGAGGAGCACCTAGATACGTTGACGGCCATGAACAATCTGGCGGAGACACTTAGGGGCCAAGACGATTATGCGGGGGCACGGCGGCTTCAGGAGCGCGTGCTGGAGGGGAGGACGCGCCTGTTGGGCGAAGAGCACCAGCATACGCTCGCCACCATGAACAATCTAGCCGCGACGTTCAGCGCGCAGGGCGATCACGCGGAGGCGCGGCGGATCGAGGAGCGGGTGCTAGAGGTAAGTACGCGCGTGCTTGGCGATGAGCACCCGGATACCTTGCGGGCCATGAACAATTTAGCGGCGACGCTGAGGGCACAAGGTGATTTCGCGGAAGCGCGGCGGCTCCAGGAACGTGTGCTGGCGGTAAGTACGCGCGTTTTGGGCGAGATGCATCCGAGTACACTGAGGTCGACGGGCACGCTGGCGCTCCTCCTGTCCCAAACAGGTGATCTCGAGGGCGCCATCGGGATACTTCGGAAATGTCTCCCCGGCTTTCGAAAGGTCCTCGGTCGGGAGCATCCCGATACGGTCGTGACTGCCGAATACCTGAGGAAACTTGAAGAAGAGCAGCAGGTTGCGCCCTCGGCGCAGTAAGCAACCGCCTAATCCTGCCGCAACGCCGTGATCGGATTAATCCGTATCGCCCGCCGCGCGGGAATCCAGCAAGCCAGCGCCGCAATCGCCACCATCATCGCCAGCACGATCGCCAGGGTCAGCGGGTCGGTCGGCTGCACGCCATAGAGAATCTTTTCCAGAAACCGTCCCGCGGCCATAGCCACGATCAGCCCCACAAAGGTGCCGGATCCGATCAGTAGCAGCGCGCGGCGCGCCACGATGGCCAGCACCTGCCCTTGGCTTGCGCCGATCGCCATGCGAATGCCGATCTCGCGCGTGCGGCGCGAGATGGCATAGGCCATGACGCCGTAGATGCCTGTAGCCGCCAGGATCAGCGCCAGCCCCCCGAATGCGCCCAGGGTCGACGCCGCCATGCGCGCCGGAAACAACGGCAGGTCCAGACGCTGGACCAGCGTGCCGGCGGAATATAAGGGCAGCGACGCGTCCAAGTCTCTCGATGCATGCTGAATCAGGCGAAGAGCCTGGGGCGCACTCAGACTCGTGCGCGCCACCAGCGCGCCGCTGGCGGTGTACCAGATCTCGGACGGGCCCCACCAGGTTGGCTTGCGCGGCTCGGTTAGCGAGACATACTTGCCGTCCTCGACCACGCCGACGATCTGTATGTGCTGGCCGTCCGGGCTGCTCCTCCGGAACCACTTGCCGATGGGATCCCGGCCGCCCAGCAACTGATCGGCGAACGTTTTGTTGACCACGGCCACGCGCGTCCCATTCTGCTTGTCGCGGGCATCGAATTCGCGCCCCATAAGCAGCTTGGTCCGCATCGTGCGGAAATAATCGGTGCTTACCGACAAGCTGTAAGCGAGGGGAGCGTCCGTCGGTTTGGGTATGGGTTTGCCGTCGATGTAGATGGTATCCGAACTGAAATTCATAGACAGCGGCAACCAGTCGACGGTCGCCGCCGACTCGATGCCCGGGATCGAGCGGACTTTATTCAACAGCCGCTGCTGGAATTCGCGGCCGCGCGCCTCGCTGTAACCCTGGATGTTTAGATCGAATGAAGCCGTCACCACGCCCCTCGGGTTGTAGCCGATGGGCGCATCCAGCGCGCGTTGCAGGCTGCGCACCACCAGCACCGAGCAGACCAACAGCACGGCGGATAGCGCCACCTGCGTGGCGACCATGTAATCGCGCAGATGCCAGCGGCGCATCCTTTCGAAGATAGCCTCATTCTTCAGCGCGCCAAGCAGGTTTGTTCGGGTGGCTTGCAGCGCGGGCAGCAGTCCGAACAGCAGCGTGGTCAGGACGGAAACCAGCAGCGCGAACAGGAACACCCGGCCATCCGGCGCGGCGCTGATTACCAATGGAAAATCGGCAGGCGGTCGCCACGCGGCCAGCCCATCGGTGATCCAAGTGGCCAACAGTGCTCCGCCAGCGCCGCCCAGAATTGCGATGACCAGGTTCTCGGTCAACAATTGACGGATCAGCGATCCACGGCCGGCGCCCACGGCCATGCGCAGGGCGATCTCTTTGCGCCGGTCGGCGGCACGGGCCATCAGGATGCTCGCCAGGTTGGTACAGGCCACCAGCAGCACCAGGCAGGACACACCGAACAACGCCGAGGCGAATCCGATCACGGCGCCGCGAATGTAGTTTCCGGCCAAGCCGGGCGGCGTCAGGACGATTTTCAGGCCATTATCGATCTGCGGATATTGTTGCGCCAATCCCCGCGCGACGCTGTTCAGTCCGGCTTCGGCACTGGCCATGGAGACGCCGGGCTTCAGCCGGCCCGCCACCAGGAAATTGCCGGCGTTCCGGCTTTCCAGATATCCGCTGCCGCCTTCGAGCTGCTTCTGCATCATCGACGGGAAGAAAATCTCGGGCTTGAAGAATAGCTCCGTGCCGAAGAACCCTTGCGGCGTGACGCCCAGGATGGTGAAATCCATGCCGTTGATTTTCACGCTGCGCCCCACCACGGTGGGGTCGCCGCCGAAATTCTTCTGCCAGCAAGGCCAGGAAAGTACGGCCACGGGATGTCCCCCGGGCCGCAGGTCGTCATCCTGATGCAGCACCCGCCCGCGCGCCGCGCCCACGCCCAGTACGTCGAAATAGTTGCCCGTCACCAGGTAACCCCACAACCGTTGGTTATTGCCCGGCAAACCGAGACTGGCCGGGAGGAAGCGGTAGGCCATCAATCCCGACAACACGTCGTTACGGTCGCGCATGTCGCGGTAATCGGGATACGAGAGCGTGGGCACCACGCCACCGCCCATCTTCTCGTTGAGAGAGACGATCTCCGAAGCGCGCGCCACGGGCAGCCCGCGTAGCAGAACCGCGTTGATGATGCTGAAGATGGCGGTGTTCGCGCCGATGCCGAGTGCCAGAGTTAAGACCGCGACGGCCGAGAAAGTCGGATTCTGCCGCAGCCGCCGGAGCGCCAGGCGAAGGTCCA
>JBEKTJ010000102.1:0-23342 GCA_049516155.1 Bryobacteraceae bacterium
GCGGACGAACGCCAGCGCACACATCCTGAGATGACGGCCACCAGCCCAAAGGTCGCCACGAACTCGCTGAAAAGCTGCGCGCCGCCCGCCCTGGCGTGGCGCGAGGCGCGGAACACCGGCTCACCGAACATGGCGTGTGCAGCCGCCACTCCAACAAACGCCCCGGTGAACTGCGCTGCCACATAGCCGGGCGCCTCGCGCCAAAGCAGCCCGCCTCGCCAAGCATCCACCAGCGTTACCGCCGGATTTAAGTGCGCTCCCGAGATTGGCCCGAATGCAAGAATCAACGCCACCAGCATGGCACCGGTGGCCAGTGTATTGGCCAGCAAAGCGATGGCAACATTTCCGCCGGCCAGGCGCTCTCCCATGATTCCGGAGCCCACCACCGCGGCCAGTAGAAAGGCCGTCCCGAGGGCTTCAGCCGCAGCACGACGGAGCACAGCACTCCCTCTGCAACGGCTTCACCGCACGGACGGCTTCACCGCACGGATGAAAGCGCTGATAAACCTGCCGTCCATCTGTGCCGCGATACGCTCGGCGTCCAGGCCTTGCCCCGCCAGGAATTGCCGGGCATCCTCGACAGTGTAGACCCGGGTCGGCTCGATGCGTATGCTTTCGAAGCCCGCTGCCGCCAGCTTATTTCGGTACTCGGATTCTTCCAGCGCACCGGCAACGCAGCCAATCCACAACTCCACACTGCGCCGGATCTCCGCCGGTACTTCGCCGCGGACCACGACATCGGACACGGCGAATCGTCCGCCCGGCTTGAGCACGCGGTAAGCCTCGCGCAACACCTTGTCCTTGTCGCCCGACAGATTGATCACGCAGTTGGAGACGATCACGTCCACGGAGCTGTCCGGCAGCGGGATGTTTTCGATCTCGCCTTTCAGAAACTCCACGTTTCCGGCGCCGGCCTTGCGCTGATTTTCGCGCGCCAGCGCCAGCATCTCGTCGGTCATGTCGAGCCCGTACGCTTTGCCGGACGGTCCCACGCGGCGGGCCGAAAGCAGCACGTCGATCCCGCCGCCGGATCCCAGATCGAGCACCGTTTCTCCAGGCTTCAACTCGGCCAGTGCCGTGGGGTTGCCGCATCCCAGCGAAGCTTTCAACGCTTCCGGCGGAACATCCGCGGTTTGCGCGGCATCGTACAGGTCGGACGTGATCGGGTCGCAGCAATCCACCGCCGCCGCGGCGCCGCAGCACGAGCTGCCGCCAGACCCCGCACGCAAGGCAGCTTGGCCGTATTTCTCTTTCACGATTTCTTTGATTTCCATTGTTTCCTCATTTGCATATTTGGACGATGGCGGCCGGCTCGACCGCCTTGTTCCGGGTACAGCATTCGGCGAACAGAAATGTCAGGATCTCCTGCAAAGCTTCCGCGTTCGCGGTGTACCAAAGAAAAGAACCGTCCCGCCGCACACGCGCCAGGTCTTCGGTCCGCAGCTTTTCCAGGTGATGCGACAGCGTCGAGTTGGGGATGCCCAATTCCACCTGGATATCGCCGGCCACCATCCCGTCCGGGTGCGCGGACAGCAGCAGCCGCAAGATGCGCAGGCGGGCATCGTTGGCCAGCGCGCCGAACATGTCGGCGTAGCGAGCTATTTGCGCGGGGCTCTCGTTAGTTCTTTTCATTTCGAGTATAGTCGAAATACATTTCGATAATACCGGAAATATAGAAGCGCAGTCAAGCCCGCCCAGCGATTTTTCTTGACAGCACCCCACAAACCATCCGATACTAAACCATATGGTTAAGCATTTGGAGAGCGACATGCGCCACTTGGACGCCACTTTCGCCGCCCTCTCCGATGCCACCCGCCGCGGCATCCTGGCCCGTCTCACGGAAGGCGAGACTTCCGTCAGCGAATTGGCCGCGCCCTATCGGATGTCGCTGCCCGCGGTGTCCAAGCATTTGCGCGTTCTGGAAAGCGCCCGCCTGATCGTGCGCAGCAAGAACGGTCGCGTGCATCGCTGCCGTTTGGCGGCGCAGCCCATGCGCAATGCCTCCGAATGGATCGCGCAATACCGGCGTTTTTGGGAAAACCAGTTCGACGCACTGTCTTTTTATCTTGAAAAAACTCGAAATCCGGAGAGTGTGAAATGACTAGCCAGCCAGCGGGTCCCGCAATGCCGCTGCAGATTCGCCGCGTGTTTCAAGCGCCGCGCGAGAAAGTCTGGGCCGCCTGGACCCAGCGTGAGCAACTGGAAGAATGGATGTGCAAGGATGTGCCTACGCACGATCCCAAATATGTGGAACTCGATGTCCGGCCCGGCGGGCGTTATGTCATGGAGATTCCGCTGCCGGACGGCAAATATGTCGGCCAGGGTACTTTCCGGGAGGTAAAGCCGCCGGAGAAACTGGTATTCACGTGGTCCTGGACACGCGTCCCGGAGAAGCCCGGCGAGGACCTCGGCGGGGAGTCCGTGGTGACCGTCGAACTGTTCGACCGCGGCGACTCCACTGAGATGGTCTTCACCCACACGGACCTGGATACCGCCGAAATCCGCGAAGGTACACGAACCGGCTGGCTGGGCTGCTTCGAAGCGCTCGCAAGCACGCTGGCCCGCCAACAGGCCCGCCAACAGAAAGGACCACGAACATGAGACGCTCCGGACGTTTTCGCTTAGCACTGGCGCTGGCGGCCATCGGCATCGCCGTGTTTGCGGAACCCGCAAGCCCGCAGGCCAGTCCCGCCGTAACCGCGTTCGACCGCTTGAAAGCCTTGGCCGGAACGTGGGAGGCCGACAGTCCGGCGGGTGGTAAGCTTACCAGCACGTTTGTGCTCGTATCCAAGGGAACCGCGATTGAGGAAACCATCGGCACGCCGGCCGAAAACGAGGTCTCGCTCTACACCCGGGACGCCGGACGCATCGTGATGACGCATTACTGCGCGCTGACCGCCGAGGGCAATCAGCCGCGCCTGGAAGCGCCCGTCGCGGCAGCCGGCCAGCGCGAATTCATATTCTCGTTCGTCAGTGCGGACAATCTGTCAAACGCCGCGGATGCCCACATGCACCGGATGGTGCTTCACCTGAAAGATCCGACGCACCTTTCAGAAGAGTGGACGAAACGGGAGAACGGCAAGGACGCCGTCTTTACCCTCAATTTCATCCGCAGATGAAACCGGCGTTGACCAGCTAGAATGAAGGGAATGCGATCCGCTGCTCTCCCGCTGCTCGCCGTCGGGCTGTGTCCGGTTATGTCCATCGCCGCAAATTATTCCGCGCAAAAAGCCGTCGTGGACGGCGTCGAAGTAGTACGGCTAGCCGACGCGGCAAGCCACGCCGAAGTAGCCATCGTGCCATCCCTGGGCAACCTGGCTTACGAATTCAAGGTGAACGGTAAGAATGTATTCTGGCTGCCATATCGAACTTTGGCCGAGATGAAGGCGAAGCCGCAATTCGGCGGTGTTCCGTTCCTCGCGCCATGGGCCAACCGCTTGAGCGGAGACGCTTTCTTTGCCAATGGCGTGAAATTCCGGCTGAACCCCGACTTGGGCAACATCGGCCGCGACCAGAACCAAAACCCCATACACGGCCTGCTCACTTTCTCGGCGGACTGGAAGGTGACCGCGCTCGCGTCCGATGCCGATTCAGCCAGCGTGACCAGCCGCCTGGAATTCTGGAAGCATCCCGAGATGATGGCGCAGTTTCCATTCGCGCACACCATCGAGATGACCTTTCGTTTGCACGAGGGCGTACTGGAAGTCCGCACCGAGATCGAGAATTTGTCAGCCGACGCCATGCCGGTGGGCATTGGATATCATCCCTACTTCCAGATCCACGACGCGCCCCGCGACCAATGGAAAGTGCACCTGGCCGCGCGCGATCACTTGGGGCTTTCGAAGATGATGATCCCCACGGGCGAGCGCAAGCCGATGGAGTTCGCCGATCCATTGCCGCTGGCGGGCGTGGCGCTCGACGATGTATTCGGCAGCTTGGTGCGCGACGCCTCCCGCGCGACTTTCTGGGTGGAAGGCGCGCATGAAAAGATTTCCGTGATTTATGGGCCGAAATACACGGTCGCGGTGGTCTACGCGCCGGCCGGCCGCCAGTTCATCTGTTTCGAGCCGATGTCCGCCATCACCGACGGTTTCAATCTGGCGCATGCCGGCGTGTATAAGGAATTGCAAAGCATCCCGCCGGGCGATACATGGCGCGAGAGCTTTTGGATCGCTCCTAGCGGATTTTGACCGTAAGACTTCTGCCAGCGGCCACCAGGCCAGATCCACCTAGTGTCCAGCCAATGAGCATCCACGTGCCCGGCTCGGGCGCCGGGTCAGTCGGATTCCCGGCCGGAGTCGCCGCGATCAGGTTCGCCGTGAGCGACGCGTCACCCTCTCCGTAATCCTGAGAGTAGGCTGTGAACGTGTACTCGCCAGCGGCAACCGTCTCGCTCCAGATCGCACTGTCGAGGTTTTCCGAAGCCCACTGATACAGCGGCACGTACTCGCCGGCCATATCCAAACTTATTGCGTAGTCGGCTCCATAACTCCAGCCGATCTGCCAAGTAAGGGTCTCCGAGGCGCCGAAAACCATGTCCAAACTTGCGCTGGCGCTCGCGTAGGGGTCCGGGTAAAGACTGTCGGCAGAAGTCCAAACGGACAAATCATCCCCCGAAACACCGCCCGTTCCGGCCACTATGCCCCACTGTCCATCGAGGGAGCATGCCGCGCTATCGGAACCGGAGTTTTGCTGATAGTCTGTACGGTCGAAACAAATCGTGGTGACCGTAACGGCCCGCGAACTGGCCGGAACCATCGCGAAAAATGAAAGGAGTGCGATCCCTTGGCCAATTTTTTTCATGTTGATAGGCCGGTAGTATCCCGGTAATACCCTCAATGTTACCCCAAGCGGAGTGCCGCCGGGTTGTAAGCGCACCTGAGCGTAGGCCCCGCGCTACCGGCGCCCGCCGCAAAAGACCACGCAAACTACAGCAATCCGCAGTTCCGCCGATAAAACAAACAGTTCCAATGGATGCGGCAACGTCCGCAGGGACCAAGCCGACGCCGCCCACGCCTAGGTAGCCCTAAACGGCCCAGATGCCGATGTTGAAGGCGGTGTTGAAAGCAATGAAGCCCATGGTCGACAGAGTTTGCAAAGAACGGCTGAAGTTAAATAGACTCGCCCTCTTGGCGCTATTGCTATCACCGCCGTTGTCGGCCCAGCCGCAGTCTTCTCCGCCCGACCTGGTGGACGCCAGCCTGGAAGATCTGATGAACGTCGAGGTTACGTCTGTTTCGAGGAAGGAGCAGACGCTGGCAAGCGCCGCCGCGGCGGTTTATGTGATTAGCCAGGAGACCATTCGCCGGTCGGGAGCCACCAACATTCCGGACGTGCTGCGACTGGCTCCGGGGGTGGACGTCGCGCAGATCGATGCCAATGCGTGGGCCGTCAGCATTCGAGGGTTCAACAACCGGTTAGCTAACAAGGTGCTGGTTCTGGTCGATGGACGTACGGTTTATACGCCGACCACTTCCGGCGTTTACTGGGACCAGTTGGATGTGCCGCTCGAAGACATCGAACGTATCGAAATCACTCGCGGACCCGGGGGCACGGTCTGGGGCGCCAACGCGGTCAACGGCGTGATCAACATTATCACTAAGACCGCGAACGCCACGCAGGGCGCTGTTATCAGTGCGGGAGGAGGTTCGCAGGGGGCTGCCCGCGGATTGGCTCAGTATGGAGGCGAAGCCGGCGAAAGCGGGACTTACAGGATTTTCGGCGACTACTTGAATCAGGGCAATCTGACGGCATCCGACGGCAACAGCGCGGCTGCCGACGGCTGGCACATGATGCATGGCGGATTTCGGTCCGATTGGACGCTCTCCCCCGACGATTCCATGACGGTCCAGGGCGATTTCCTCGAGACTGGCGAAGGACAGACGATCAATGTAGTATTCTCCAACCAACTGCCGCTGGAGGGAACCATTAACGATCCTATTGAAGTGGGTTCGGGGGACCTCATGGCGCGGTGGAACCACACGCTGGCTGGCGGTTCGAATACTTCTCTGCAAGTCTACTTCGACCGGTACGCTCGCCACGACGAGGGAGTTCACGAAGCGCTGAATACACTGGATATCGACTTCCAGCATCACCTCAAACACGGGGTCCGCCACGACATTGTGTGGGGCGCCGGTTACCGGGTTACGGCGGACAACCACACAGACGGCTACGGGAAAGCCTACGTACCGCTCTCCCGCACGAACGGTCTCTACAGCGCGTTTATTCAGGACGAGATCGCGCTGACTCATTCCCTGTGGTTCACCTTGGGATCGAAGTTTGAGCACAACGCATATACAGGATTTGAGTATGAACCAAGCGCCAAGCTCCTGTGGCAGCCATCCCAACGGCAGGCCGTCTGGTTATCCGCCGCCCGTGCCATAGTGCAAATCAGCCGGGAAGAGGCGGATCTCATCGTGGATCTGTATACATTCCCAACGCAAGGTGGAGGGTTCGGAGTGGCCCAGGTAGAGGGCAATCCGATCGCCAAAGCGGAACAGCTTTATGACTTCGAGGCCGGCTATCGCGTTCAGGCCAACAAAAGGCTATCGCTGGACATCGCCGCATTCTCGAGCTACTACCACAACCTTGCGGACGTTCTACCTGGAGACCCCTTCTTCACAGAGGACCAAGGGCCTCCGCACCTGGTTCTTCCCCTGGTCTTCCAATATGTTGCGCGGGCCCACACTTACGGCGCCGAAGCCGACGGTGTTTGGAACGTCAGCCCCCGCTGGCGAATCAGCCCCAGTCTCAGTGCAATCCATTTGACCAGATCCAACGACGAAGGCGGCCTGGAAGTGCCCGAGGACGAGGACAATACGCCGGAGTTTCAGGCACAGATGCGTTCCACCCTGGATTTGTCGAAAAACGTCGATTGGGATGTCGCCATTTACCATGTCGGGCGTTTGCGGGACGGGGGGGACGGAGCGGTTCCCGCTTTCAACCGGCTTGACTCGCGGCTCGCCTGGCGGCCCCGCGAATCCGTCGAACTTAGCATTGTCGGCCAGAACCTCCTGACGCCATTGCACGCGGAGTTTCACAATGCGTTCGAGGTTCAGCGCACGCTCGTGGAGCGGAGCGTTTTCGGCAAGATTACCTGGAGATTCTGACGGACTGTCGATCCCGGCAAACGCGGCGCGTTCGTCGCCACATTCATTACCGAGTCTGAGCAGGTAGGACGGGATTACCGGCCTGTGCGGTCAGGTAACGGCCCGCAAACTCCAGAAAAGTGGGCCAGTTCGGTCCCGCGGTATGGCCGGCGCTATGCTGGCGGAAGGCCACGTCGCCATCAATCAGTGCGGTTTCAATGGGCGGCATTTCGACCGCTCCCAGATCCTTCTTCCCCAGTAGCTTGTAAACCGGCCCCGCAGCCGCGGCCGCCAGGAACATGCCTTTGGCGTCCACCCAAGCGTCGCCCTTGAACGCACCGGCGCCGATGAACACCGGACGTGGCGCACACAGGGCCACGAGTTCGTGCGAATCCACCGGCAGATCGTTCCAGTTCAGCGGGCCTGCGTACTTGATGAAGTTGCCCGCCATCCAGTGGTATTCTCCGGAGCCAGCTACATTCTCCACGATCTCGCCGAAATTGCGTCGATGCAGCTTGGCCCCGCCTTCGCCCGATGAAGCGATAAATCCAATAGCGAAGCGCTGGTCATAAGCCATCGTCACGATAGCGGCCTTGCCGTAGCGCGACAGCCCTTCGATGCCTACCTGCCGGGCGTCCACGGCTTTGTCGGTCGTGAAGTAATCCAGTGCGCGGCTGGCGCCCCACGCCCACGCGCGCAATGCGCCCCAATCGTCCGGCTTGCGTGGTTGGCCCTTGTTTACCAGGCCGATGATGCCTTGGCGCAAGCCCGCGCCGTTGTCGGCTTGCACACTGGTGGGAATCAGGATCGCGTAGCCCCAGCCTTTGGCCAAAACTTGCTGCTGCCACGTGGGTCCGGGCTGCGGGGGGCGCGGCGGCGTCCGTCCAGGTGGGAAGACGAAGCCAAACTCCATGATCACCGGCGCCGGACCGCTGGCGTTGGCCGGAGTGGTCAATGTCAAATCGATGTTGACGGCGATGGATGGATAGGCCGAATTGTCCACATGGCCGGCCAATTTCTTAGTGACAACCGGCACATCGCCGATCTTCTCCTGCGTTGTGGCAATGACTTCCCAGGTCACCTTGGGCGTGACTTTGGGAACGCGCCCGTAGACTTCCCGGTCGAAATCCTCCACGATCTCCGGCCGCCGCTTGCTCCACCAAACCTTCGCCGTCTTCACACGCTTGCCGTTCTTCAGCACCAGCGGATCGGGCAGGTTCGGATAAGGATTCGCCTTTGCCTCGTCGTAGTTGGCGGCGTTGGGCGCTTGCGGGTGATTGCCATCCGCTCCCGGACGCAACGATGCGATGTGCAACTGATCCATCATCTGTTGATGATCTTGCTGGGCGGTCACCTGCGGCGGCCCTGGCGCTTCCTGCCCGCGCCCTAGCAGTACGGCAAAGATCATCAGTGCCGCATGCAGGCAACAGCTCATCGCATTTTTCACCAAGTTATTGTAACCGCCCTCTCCCCGGCAGGCGCGGCGCGATCGCATAATTCAGTTGCACCACTACGATGAATCCTATGCTCACATAGGTGTTCACCAGGCAGAGCAGCGCGCCCAATGCATAGAGCGTCTGCCCGATCCCAATCCGGCGCTTAATGGCCACCGCCACCGCTGGGGAAATATCCTCGCGCACCAGGCCGAGGCCCTCCGCGCACACCCAGGTGAAGTACAGCGTGCCGCCCAGCAGGAGCAGGTTCACCCAATAGACCAGCAGCGCGACCCGGTAGGCGATGAAGGCGGCCAGCAGCATGGTAGAGAACGGCATCATGGAAACCGCGAACAGAAACAGAATGTGCATCCACGAAAGGCTGCGGTCCGAGCGGGTCAGGTGGTTCAGTTGGGTCTGCTGGCCAACCCAGAAGATCCCCAACGTCATGAAAGTCATGGCGCACATGACCAGCCGCGGCGCCAGTGTACCCAGCGCCAGCCACAGGTCTCCCTCGCTGTGTATCGCTTCCATCGCGGGCGCGCGCAGGTCCAGCACCAGCAACGTCATGGCGACCGCGAACACACCGTCGCTGAGGGCCGCGAGCCGTTCCACGCTTTGGCCGGCGATCCGATTGTAGGAATCGGGCATGTCAGATCAGTCTAGCGCCGGCGCCGGGCCGCACAAGGACGCTTTCATAAAATTCCTGCAATCGCGCGCGATAGAGCGGGCCGGCCACCTCAACGATGTCTATGTGAGTGGCGCCCTCCACCGTCCAAAACGATTTCGGTTCGTTCGCGGCATCGAACAATGTCCGCCCCATGGCGTAAGGAACTATGGTATCCAGGTCGCCATGAATAATCAGTAGGGACGTATGTAAGCGGGCGATCTTGCGCAGGGTGTTGAAGCCGTGCACGAATAGGCGGCCCAAAATCGGTACTACGGTGCCGGCCATGGCCGAGAGCGAAGTGAATGGACACTCCAGTATCACACCACCGCACGGGCGGTGGCACGCCAGGTCCGCCGCTACCGCCGAGCCGAGCGACTCGCCAAGCACCACGATCTGCCCGGCTTCGTAGCCCCTGCCGATGAGGTAATCGTATCCGGCTCGCGCGTCGCGATAAAGGCCGCGCTCGGTGGGGCGGCCCGGACTTTTCCCGTAGCCCCGATAGTCCAGAATCAGAACCGACGATCCCGCGGCGCAGATTTCCCGCAGATGGCCTGGGCGGTTCGTCAGGTTGGTGCCATTGCCCTTCAAATACAATGTGGCCAGGCGACTGCCGGGCGCCGCTATCCACCAGGCGTGTAGACGCAAACCATCGCTGGTGGGGAACCAGACATCTTGCGCGCCCAATTCCGCCTGCCTGTGCCAGTGGCCGCCGGGATAACGGGTTGGCCGATAGACCATGTTTCGGACAACGAAATGGATCGCGCCATAGACCAGAAAAGCGAGTCCGGAAAGCCACATCCACACATAACTAATTTATATCAGCCCCTAGGCCCACAGGTTGAGGGTCCGCACCAGGGGCTCCGGCTGCTCGTCGAAGACCAGCGCCACATCGCGCCCCACGCGCCACCGGTAAATGAAAAGGGCCAGATGCACCAAAAGGACCACGGCCGCCAGCCAGGCAAAACGCAGTGGGCGCTGCAGCATCCAGTTTTCCAAGGCTAGAAACACCGACACATAAGTCGTGAAGCCAAACAGATAGATTGGCCAGGACACCTTCAAGTTGGCCTTGCCGGGCAGATAGGAGCAGGTAAAGGGAAACTTTTCAAAATTGACTAGTAGCACGTCAACTAACAGCAAGGAGATAACCGTACCGAACAACATGTGCAGTGAGGCCGTCCGCCAGCCCCAGAACAGCATATGCAGCGGCAACAGCAGCGTGAACAGCGGAACCACCCCCAGTAAGATCATGGCTTTCTTGACTCCGGCCAGACAACGCCGGGCCTCGCCGCGGTCCGAGACCTGGAACACCCAGTTGGCGCGCAATTCAGCGGGCACCGCAAAGACGTGCCGCATGCCGCACAGGATGAAGAACGCCAGGATCAGCGGCGCCGGCAGCAGTTCTGGAATAGGGTGGTACATCCACGAATTGCCGCCGCGCGCCACCAGGACCGCCAACCCCTCGAAGATCAGCGCGCAGCCCACGGCCACATAGGCGGCGAAAAGCAGCTTGTGGCGGCGGCTGCGCGTGAGGGTCTTCCAGACGAAGTAAAACGCAGCCTGTTGCAGTGCGTCGCGGACTACAAAACGATCCAGCAGGCGGCCTACGAATCTGTCCGTGGCCGACGGCACGGTCGAGAACTCATCCGCGCTTTCGAGCGACCGGGTGACATGTCTCTTGTAACTCAAGAGGTAAGTAGCCAATGCGCCGGCGGTGGTCCATCCCGCGGCCATGCGCGCCGACGAAGCCAGTTCCCGGAACACGGGATTGGTCCAGCCCAGTTGCGTTTGATAGAGTCCTAGAAACCAGAGTGGTGGAAACGCGTAGACTGCGGCGGAATTGGCCGTGTGCAGTTGCAACTCGGAGACGACGCGTCCGGACATCAGAAACATCAGGATTAGCAGCGCCACCAGCCCAAACTGGACGTAAGGCGAGACGCGCCGGAACACGCGGTATCCCAGCACGTTCATCAGAATCCCTTGCACCGCCACACAGAGAAAGAACACGAAGGTATTTGCCGCCAGAATGCTGACGATGTGGCAGCGGGCAAAGGGGATCACATTCAGCACCGATCCCTTCTGGAGGACTACCGCCGGAAACATCACGGGCGAGAACGCGTTGATGGTTACGGAGAAAACCGTCAGAAAGGCCAGCAGGGCGGCGATTTTCGCGCCGAACATGGTGCGCAGACGGATAGGCAGCGGCGTCAGGTTGGCATAGTCGCGCCGGTCGGGGAACAGCATCTCCCACTCGATCACGGTCACCAGTCCCATCACCGTCATCGAAAAGCAAATAAAGAATTCCTTCTCGCCCAGAGACGCCAGGTCGCGCACATACATCGGCGCATCCTGCAACTTGGTGTACTTCGATAGAAACAGGAACGGCAGCAGCATGCCGGGCGCGGCCAGTATGGCCAGGATGTTGACCACCGTGGCGCGCATGTCCGCTTCGTCCGAGTTGACCGCCACCAGATCGTTATCGAAGAAGCGGCTGAAGAAATGCCGGGCCAGCTCGCGGAATTGAGAGACCTCGTTCTCCAGCGCAGGCGGCATGGCGGCTTCCTTCAGGCTTGCATCACATCCACGATGTCTTCGGCGATCTTTTCGGTGTCTTCCTGCATCACCAGTTGCGAGAAGATGCCTTCGAGCGAAGGCAGCGCCATAAGATCCCGCAAGCGCGCCACAGAGTCGTTCGCTACCACGCACCCCTTGCGCAGAATGATGACGCTGGTGCAGACTTTCTCCACCACCTCCAGGACGTGCGAGCTGTAAAGAATCGCCTTGCCCTCGCGCGCCAGGGCTTTGATCAGGTTCTTGAAGACCAGACCAGTAGTAACATCGAGACCAGAGAACGGTTCGTCGAAAACCAATACATCGGGGTTGTGCAGCAAGGCGGCTGAGATCAGGATTTTCTGCTTCATGCCCTTCGAATAGGAAGAAATGGGCGAGTAGCGGTGTTCGTGGAGCGACAGTAGGTTCAACAGTTGGTCGATTCTGGATTCGAGCGGCGCGGCGGGGAGGCAGCGCAGGCGCCCGACAAGTTGCAGGTATTCGCGGCCAGTCAGGTACGAGTATAAGTTGGGCTCTTCAGGCACATAGCCGAGGGCTTTCTTGTAACCGATCAGATCCTGCCGGATGTTGCGGCCCTGGTAGAGGATCACTCCACGCGACGGCTCCAGGAGGCCGGTCAGCATCTTGACAGTGGTGCTTTTTCCAGAGCCGTTGGGTCCCAGGTATCCGAGGATCTCGCCGGGGCGGATGGTAAAGCTGACATCGTCGACCGCGGGCCTGCGAACATACAGCTTCGTCAGGTTGCGGACTTCGAGCATACCATTGAGACACCGGACCGCACGCAATTGTTCCGAACTGCGCCGACACCTCAGGCAGCCAACAACGCGTTGGACAATTCTTCCGCCGTGTGTTCGGGACTATCTCGGACCAGATAACGGCGCAGTCGCGCGCCAAGCGGGAGGTTGCTCGGATCCACGCCCTTCGGAACAATCGGTACGAACCTTTTTCCCATACCGATGGCTGCCCCGAGTTCAAAATAGAGAGCTGGCTTGGCGGGGTACGCGGGATCCAACAGTGAGACCTCAAAGCAAACAGCAACCCCGCGCTGTTGGAGCGCTTGGGCGAACGATCGCGCCCAGTCCGCGTCGAGCGCCGAGTGCGAAATGAAAACTCTTGGCTTGTCCATTGATGTCATCCCTCGCGCTGCACGCGGCCGGCTAACTGAGCCGGGCCCGCAAGGACAGGCCTGAAGGCCTGTCCTACCCCTACTTCACCAGCGCCAGGAACTCGTCCCGCGTCTCTTTTTGATCCCGGAACGCGCCCAGCATCGCACTGGTCACCGCCCCGGAATGCTGCTTCTCCACCCCGCGCATCATCATGCAGAAGTGCTGCGCCTGGCAGATCACTCCCACTCCCACCGGATCGATCAACTCCTGGATGGTCTGCGCGATCTGCTGCGTCATGCGCTCCTGAATTTGCAGGCGCCGCGCGAACACGTCCACCAGGCGCGGCAGCTTGCTCAGCCCGATCACCCGGTCGCGCGGAATATAGGCGACGTGTACCTTGCCAAAAAACGGCAGCATGTGATGCTCGCACATGCTGAAGAACTCGATGTCCTTCATGATCACCATCTCGTCGTACTTGACCGAGAACAAGGCGCCGTTCACCACCTTGTCGACATCCATGCTGTAGCCGCTGGTCAGAAACTGTAGCGCCCGTTCCACGCGCTCGGGGGTGCGCGCCAGCCCTTCCCGCGCGGCATCCTCGCCCAAACGCTCAAGAATCTGTTTCACCAGCGGAGCGATCGCCGCGTCCGCTTTCGGAGTCATCACTTTTACGGTGGCTTTATTCGATTTCATGGGCTGACACTTCAAAGGCGTTGCGGCTGGTCTCCGCGATGGCCACGCGTTCGAGCCGCAGCCCATCCGCCGGAAACACCGCATGCCAATTCTGTTTCAAACGCCGGACCACTTCGCGGCCCAGATTCTCGGAAGTCGGAACCGCCGCGCGAAACGCTTCTACTTCCTCGTTCAAGTTGCGATGCTCGAACGGCTCGAGCACCTGGCGCCGTACCAACTCGTCCAACATTTCCGGATCCACGGCGCGCCCGGAATGCACCTCCACTGGGCCGCGCACCGTCACCGCGATCTCGTAGTTGTGGCCATGCCCGAAGGGGTTGTTGCATTTCCCGTATAGCTCGCGGTTCTCCGCCTCGCCGAGCTGCGGCGCGTGCAGCCGGTGCGACGCCGAAAAACGGTACTTGCGCGTGACTTCGATCAAGCCGCTCACGCCATGTCTCCAAAATAGTCCACGTACAAATCCGGCGTCTCGTAGATCCGCACGCCATGCAGCTTGCCGCGCGGTCCGCCCAAATGCGGCTGCAGCCGGTTCCAGATGTCGATAGCGATATTCTCCGGCGTCGGAATCACGCGGTCGAATGGCGGCACTTCCCGGTTCAGAAACCGGTGATCGTAGATCTCGACCACTTCGCGGTTCAGAGTCTCCTTAAGCGCCTTCAGATCCAGCACCATCCCGGTGACCGGGTCCGGGGCGCCCTCCACGGTTACTTCCAGCACGTAATTGTGACCATGCCCGTGGGGGTTGGCTGCCGCGCCGAACAACGCACGATTCTCGGATTCCGAAAGCCGCGGATTGCGGCAGACGTGAGACGCGGAGAACTCCGCTTTGCGGGTGATCAACATGGCGCCAACCTATTGGATGCAGCAAACCGGCCGAAAGTACACTAAAATTATAGTTTCGCAGGTGGATATGTATAACGTCAAAATCGATTGGATCCTGAAGGCCGGGATTCTTGTATTGTCGGCCGTACTTGTATTTGTGCTCTACAGCTCCATTCATGAACGCATTGTCGACGTGGGAGATTCCGCGCCGGATTTCACCATCACGGCCGACAACGGGCGGACCATCACCGCCGCCGACTTCGGCGGACGTTTGCTCGTATTGAATTTCTGGGCTACCTGGTGCCAGCCCTGCGTCGAAGAAGTGCCTTCGCTCGATGAGTTCGCGAAGGAAATGGCGGGCTCCGGTGTGGTGGTGCTGGGTGTCAGCATGGACACGAACCCCAAGCTCTACCACGACTTCCTTTCCCGCACCCACGTGTCCTTTATGACCGCGCGCGATCCCGATGCCAAGATCAGCCAGGATTACGGAACGTTCAAATATCCCGAATCCTACATCATCGACGCCAAGGGTAAGGTCGTTCAGAAGATCATTGGCGCAACCAACTGGACCGATGGCAGCATGGTGAACGCGGTTAAGTCGTTTTTGTAGAACCCAAGACAGGCCGGGAGGCCTATCCTACCTACAGGCCGGGAGGCCTATCCGACCCACATGCTGCCGCCCGCGGCCAAACAAAGATTAATCGATCTCCTCGGCCCGC
Source organism: Bryobacteraceae bacterium (assembly GCA_049516155.1). Taxonomy (GTDB): domain Bacteria; phylum Acidobacteriota; class Terriglobia; order Bryobacterales; family Bryobacteraceae; genus Bog-159. The sequence goes on from JBEKTJ010000102.1 coordinate 15,100, forward strand.
GCGGATACCTCGACGCGCCCGAAGACCTGACGCTTTACGAATACGATGGCAGCGTGGAAAAGGGCCGGCCCGAGATGGTGGTCTTCCCGCGCAGCACGGAAGACGTAGTCGCAATCGTCAAGATCACCGGCGAATTCGGCGTGCCCATCGTGGGGCGAGGCGCCGGCACCGGCCTGAGCGGCGGCGCCATTCCGCGCGAGGGCGGCGTCGTGGTGGGCTTCGCGCGCATGAACCGCATCCTCGAAATCGATCTGGAAAATGAGCGCGCGGTGGTGGAACCCGGCGTGGTCAACCTGGATCTCACGCTGGCTGTCCAAGCCCAGGGCTATTTCTACGCTCCCGATCCCTCCAGCCAGCGCGCCTGCACCATGGGCGGCAATGTGGCCGAGAACGCCGGCGGTCCGCACACGCTGGCCTACGGCGTGACTACCAATCACGTGCTGGGCCTGGAATTCGTGCTTCCGGACGGCGCCGTAGTGACCACAGGCGGCAAGGAAACCGAGTCGCCGGGCTACGATCTGACCGGCCTGCTCACCGGCTCGGAAGGGACTATGGCGCTGGTCACCAAGATCATGGTGCGGCTTATGCGCAAGCCGGAGATGGTCAAGACCATCCTGGCCATCTACGATTCCGCCTTTCTCGACCCCCTAGCCGTGCACACAGGCGGGGTGGAGGATTGCGGGGCCACGGTCGCCGAGATCACCGCGCGCGCTATTGTTCCGGTCGCAGTCGAAATGCTGGACGGCGTAATGTTGCGCATGGTGGAGGAGGCCACCCACGCCGGCTTCCCGATGGATGCGGCCGCCGTCCTGCTGATTGAGTTAGAAGGGCTGCGCGAGAACGTGGAGGAGCAGGTCGAGCAGATCCGCGAAGTTTGCCAAGCCTGCCGGGCACGCGAGGTCCGCGTGGCTCGCACCGCCGAGGAACGCGAGCTGTTATGGAAGGGCCGCAAGAACGCTTTTGGCGCGGTAGGTCGTGTCAGCCCGTTCTATTACGTGCAGGACGGCGTGGTGCCGCGTACGCAGATCGCGCCTACGCTGCGCGTGATCGCCGATGTAGGCCTCAAATACGGCCTGACCATCAGCAACATTTTCCATGCGGGGGACGGCAACCTGCACCCCATCATTCTGTTCGATGCGCGCAAACCGGGCGACTTGGACAAAGCCAGGGCCGCAGGCGCCGAGATTCTCGATCACTGCCTGAGCGTGGGCGGGTCGATCACCGGAGAGCACGGCGTCGGCATGGAGAAGAACGAAATGATGGATCGGCAATTCAAGCCGGAAACGCTCGAGATGATGGGCGCTTTCAAGCGGCTCTTCGATCCCGAGAACCGGCTAAACCCCGGTAAGATGCTGCCTACGGGAAAGGGTTGCCTGGAGATCCGGCAGAAGGCCGGTTCCGCGTTCTAGGACGCCGATTTCATGGCATACTGGAACGAGCAGCGAAGCGTCCAAACTGTCCGAACTTGACGATTCCGAAGGAACTTTCCAAGATGTACCCAGCATTACAGCAAGAGATCGAGACTTACGAAAAGCGCACGCCGAAGTCCCGCGAAGCGCACCAGCGAGCCGTTTACAGGGTGCCCCTGGGGGTAGCCAGCAACTACCGTTTCTATCCGCCGTATCCGCTGTTCGTGCGCGACGGCCATGGGTCCCGCATACACGACCTGGACGGCAACGAATATATCGACCACAACCTTTGCTATGGCGCGTTGATGGCCGGCCACTGCCATCCGGCGGTGATGAAGGCCGTCGAGGATCGGCTGCACTTGGGCACCCTGTTCGGCATGCCGCACGGCATGGAACTGGAACTCGCCGACGAAATCTGTGCGCGTTATCCGGTGGATATGGTCCGCTTCGGCAATAGCGGTTCGGAAGTCACCATGTACGCCCTGCGGTTGGCCCGCGCGGCCACCGGACGCAGCAAGATTATCAAGATGGAGGGCGGCTATCACGGCGGCCACGACGGCGTCTCGGTGAGCGTGAAGCCCAAGGGCCATGAGTTCGGCGATCCGGAAAATCCCACGCCGGTGGTGTCGAGCGCGGGCGTACTGAAAGGGACCACCGACGCCACGCTGGTGGCGCCCTTCAACAACCTGCCGGCCATCGAGCGGCTGTTTGCGGCGCATCCGGGCGAGATCGCGGCTATCATCATCGAGCCGATCATGATGAACGTCGCCTTCTGCATGCCGGATGAGGGCTACATCCAGGGTCTGCTGGAGATCGCCCACAAGCATGGCGCGCTGCTGATCATGGACGAAGTGAAGACCGGCGCCAAGCTGGCCTGGGGCGGCGCCTGCGAATATTTCGGCGTGAAGCCCGATATCGTCTGCCTGGGGAAATCCATCGGCGGGGGTTTTTCGCTGGCGGCGTTCGGCGCGAGGCGCGAGATCATGGATGTGATCCACAGCCAGAAGATGTTCCACGCCGGCACCTACAACACCAACCCGGTGGTGATGGCGGCGGGCATCGCTACGTTCCGCCATGTGCTGACGCGCGATGCCTACACCCACATTGACGGCCTGAACCGCAAGCTGGTGGACGGATACCAGGCCGTCGTGGAGAAGAACGGGCTAGTAGCATATGCCGATGGCGCGGGCGCGAACGGTGCCCTGCTGTTCTATCCCCAGCGCATCCGCAACTATCGCGACTGGTATCACGTGGACGAGGACATTTGGACGCACTACTGGTTCGCCATGGTGAATCGCGGCGTGTTGGCGCAGCCTTATTGGTGGGACGAGCAGTGGACGGTTTCGGTGCAGCATACCGCGCAAGACATCGACCATCATTTGCGGGTCTTTGCGGAAGTGGCGCCGGCGCTGGCTGTGGCGCAGCAGGAGCGCAGCGTGGTGCACGCGCATTCGGCGTAGCAGGACCGTCCGGCCATGTACTCCGCCCTCTAGCCTGGGAGGCAAGGCGTGACTGCCACTAATGGGCGACCAAAGCACGGGATACCTTGCCACTTCACCACATACCACCAAGAATCGGCGGAACCGCGCGAGTAGTCGGGGTGGTATACCTTGGGCTGGGTGTACCACACGCTTGCGTCGTGCCGAATTGCGAATAGGGCCATCCCAAGCGTATGCGGCTTCGGCCCGAACCAAGCTTGGACGTGCTCCATTTCCTGACCACGATAGCAGTTTGTGGTCAACCTCTTCGGCGTCCCACGCGGCAATCACAGCTACGCTATCCTTGCGCAGATTTTCCCGGTCGTCCTCCAAGATTTCTCTGAGGGTTCTGAGGGTATTCCACCGCCTGGGCACCGTCTCTAGCGGGCCGGGAAAGGCAGAAGAACCCTCAGGTTAGCGTTATCCTCTCTTTATACGGAAAAGTATCGGCGACCGCAGTCCCAGCGCCTCGAATTTAACCGATGACGAACCGAACGAGAATTCAGCGCCCTCAAGAACTCGGCAAAGAGGAAGTTATTGAGGTAGTCGGCCGCGCAGGAAGCATCAACATCGGCATTACTGCCCGGGAATAGCAGCCGAGCGCCTTCCACATGGCTGAAAATAAGCCCGCTGTAAATAGATCGAAATCCCGACGAACGGCGTAACAGAGTCAAGCCCCTCATGTATTTCGTCCGCCTTGACATATTCGGTGAGGACCTCATACCTAAGCAGACTCAGAATCATGGCCTTGCCTGAACCCTGTGGCCCCTCAAGAGCCGAGTCTATCGGACGGAACACGGACAGGCGCCAAACAATGGATTCCATGCGGGCGCATTACGATGGATCATCGGCAGCGTATTGTTGGAGGCGTTGTGGCACGTTACGATAATCCCGCCGGTCCCTTCACCGGCACTCGCAGAAAAACATGTGCTCCCCGAAGGCCCACGCTATGGGGGACATTTTTACTTTGCCCGGAGGGGGACATTTCTACTCTGCCTTAACAAATCGCAACGACGCTTGCGCCCCTTTCCGGCATAGAGTATAGTTGCCCGTGGAAGGGCGGGGCGATGCAATGGTCCTTTTTTCATGGGCCATCGATGACGGGTCGGCGAAAAGGGATATCTTGTATCCCATCGCCTTCTTTGGCCGCGTAATCGCTAGACCGTGCCAACGTCCTCGGGAAAAAGGAGACACTGATAGCCGAGATTGATACGAAGTCGCACGCAGTTGTGGTTCAGGTGCTGGTCCCGAAACCAGTTCCGGCAGATCAGCGCGGGCAGTTTGAATCCGACGTGGCCGAATTCTTGTTCGGCGTAGACCGGCCGCGGGCGGATGTGCTGGAGCAACTCGAAAAACGTGGCGTCAACTTGAACGCCTTTGCCGAATCGCTAAGCAGGCAACAGCCGGCTGTTTGCGTAGAGCCGGATGCACTCGCCTTTATTCCCGGGCCGGCGCTAATGAAGGCAGCCGCGTCGTCGCGGTTCGCTTCACGCAAGGCGGGTCCATCAGGGTTGAGTTCGACTATAGCCAAGCGGGCAGCGCAAACTACCCGGCAAACGAGCTGCATGTCAAACTCCAGGTTCCCGAGGGATTCGGACAATACATGTCCGATCAGGCGGCGGGAGAATTAGCTACAGCTCTATTCGGCGATTGCGCGCTGCCTGCACGCGCCACTGCGTTCTTGGCCGCGCACAGCATAGATCTTGCCGAATTCGCGGCGCAAGTCGCTCCGAAGTACAAGCAAGGCGCCGTACCCCCGACTACCCGGGTCAGCGACGACGTGGCGGATCGGCTGCAAAGCGTGGGAATGAATCTCGAACAGTATGGCACGCTGAAGGTTCTGGATATCACGGAAGTGCCGTGAGTTGGTTGCTTGGCACCCGATAGATTGAGCAGTTCCTCCCCGTGCTTGGTCGTTATCGCGTCCGGCTCCATCGCCGCCTGCAACGTCACGGGGCTCGTTGACGGTCTGCGCGCGCGGTGCCGCGCTCCGGTCGTCGTGGTGCTTACGTGTAAGGCGCAGCGGTTTGTCACGAAGGACACAATTCAATTCGCCGGCGGTGCAGCAGCCGTAGTGGACGATGGGTCTTCACCATTGTTCCATCAGCCGGACCACATCTGGCTCGCCACTCACGCGCGGGGCATTCTGGTCTATTCGGGACGCGCAGACTTCATCGCGAAGCTCGCCGCCGGACTCGCGGTGGACGTGGCATCCGCTACATTCCTGGCCTGCCACGAGCGGCTAAGGATGGTCGTCCCTTCGATGAATCCGTTAATGTGGTCGAATCCAATGGTCCAAAGAAATCTCGAATGCTTGCGCGCGTTCGGCGTCAAGATTTCGGCTACCGCGCAGGGAGTGGCGCCGGAAGTGCATACGATAGTGGAATTGTTTAGCAGCTTGCTGGCGACCACCCAAAACCTGGGCGGTTAGTCGTCGTTTGGACTGGAGCTTCAACGTCCCGCCTGGGGCAGAATCGCCATCGACAGTCGAGGCGTCGGCGAGTGCAACTTCAGACAGCAGCACCGCTCAGCATTGACAGTGGGGTGGACCCCTGGACTGAGACGCCCAGTTAAGACACTACTACCCACTCGCTGTGAATTATTGTACGGCAACCCGGTTGAATTGCAAAATGGGGTCCATGTTCGACCGTGGACTCAGTCTCACCTGGCATGCGGTCCGCCGCCAGCTTGCGGCCATGCCCCACGAACTGTATCTGGTTCGTCTGATTCACGGCGTCACCAAACGGCCGTACCCCGGCGAACGGCTGTGGACCTCGCCCAATTGATGAAGTTTGGCGACCCTCGGATTCTTGCGTGTTCTCAACCGTCAGGAGGTAAGTGCGAGGGCATACCGGAAACGGCCAAAAACCCCATAGAAAAAGTACGACAACTCCAACGCAAGCTATATGTGTGAGCCAAGCAGAGTAAGACGCGGCGGTTCCATGCGTTGTACGACCGGATCTACAGGAGTGACGTTCTGCGGGAAGCAAACGGCATTGGCAGCGAAGGAAGCGCTCCGGCGGATCGGGCTGGTGATGAACCGGCTGGGTCTGACGCTGCATCCAGTGAAGACGCGGTGGGTGGACTTGAGGCGCGGCGCTGGCATTTCATGCAGCGGCGGCCCAGCCCAAAGGCGACGAAGAAACTTCGGGAGCGCGTGCGAGAGTTGACCGGCAAGCGGCAGCAAAGCGGTCAGCAAGTGGAGCAGATCATCGCGAAAACTGGCACCCGTACTTCGCGGCTGGGGGAACTATTTCCGGACGGGGAATGCCGACGGGAGTTCAACAAGGTGGACTACTTCGTGGACCGGAGCCTGCTGCCGCTGGCACTACCGGCGGGGCGGGCAGCGGCCAACGAAGCGGGCTCCATTCACCGGCGATCAGCTATACGGGATGGGTTTGCACAGGTTGATGGGCACCGTGAAATACCCGGCGCAAACCACACCCAGAAGATATCGTTAAGCCGTGCGCCGGAAAACGGCACGCACGGTTTGAAATGGGATATTAGAAACCGACTGATGTAAAGCCGGCACCGAGCTAAAATCTACCAATGCGCTTGATTCCGATGCTCGCCGTTTGCGCGGTTGCGCTGACAGCAGCCGATCTGAAGGTTGATCATGTCACCGCCGCCGGGAGCAGCCTGAAGCAACTGCGGGCCAATCTCGCGTCAATCGGGATCGAAACCGTCTACGGAGGCCCGCACAGCAACGGGGCTACCGAGATGGCGCTGGTCAGCTTTCCGGACGGATCCTATCTGGAACTGATGGCGCCGCAGGCGAATGCCGATGCGCAAACGCTGGCACGCCAGCCGTGGACGAAATTTATGCAGGCGGACAGCGGGCCTTGTGCCTGGGCGGTGCGTGAGCGCGATGTGGCGGCCGAAGTCCGGAGGTTGCGGGCGGCAGGCATCGCGGTTTCGGCTCCTGTGCGGAATGGCCGGCTAAGGCCGGATGGCGTGCGCCTCGATTGGGAGACAGCGCAGGTGGGCACAGAGCCTAGCGGCACGTTTTTCCCCTTTCTGATTCACGATTTCACGCCCCGCGAGCATCGCGCCTTTCCGCAGAGCAAGCCGCTGAACAAGGATTTCAGCGGCGTCACTAAAGTAGTGATCGCGGTACACGACTTGGATGCATCCGCGAAGCGCTATAGCCAGGCTTACGGTACGCCGCCCCCGATCAAGGAAGTCGACCGAGGCTTCGGCGCGCACCTGGCGCTGCTGGGCCGCGTTCCCGTGGTGCTGGCGCAGCCGCTTACCGCGGATTCGTGGTTAGCACAACGTTTGGCTCAGTTTGGCGAAGCGCCGTGCGCATTTGTACTGGATCGGCAGCGAGGCGCCTATCAGGCGGCCTCCGAGACGCGCTGGTTTGGTATGAAGATTTCATGGTTCGATGCGCGGAAACTTGGCTGGCGCCTGGGATTCGAATCCGACGAGCGGTAGCGAGCGGGACCGCGATCGACCCGCCCGTTGTCGCCTCAATCCGCGTTTAACCGTTGCTCGGCGTTCTTTGGCTTTCCATCCTGCGCTGCCGCATCTGCCGGAAATGGGCCGGCAGAGTATCGGCTTTGGCCCGCTGCTCGGGGGTGAGGGTGCGATAAATTCTGGCGAATGCCTCTTCGCGCATGGCCAGTATGCTGCCCCTCAGATGAGCTTGCCGGGCACTCAGCCGCTGGATGCCCGCGGCGTCGTTCGCCCGGACCGCCTGGAACATTGCCATGCGAACCTGTTTCAATTGCTGCCGCATGGGTCGCGCGGATTGGCGCGCCGCCCGAAGCTCCGCTCTGGCGCCCGCTTCCTGTGCCGGCGTCAGGTTCAGATAGCGGGCGATGCGTGCGGCGCCTTGATGCGAGCGATGCTGTTGCTCTGCCGGCGGCGCCGACTGGCTGCCTACTTCTTGCGCGGCCAGGAGCATGCCTCCCGCTACAGCGGCGGCCGCCGCAAATCGTAACCAAGTGTTTTTCATGATGTTCTGCTCTCCTCAACTCCAGGTTATGCGGCGAATGTAAAGCGAGTGTGTATGGTTTGTAAGTGTTTGTAACCCTCGTTACGAATCCCGATAGTACTGTCTCCGCAAAAAACAAGGCTCGCGCGCGGCACTTATAAATTACAATTGCAGCGGAGGAACGTATATGCGAAAACAAACGCTTTTTGCTTTGATCGTGTGCGGGCTGACAGCCATCGCCTTTCAGCCCACGTCCGCGGCCGCTGCGACGCCATCCTTGGCTGGGTCGTGGCAGTTCACCTTGACGCCTACGGCGCCGCCCACACCGCCAGTTGTCGAGATTCCAGGGCTGGCCACGTTCACTACGGATGGTTCGGCAATCGAGACGGACGGTTCCGAGTTTGTTCCGAATCCGCC
>JBEKTJ010000103.1:0-22689 GCA_049516155.1 Bryobacteraceae bacterium
CCTGTGACGCTCTACCCGGTTGTCGTCGACCAAGAGCCAACGATGCCGATTACGATCGCCAACCTGATGATAGACCCGGGAATATTGCGCATAACGGCACTACCGGACGAGGATGACCTCCGTACATGGCTGCGCCGCGTGTTCGCATCAGAAGCAACGAAGCGGATAATCGCGAACCTCTACGCTCAGGCGAGCGGCTAGTGAAGTTGTGCGATTGGGAGGGAAGACCTCTCGCCGGCCAGCTTACAGGCCGCCGGAGGGGATCTCATTACCCTCTCCGAAGCTTCGGTGTCGGATCGTCAGCAAGGGATTGGCGATTGACGCGAATGGGTCACCGCCGCCAGCCGATTCGCTTGACGCAGCCGCATCATACCGTTCGCGCAAGATACGCCGCATTGACACAACCCGCCGCCGTGTGGTCTACTTTTGCCGATAGCCATGCGGCACGTTGAAGTCATCGCCAGAGTTGCAGGACGGCCCGCTGGCGAGTTGTTTCTCCTGTTGTGCGACATGCGCCAGTTCCCGAACTACTCCGGCCAAGTCCTGGCCCTGGAGATCGCACCATCGGAAAATGGGTCCATGGTTTCCACATGGACCGTAAAGCTGGGACCTGGCACGGCTACCTGGACCCAGCAAGACGATCCCGATCCGGATACCAACACCATTCGATTCCGAGGCATCTCGGGAGATATCGACTACTTCAGCGGCGCATGGACCGTGCGCGAAAACGACGCTGGATCGGTCCTGACGTTCGCCTGCGATTTCGACATCGGCCTGCCCGGTTTCGGCAACCTCATCGAGCCGCGCATCGCCAATCTCTTGTCGGAGAACATTCGCGCCATTTTCAGCGGAATGTTCGGAGTGGATGCCATCCAGCAGGAGTGACGCACCCGAACATGATGAACTTCTTGCTGGTCGAGCGGCAGACACTGAATCGATTCGCGCCCGGCCTCGACGACAAACTCGCAGCCATCGGGCTTGCCCGGCTGGAGGCGCCGGACAGCGGGGCGGTCGATCTGTTTCGAACGCACGGCGGACCTGGCCTTCTAATCCCAAAGCAATACTCGGGTTTGGGGGCCACCGCCGTGGAGGCGCTGCGTTTCCAACGGGCTTTGGGCAGCCGTTCTCCATCGCTCGCCGTGGCATCCACCATGCACCATTTCTCGGTGGCCACGCTAGTGACGATGTGCGCCGGGGCTACGGGAATGGAGTGGCTGCTGCTGCAAGCGATCGCGGAGCAACACCTTCTGGTCGCATCCGGATTTGCCGAAGGCCAGAGCGGCGGTGACATCCGGCGCCCCGGGATGCAGGCCAGGAAGGTACCGCAAGGCGTAGTGGTCAGCGGCTCCAAGAAGCCGTGCAGTCTGTCCCGGTCGATGAACCTGCTCACCGCGAGCGTCTCGGTGAGCGGCGATGCGGGCGGCCGCTTTGGCATCGTGCTGATCCCGGCCGAATCGCCGGGAATCGAACGCCGCCCGTTTTGGAACAGTTTCGTGCTGGCCGGGGCCGAGAGCGACGAGATTGTTCTGCGCGACGTGTTCGTCCCCGAACGCCTGGTCTTCTACGGCAGCGACGACATCCAGTCCGATCCCAGCGAAGGCGCCGGCTTCCTGTGGTTCGAGTTGCTCATTTGTGCTTCATATCTGGGCGTTTCGAGCGCCTTGGCCGAACGCGTGTTGCTGGCCGGCAAGGGAACTGCGCAGGACAGGTGCACCATGGCCGTGGAACTGGAAGGGGCCATGGCGGCGCTGGAGAGTGTGGCGCAAACGCTGATGGCCGGCGAACCCACCCGCGCCGATTTCGCACGCGCGCTTTTCGTGCGATACGCGGTGCAGCACGCCATCGAGCGGGCCGCCGCGCTCGCCGTGGAACTGCTGGGGGGTATGGCCTTCGTGCAATCTTCAGATGCCGGATATCTTTATGCCGCCGCGCGCGCCCTGGCGTTCCATCCCCCATCCCGGGCAGCAGCTTCGAGCGGATTGGCGAACTACCTCGCGGGCGGCGAGTTGCGGCTGGAGTGAGACGACGCCGAATTGGGCCGGGCGTTCGGGCGCAATTCCGAAATTTCCTGCATAATGAAAGTCGGTGCCGCTATGAACCTCACCCGCCGCCGGTTTATCGCCGCCTCCGCCATGGCTCCCTTAGCCGCCGTTGCGCGACCCGCGTCCGTGAAAGACTCGGTGCAGCCGCAAGCCCAGCCTTTCGGCCTGGACAGCGTCCGCCTGATCGAAACCTCCCAACTGGCGTTGATGGAACATAACCGGGACTTCCTCCAGGGCCTCGAAACCGACCGCCTCTTGCATACATTCCGCCTGACGGCCGGCTTGCCATCCTCGGCCGAGCCGCTGGGTGGCTGGGAAAAACCCGATGTGGAATTGCGCGGCCACTTCACCGGACATTTTCTATCGGCCTGCGCACTGATGTCGGCCGGCGCCGGCGACACCATGCTGCGCGACAAAGGCAATCTGGTTGTGGCCGAACTCGCGAAGTGCCAGAAGGCCAACGGTGACGGCTACTTGAGCGCATTTCCTCCGTCGTTCTTCGATCGCCTGAAGGCCGGCCAGAAAGTTTGGGCGCCGTGGTACACGCTGCACAAGATCATGGCGGGCCTGCTCGACATGTACGTCCTGGCGCGCAACGAACAGGCGCTCGACGTGGTTCGCGGCATGGCGGGATGGACCAAGCGCTGGACCGATTCGATCGGCGACGAAGACATGGCCCGCGTGCTGCGCGTCGAGTTCGGCGGCATGAACGAGGTGCTCTATAATCTGTATGCGGTCACGGGTGTGCAGGACTACGCCGACGCTGCGCACCGCTTCGACGACGAGCGCCTTTTTGGCCCACTGGCCGATGGCCGCGACGAATTGAAGGGGCTGCACGTGAACACGCAGATCCCCAAGATCATCGGCGCAGCCCGGCGCTACGAATTGACCGGCGACGCGCGCTACCGGCGCATCGCGGAATTCTTCTGGACGCAAGTGACCCAGCACCGGGCGTATGCCACCGGCGGCGCCAGCAACGACGAACACTGGCGCACCGGCCCGGACCAACTGGCGGCCGAACTCGGCCACGACACGCAGGAATGCTGCTGCACTTACAACATGCTGAAGCTTACGCGCCATCTGTTCGCATGGTCGCCCGAGGCGCGCTATTTCGACTATTATGAGCGCGCGTACTTCAATGGCATTCTGGGCACCATGAATCCGAAGAACGGGCTGACCATGTATTATGTGCCGCTGGCTACCGGGTATTGGAAGGTGTTCGCCAGCCCGCGCGGATCGTTCTGGTGCTGCACCGGCACTGGCGTCGAATCGTTTTCGAAGCTAGCGGACAGCATCTATTTCCACAACGACAACAGCCTTTATGTAAACCTGTTCGTGCCCTCGGATTTGGTTTGGGAGGAGCAGGGCGTGCGCATCCGGCAAATTACGGCGTTCCCCAGCCGCGGCGAGACGCGCTTGCGCATCTCCACCGGCAAGGCTGTGAAACTGGCGCTGCGCATCCGCGAGCCGTATTGGACGGACGGCAAGATGACCGTAGCGGTGAACGGAAAGCCGGAAGCCGCGGTTCGCGCGGGCGGATACCGGGTGGTGGATCGCTTTTGGGAAAACGGGGACGAGGTGAGCGCCACTCTGCCCATGAACCTGCATATTCATGCCATGCCCGACGACGACACGCTACAGGCCGTCATGTACGGACCGCTGGTCTTGGCGGGCGACTTGGGCCAACAGGGACTGACCGATGCAATGCGGCAAGGCGGCGACAACCCGCCTGACATGCCCCACCCTGCGCCTGCGCCGGAATTCGCGGCCGAGTCGGGCGATCCCCAATCCTGGATCGAGCCGGCCGCCGGGACGCAACTCACGTTCCGGACCAAGGGACAAAGCCGCGATATAACGATGATGCCGCTGAACCGAATCTTAAATCAGCGATACGGAGTATATTGGCGCGTGACGCCAAAACAAACATAAGCGGGGAGGAATAAAATGGCAAAAGCAATTTGGGAAGGGGCAATAATCGCGGAGAGCGACGATACCGTAGTGGTGGAAGGCAACAAATACTTCCCGGCCGCTGCGATCCACCGCGAATACTTCAAGCCCAGCAGCCAGACCACCATCTGTCCCTGGAAAGGCACAGCGAGTTATTACGATATCGAGGTGAACGGCAAAACGAACGCCGCGGCCGCCTGGTATTACCCTGAGCCCAAGTCCGCCGCCAGCCAGATTCGCGGGCGCGTGGCATTCTGGAAAGGGGTGCGCGTCGAGTGACGGCGCCTCCCTGGCCTTATTTCACCTTCTTAGCCTTCTGGTCCATACCACCCTGGTGAAGAATCAGGCCGTCGGCCAGGAAAGTAATCCGCGCATCCACCACTTTGAGGAAGAACTCCGATTCCGACTCCGCGAAAATCTCCAGGCGCGGCTGACCCGTGGCCTGAATAAACAACCGCGCACCGTCGCGCGTCACCGCGATCTTGAAGGCCGGCGTCAGCTCATATTCACCCACATATCGTTCGAGCACCGTCGCATCGACTTGCACTTCTTTGGGTGACGCGGCAACTGGATAGCGGCTCTCCAAAATATGCCTGCCCAGGTCGTCGTTGTCCGTGAACGCGTTGCACAGCACCACCACGCCTTCCTTCTTCGCGAGGTTGAATCCCATGAACGAGCGATAGCCGTACGTCCCGCCGTTGTGCCACCAGATCTGCGTGTCGAATTTGGTGAGCAAGTGCCACGCCATGCCGATCTCCAGATCCGGCGAGCCCGTTTCTTTCCGCACCGAGCGCATACGTCGCATGGCGGCCTTCAGCGGGGTATCCGTCAGTTCCAGGTTCGCCGCCACGAACTTCAACATATCGTTGGCTGTGGAGCGCACCGCGCCGCACCCCGCCAGCACGGCGAAATCCCAGTTCTTGACCGGCTTCAGCGAGGCGTCGTATCCGGGCGCGAGCCGTTTCTTCTGCGCATCCGATAGCGTGATCGAAGTGCTGCCCATTCCCAACGGATCGAATATCCTTCGCCGCAACTGCTCTTCGTAGCTCATGCCCGCCTTCAGCGCCAGCGCATGTCCCAGCAGACCCACGGCCAGGTTGGAATACTCATACTTCTCGCCGGGATCGCGCGTCAGAGTGTAGCCCGAAAGGAAATCGTACAATTTCGCCGCATCGTAGTCCGCGTAGGGGTTGGCCGGATCGGCGGGCTTCAGGTTATTTGGCAAACGCGGCAGCCCGGAAACCTGCATCGAAAGATCCAGCAGCGTGATCTGGCGTCCGTTGCGGCTGGGCACCCTCACCGTGGCGGGCAGAAACTTCGAAACCGGATCGTCCGCCTTCACTTCACCCTTCTCGATCATGTCGGCGAGTATCAGCGAAGTGAAAACCTTAGTGATCGAGCCGATTTCGTACACCGTGTCGCCATCCGGCTGTTGCGTCCCGTCGAGCGATACCTTGCCGCTGGCGATTACCTGGCGTCCCTTTTCGTCGATGACGCCGGTCACAATGCCTACGGCTCGGCCGCTCTCCACGCGGCCGGCCATGATCGAGCGAATTTCGGCGATATCCGCCGCACACAGACTAACGGTAGACGCCATCGCCATGCAGATCCATCCAACCTTCATCAACCTAAGCTATCACCTACTCCCGCCGCAGTGCGAGCGTTGGATCGATCCGCGTGGCCCGTATCGCCGGGATCAGGCACGCGATCGCCGCTACTATCAGCAGCACCACCGGTACCGACACAAAGGTCAGCGGATCGCCGGCGCCCACACCGAACAGCAAACCGCTGAGCAGCTTCGTGCCGAAGGCCGCACCCATCAGTCCGGCTGCAATGCCAGCCAGCGCCGGCTTCATTCCCTGCATCAGAATCAGGCGCCGCACCTCGCTCGATGGCGCGCCCAACGCCATGCGGATCCCGATTTCCGCCGTGCGCTGCGACACCACGTAGGACAAGACGCCATACAAGCCGACCGCCGCCAGTCCCAGCGCCAGCCCCGCGAACAGTCCCAGCAGCAGCACGCTGAATTCGCGGTTGCGCGCTGAAAGCCCAATGATCTCGTCCATGGTCCGGATCTCGAAGACCGGCAGGTCGCGGTCGAGCGCATGGATCTGGTGGCGCGCAGCGGAGGCCACGGCATGCGGGTCGCCGGATGTGTGCAATACGATGAATGCTTCGTTGAAGTCGCCATCCAGTAGGGGAACGTACAGGGTCGGCTGCACCGCCGAGTCCAGGCGCTGTACCACATCGCCCACGATTCCGATAATCTCGAAGTGCGGATGCTTCCGGGTCGCCGATTCCCCCGGCAGATAGATGCGCTTGCCGATGGCGGCTTCGCCAGGGAAGAACCTCTTCGCAAAGGATTCGCTCACCACCGCCGCATCCGGCCGCGGGTGCAAGTCGTCGAAGCCCGCGTCATCGCGCGCCGTGAACGTGCGGCCCTCCAGCAGCGGGATGCCGGCGGCGGTGAAGTATCCTGGATCGGCGGCGCGATAGAGCGCATCCATCAGTTTCCCCGGCGGCAGCGTGCGGCCCTCGATCAGAAAAACCCAATCGCCGCAGTGTCCGCCGACAGGCGCGCAGGTCACCAGCCCGGCCGATTGCACGCCCGGAACCGCTTGCTCCCGATCGGGTAATTGACGGTAGAAAGCGGCCACCTCGGCGCGCGTCTTGTAACTCGCCTGCGGCAGGTCCGTGGCCATTGTGAGGGTATGATCCGTGCGCACTCCGGTGTGCACGTTCTGCAGCCGGCTGAAGCTGCGCAAAAGCAATCCCGCGCCCGCCAGCAGCACCAACGACAGCGCCACCTCACCCGCCACCAGCGCGTCGCGGAACCGTGCGTGCGACCGTCCGGTGCTCACGGACCGCCCCTTCAGGCTCTCCACGATATCCGAACGCGATCCTTGAAACGCAGGGAACAATCCGGCGGCGATGCCCGTAAGCAGAGCCACGCTGAAAGTGAACAGGAACACCGGCCGGTCCACGCCGATACGGTCGATGCCGGGCAGATAGGCTGCGTATGGCGCGCGCGCCGCCAGGGTGTCGGTGGCCAGCGATGCCAGCAACAGGCCGCCCGCGCCGCCGAGCAGCGAAAGGGTTACGCTCTCGGTCAACAATTGGCGGACGATACGGGCGCGCGTGGCGCCCACCGCGGAACGAATGGCCACCTCGCGCTGCCGCCCCAGTGCGCGCGTCAGCAGCAAGTTCGCCACATTCACGCAGGCGATGATCAATACGCAGCCCACTGCGCCGAACAGCACCAGCAGCGAGACCCGCACAGCCTGCACATTGTAGTTGGGGCTGTGATCGGAGAGCGGCACGGCGTTACCACCCTTGCCCGTGATCTCTTCCGGATGCTCTTGTTTGAAGCGTCGCGCGATGCCGTCGATCTCGGTGCGGGCCTGCTCCACGCTCACACCCGGCCGCAGCCGGCCGATCACCGTGAGCATGTGGTGGCCGTGGCTTTGCAACTGCCCCGCGTCCAGATACCGCTCGATGGGCACCCAGGCCGCGACCGTGCGGTACGGATATCCGAAGCTCTGCGGCATCACGCCGACAATGTTGTACAGTTCGCTATCCAGGCGGATCTGCCGGTGAACGATATCTGGCGCGCCGCCAAAACGGTGTTGCCATAGAGCGAAGCTGATTACCGCCACACGCGCGGCGCCGGGCCGGTCCTCTTCGTCGCGGAATGTCCGCCCTACGGCCGGCGTCACGCCGAGCGTCGCAAACAGGTTGGCCGAGCAGAACGACCCGTCGATGCGTTCCGGCGTGAAGGACCCGGTGGCGCTGGCGAGGTTGAACGCGGTTTCACCACTGGCAGCGATCTCTTCGAAGCCGCGGGCCTGCTTCTGCCAGTCCAGGAAATTGCCCGGCGCCACCACATTGAATGGCTCTTCGCCAACTACATCGCGCTCGAACAGCGCCACCAGACGCTGCGGATCGGCATATGGCAGCGGCTGTAGCAGTACCGCGTTCACGACGCTGAACATGGCTGCGTTGCCGCCTAGTCCCAGAGCAAGCACCGCGATCGCGACGATGGCGAAACCCGGACGATGCCGGAGCTGCCGCAAAGCGAATTGAACGTCCTGACGCAGAACCTGCAAGCTGCTGAGCATGGAACCTTCCGCTAATTTTCCAGCAACCAGCCTGCCGTAACCGATTACGCCCGTACGTTCAACGGATTCAATGTTACCGCGCGCTACGCTGACCGCGCGTGGGAACGACTGTTCGCAACCGGGACAACCGTCGCTAACAGGCGCCGATGTACTTCTCTTTCAAAATGGTCCGATGATGCAACTCATGCCCCGCAATGATATACGCCACCGCCCGCACCGACACCGGGTTACCACTGGCCACGCCCTGGCGCATCCAGGCTTCCGGACTCAATTCCCGAAACAGCCATACGCTAGCCCTGCGCACGCAGACAAATTCTTCGATCAGGTCTGCCAACCGGCGCTCCCCAAAGCCGCCCGCGCGGACGTAATCGTCCTGTTCGAAGGACGCCAGCGGCGTGCCATCGTTACGCGCAAAGCGTAGCGCCCGGTATGCGAAGACCCGCTCCGCGTCGATTACGTGCCCCAGCATTTCCTTGACGCTCCACTTCCCGGGAGCATAGCGATAATCGCCCTGTTGCTCGCTCAGGCCGGAGAGCAGCGCCAGCGTCTCGCGCGGCTGGTCTTCCAGCGCGGAAACCACGTCGTTGCCGCCCACCAGCGTGATGTACTTGCCATAATACGCCGCGTACTCGGACGGGTCGGGAGCGGCGACGGCTTGAGTACTGGCTTGCGATGCTTGCATACGGCCAGTATCGCAGATCACTGGACCGGCAGCGTCACGGTGTTGCTGAAGCCGGTATTCAGCGGCGGTGACATCAGCCACCAGCTGGCGGGCGAAAAGAAATAAAGACTAGTAGGTCCCGCCGGAGTGGAAGGCGGCACCTGCACGTTTACCTGATAAAGGCCCACATATCCGGGCGTCAGTCCGGCATACAGGATGTTCGCCGGGGGTCGCTGGTGTTAGGCGGCGTACCGCCAAACATCACGCTGAACTCCTGTTGGCCCGCCCCTTCCTGGATCGGGTCGGCCCCGACAGCCGGTGCGCCATCCGCAACCATGGTGCTCACCGAGCCCAGCCCTGTCGCGTAGATGATAATTGTTTCCCCGGGGGTCGCGGGGTTCGAAGCGGTCACCAGGCTATAATCCGCCGCATGCTGGATGGCGCCGGAGCCGTCCGGAAGCGTGAAAATACCCGGCGCAACCAACTGCGGCAGGACATAGGTCGATAGGCCCTGATAGCGTACCTCCACCAGGTTCGATTGGGCTTCGAAAGGCACTTGAAAATTGATTTGTTGCATCCCTAGCGGATTTGAAACCGGAATGTTCGCCACGGCAAGGAGTGGCGCCGGGAACCCGTCTACGAATATGGATACGGCGTCCAGCTCGGTGGGCAGCGGGTTGCCGGTCCCCAATGTTGTTCCGGAGACATTTAATCCGTACAAGAAGAGGCTGGCCAGACCGCCCGGCGCGGACAAGCCCGGAAGAAACGATGCACCGCTCGTCAGGCCGTTCGCCGTGAACTGTAATGGGCTGCCTTGCGGCGCGATCCGCACCACGCCGACGCTGTCGCTGGGGCTCCCGGCCACAATGCTTTTGCCTATCCCGATTCGCTGACCTGTGGCGTAAACATTCCCCGCGCTATCCAGCGCTACGGCGTAAACGGGACCGCTCAAATCCGCGCCCAACCCCGAGCCATCGGCAAAACCAAAGTAGGCGTTCGGAGTTCCCAGAAAGGTCGACCACACCAACCCGGAGCCGGCTGGATTCAGCACGCTCACAAATCCTGCCGAAGAACAATAGGATTCACCTGAAGGCAAGCTTCCACCAGGAGTCGTATAGTAGCAGGGCGAGTTCCCGAGCCCGACCAGAATCGCATTCACTATCGGGAAGTTCGGAGAACTCGTTCCGCCCGCGACATAAGCGTTCCCGCTGCCGTCCACCGCGATGCCAAACGCCTGCTCGGATGTGTTGCCCCCAAGATAGGTCGCGTAAACCAGCTTAGTGGCGCCCGGATTCAGCTTTGCCACAAATCCGGTTTGTTCGGGATAAATTTGGGCGGGCGCAACCGCCTGGAACGACCCATTCGTGGTGGGAAGATCCGTCGAGGTCGTGCCTCCGCTGATGTATGCGTTCCCGGACTGGTCGACAACTAGACCGCCCAAGGTTTCCGTTCCCGAACCGCCAAAATAGGTCATATAAAGAAGGCTGTTTCCGCCGGGGCTGATCTTAATAGCCACCGCATCGGCGCAACTCTGGCCCGCGCAGCGTGGCTGAACCGCCCCAGGCGTAGCCGTCCAGGCGGTCGAGGTCGTGGCCGCGGCCACATAAGCATTTCCCGCCGAATCGGCCGTCACGACCGCTGAGCTGCCAGGTCCCACATAGGTCGAGTAGACGATCGGAGACTGTCCGCCCGGAATGGAGCCGATCAAGGTTCGCGGATTGATTTTCATCAGGAAGAGATCCTGCGAGCTGACCGGCGTGGTGCGGTATGCGCCCGTTGTAGTGGGGAAGTTGGGCGAGGAAGTCGTACCGGCCAGATAAAGATAGCCATCCGGTCCCAGCGCGATGGACGTTCCCGCGTCCTGCCCGCTGCCGCCGACAACCTGCGAAGCGAGCAAGGCCCCATTCGTGTCGAGCGCCAATAGAAATGCGTGATCGCCGACGGTGACGGTTCCGTTGCCCTCCAGCGTAGGGAAGCCGCCGCCGTCCGTAATGCCCGTAACATATGCATTGCCATCCCCGTCCACCCCGATTCCAGTTCCTGTATCTTCGAAATAGTCGGGGCTCAATAAGCCAACATTCAGCCCGCTGCCGCCGAAACCCGTGGAATAAACCAGCTTGGGATCGATCGTCAGTGCTCGGCCTCGGTCATAAGCTCCCACCCGGAAACGCACCTGCCCATTACGCGCCAACAGAAATCCGCCGCCGACTGCGACCCGGCGCCCGTCCCGCATCTGATAAATGCGAGGCTTCCGATGCCGGATCTCGCGCCCCGCCGCCTCCAGGACAAGGTCGCCACCGCCATCCACTCGCATATGCGCAGCACCCGTGAACGAGAACCGGATCGCCGCCGGGTCCGCGCCCGCCGCGACCACCCAGTCATATTCGATTTCGTGTTGGTCGCCGTAGATAACCAGGTCAACTCCACGGAACACCGACCGATAGCGTATGCGCGCATAGTTAGGAACGCCGGTGCGCCAGCCGGCCGGATCCGTGCCGGAATAGTAATTGGTCTTTCCGGGCAAGGGATCGACAGCCTCCGGCACGGCCGGCGGAAGGTTCATCCGCAGCATCCCGCCCCGCGGGAATTGCATGTCGATGGCTGTGTCGGAAAGGGCCAGCCTATAATGTGGCGCCACAGCCATGTAACCGGCCTGCGTTGCGGCTGTTCCCGCAACCGGCTCAAAATGCAAGGGAATGGTTAAAGCTAAAGCCGCTAGCGCCAGCATGATTTCCGCTACGGTGCAATTCGATACCCGCCACGATTCAGCCTCAGCCGATCACTCGACAGGCAGCATCACGATATTGCTGAAGCCGGCATCCGGACCACAAGCGGACCAAAAGATATATAGGCTGATAGGTCCTGCCGGAATGTTGGTCGGTACCTGCACGTTCATTTGGTAGAGTCCCGCATATCCCGGCGTCAGTCCCGTATACAAGACATTGGCAGGCATGCTGCCGCCGCCAAATGTCACGCTTGCTGGTTGGCACATGGGCTGAACCGGATCGGCCCCGGGCGCAGGGGTACCGTCCGCAACAGGGGTACTCACCGGACCCAGCCCCGTCGCGTAAATGATGATGGTCTCGCCGGGCGACGCCGGATTGGAGGCGGTTACCAAGCTGTAATCCGACGCATGCTGGATGGCGCCCAGGCCGCCGGCTAAGGTGAAGATCCCCGGCGTGGCCTCCTGCGGCAGGACGAACGTGGATAATCCCTGGTAGCGCACTTCCACCAGGTTCGTTTGAGCTTCGAAGGGCACCTGAAAATTGATCTGTTGCATGCCCAGCGGATTCGAAACCGGGATATTCGCCACGGCCAGGATCGGCGCGGGGAACCCGCCGACGAAAATGGATACGCCTTCCAATTCGGTGGGCAGCGGGTCGCCCGTGCCGATTACGGTCCCAGATACGTTTACTCCGGACAGGAAAAGGCTGGCGAGCCCCCCGGGCGCAGGCAAACCGGCCAGAAACGACGCGCCGTTGGTGAGGCCGTCGGCCGGGAACTGCAATGGATTGCCTTGCTGCGCGATCTTCACTACGCCAACCGCATCGCTAGGGCTAGGGGCCACGATGTGATCGTCGATCGCGATGCGCTGACCGGTCGCGTAGACATTCCCGGCGATATCCAGCGCTGCCGCGTAGGCTGGACCGCGGTACTGCGAGTCGGCGCCATAGACGCTGGCGGTGCCCAAGAAGGTTGACCAGACCAATGCCGCGCCAGCCGGGTTCAGCACACTGACAAATCCGGCCGATGGACAATAGGCCTCACCTATGGGAATCGAAAACGGAGGGCTGCTGTAGGCAACGCACGTCGGGTTGGCCAGGCTGACCTCGATCGCGTTCATGATCGGGAAATCCGGCGAGGTTGTCTCTCCCGCCATGTAGGCGTTGCCGCTGCTATCAACTGCGATACCATACGCCTGGTCGGATACGCTCCCACCCAGATAAGTCGCATAAACCAACTTAGTCGCGCCCGGATTTAGCTTCGCCACAAATGCGGTTTGCCCTTGCGCGGGCGATTGCCATGCCGCCTGGAAAGCTCCGCTGGTGGTGGGAAGGTCCGGAGAAGTTGTGCTGCCGCTGACGTAGGCGTTGCCGGACTGGTCTATAGCCAAGCCGCCCACCGTCTCCGTACCCGAGCCGCCGAAGTAAGTCATGTAAAGCAACTGACTCCCGCTTGGGTTCACCTTGAGCGCTACGGCATCGGCGCAACTCTGGCCCGCGCATTTAGGTTGGAACGCTCCAGGCGTGGCCGGCCATGCGGTCGAAGTGGTCGTACCGGACACGTAGGCATTCCCCGCCGCATCCGCCGCCACAGCCGCCGAACTGCCAGGGCCGAGGTAGGTTGAATAAACGATCGGCGATTGCGATCCTGGGGCGTTGGCGATCAGAATTCGTGGGTTGATCTTCATCAGGAAGAGGTCCTGCGCGCCAACCAGCGTTGTGCCGTAGGCGCCCGGCGTAGTGGGGAAGTTGGGCGAAGAGGTCGTACCCGCGAGGTATACGTCGCCATCCGGTCCCAGGGCGATGGACGTCCCCGTATCCTGGCCGCTGCCTCCGTAGGTCTGGGAAGCCAGCAAGAAGCCATTCGGATCGAGCGCCAGGAGAAACGCATCGTAATAACCGGCGTTGACGGCGCTGCCGCCGCCCACGGTCGGGAAACCGGAGCCATTGGTGTCTCCGGTTACGTATGCATTGCCGTTCGCGTCGACCGCAATGGCGGGCGGCGCCAAAGGCGATTCGGGATTGTTGTTGAGAGCGACATAAGTGGAATAGAGCAACGTGCTTCCATCTGCACTCAGTTTTGCGACGAAAACGGCTTGGTAAAAGTCGTGCGGCACCGCCTCGAGGGAGTTAACGAGCGGGAAATCGGTGGAATACGCAATCCCCGCGATGTAGGCGTTTCCATTACGATCAACCGCGATTCCGGCGCCGCTCTCCCCGTTGACATTCGTGGTGGCGTCGACCCCGCTCCCGCCGAAACCGGCGGAATAAACCAGTTGCGGATCGATCGTCAGCGGACGGCGTTTGTCATAAGCGCCCACCCTGAACCGCACCTGTCCGTTGCGCGCCAGCACATATTCGCCCTGGATTTCCAGCCGGTGCCCGTCCACGGCCTGGTAGACGCAAGGCTTCCGGTGGCGTATCTCGCGCCCCGCCGCCTCCAGCACCAGGTCGCCATTAGCGTCCACCCGCATGTGCGTAGCGCCGGTAAATGAGAAGCGAATTGCTGCGGGATCCGCGCCCGCTGCGATAACCCAATCATATTCAATCTCTTGTTGGTTGCCATAGATAACCAAGTCAACCCCACGAAACACCGACCGATAGCGCATGCGCGCATAGTTAGGAACGCCGGTGCGCCAGACCGTAGGATCGCCGCCGACATAGTAATTGCTCCGGCCAGGTAGGGGATCTACACGTTCCGCCACGGTGCGCGGAATATTCATCCGCACCGAACCGCCGTGCAGGAATTGCATGTCGATGGCTGTGTCGGAAAGGGCCAGCTTATACTGCGGAGCCACAGCCGCGTAAACTGCCCGCCCCGCAACTGGCTCAAAGTGCAGGGGAATCGCCAAAGCTAACGCCGCTAAAGCAAGCATAACCCCCGCCAGCCTGCAATTCGACATCCCTTTGCGCCGACGCCAAGCCGGTGGCAGATGGTTAACCCCGGACAACCTTGACGCCCACTCACGTCCTCCCCTACGCTGCTGTTCAGTGGATGTTACAGCCGCGACCCCGCAGGTCCGCCGCGCACCGCCGAATGCCGGCATTTACCTGTTTCTACTCGGCTTTCTCGGTGTGCTTATTCAACTCCCCCTAGGGCTCGATGCGGTTGGGTTCGGACCCCCTTTCGAGGCGGCCAACGTAGCCAAGACACTGGCAGCCACAGGCAATTTTCGCGACCCCTTCGCCGTCCCCACTGGCCCTACGGCGCACGTCGCACCCGTTTATCCGTTCATTATGGCCACCGCCATCCGCGTGCTGCAGCAGCCTGGCGCGGTCGTGTGGAGCATGATTCTGCTTAACGCTGCGCTGTCGGGACTGGCGGCCGCAATGCTGCCGGCGCTCTCGCAGCGCATCTACGGGCGGCGCACTCCGGGAATCGCCGGCGCCGTCCTACTGGCGCTTTCAACCCAACTCATGCCCCAATGGGAAGTAGCGCTGGCGGCCGTTCTGTTGCTGGCCGCCGCCCTGGCGATCATGGATGCGGGACCTGTACGGGCTGGCCTATGGTCGGGCGCCTGCATTCTCACCACTCCTCTATCGCTTCCCATGCTGGCCCTGCTGCTGATTTCGAGAGGCAAGCGCTTCTTTGCCATCGGCTGCGTGCTGGCGTTGTGTGTCTGCGCGCCGTGGATTCTGCGCAACTGGATGGTGATGGGCGCGCCCTACTTCATCCGCGACAATTTCGGATTGGAACTCTACATTTCGAATAATGACAAAGCCGCGCCGGACCTGATCCGGAATGAAGCCTTGTGGACCCAGCATCCCAATCAAAACCGCGCCGAGGCTGCCGTGGTAGCGCGCATGGGCGAAGGGCCGTATAATCGGATGCGCCTGCGCGACGCGCTGGATTGGATGCGATCGCATCCCAGGCAGTTCTTACGGCTTAACGCTGGGCGCGCATTCTATTATTGGATGCCCCCTGCCGGTGAAGGCTGGCACGTCTATGGTTACTGGCTGGCCACCGTGCTCGGAATTGCCGGAGCGTGCCTGGGGCGCCACAACCGCGCGGCCATGCTGCTAACCGCCGGCGCCGTGGTCTGGTGGCTGCCCTTTCTGTTTATTCAGACCGTGGGGCGATACCGCTTCCCCAGCTTGTGGGTCTCGGCGCTGCTGGCCGGTTACGCCATAGACACGGCCGCCGCCCGTGTGGGCAGCCGCGCCGGGAGGCATGTGCTCGATCCCTCTTCCGCGCCCGAGCCTGTGAGTTAACTTTCGGCATCAGCCGCGCGCTGACGATTAGTGTATTGAGCCACCCACCCTCAATCGTTATAGTGAATGCTGGAAGGCGGAAACCTCAGTGGGTGCTCAGGCTGTTGAACTAAGTACGTCGCGGCTTCTCCAAACGAACTGGATCATCAGCGAAAAGCAGGACCTCACCTGGTTCATCGGGTCCAGCTTGGCGGGTTATCTTGCGCTGGCGTTGATGGCTGCCGGATTCCCGCTCACCCCTCTGTTCCTGGTCTGGCTGGTGGGCATCGACGGTCCCCATGTGCTCGCCACTTTCACCCGCACCTACTTCGACAAGGCGGAGCGCAAGAAACTCGGCCTGATGCTCATGGTGATCGTTCCTGCCATGCTGGTAGGACCGATCGCCGTCGTGATGGGATATGACTCGCTGTTCTATCTGTTTGCCGTCAGTTGGCTACACTTCCATATCGCGAAACAGCACTTCGGCTTTGTGATGCTGTACAAGCACAAGAATCGCGAACGCGACCGCTTCGATTACTACCTGGACCGCTACTTTCTGTTGGCCTCGCTGATGCTACCGTTCGTGCGCTTTGTGGTCTCGACGGCGGATATGCTGAAGACATCCCGCGCAGCGCACAGTGCCGCCGACGCGCTGCTGGTGGCGTACCTGCTGATGGTGGTTGTTTTCGTGGGCCGCCAGATTCAAAAAGCGATCCGGGGCGTTCCGGTGAACCTGCCCAAACTGCTCCTGTTCCTGGCGGTCGTTCCCCTGCAGTGGTTGGCCTTCGGCTATGCCGCCACATTCGGTTTCCAGGGTATTGTCAGGGCCGGCATTGTGGCTGGACTTTTCCACAGTTTCCAATATCACCGGCTCATGTGGTTTCACAATAGCAACCGCTACAGCGAGCCCGAAAGCGAAGAACGGTTTGGCCTCGCGGCCACGTTAGCCCGCCGTTTTGCGTACTATGCCCTGGCGGCGCTGGCGCTGAACCTGGTCTTGAACGTGTTGCCCACCATGGTCCTTCCGGTGATGCCGCTGAAAGCTGCGCTGTGGGGGCTGGCGTTCACGCATTACTTGCTGGATGCGCGCATTTGGAGAGTGCGGGGAGACCGCGATCTGGCCGCCGCCCTGAAGCTTTAGCAAGACCAGAGTCTTCAGGCCGGAAAGGCCGTGTGATTTCGCACCTGCCGCGCTTGCCACAAATGCCGCCGCTCATGGGCTGCGATCCAGGCAAAAGTGACGCGCAAGCTCAGCTTCGCCGGCACCAGCCCCTGCGCCCGCACTTTCACCCGTCCCAGGTGCAAGCCGTTGGCTTGCTCAAGCTGCAACGCCAGTTGATCCTGCAAGTGCAGGAATGTGGGCATTACCGCTGTGATGGGTTGGCCGTAAGACGGCGTGAACGGCCGCGGCGCCTTGAACTTGCGCTTGGGCGGCGGCTCCGTGTTGGCCAGGATCCACTTCCCCAGCCAGCCGGTTCCGCCGGGACTCTGTCCGGCAAAGCCGCGCTCCCGCGCCTCCGCGAGGGTTTTCTCCAGCTCATGCACGTAGCGGTCGCCGACTATATTCAAGTGCAGGAGACACTCGGCCATCGACCAACTGGAGGGGTTCGGACGCCAGTTGAACTGCGACTCCTTCAAGCCCTTCACCAGTTCGGATGCTTCCGTCTTGAGCGCGGCAAACTGGCGGTCTAGTTCGGCAAGCTCGGGCGCCAGCGACAACAGGGTCGGCATAATCGTTGTTCTTGGATCGGCAGGCGGATCGCCTACCCCTAAGCTAACTGTTTCCGAGGTACTCTACATGGACGTACGTGCCCAGCCTTACGTTATAGGCCAGGTACCATCCCACATGATCCGGGTCGTCGTAGATCACGATCTGGTCGCTGTCCCAGAGCCAGCCACTACAGAAGCCGACATCGAAGGGGGCTACGTCGAAATAGAATCCGCCGAACCAGAAGCGCCCCGGCCCGCCGCCCGCCAGCCGCCAGACATGGCCTTTGCCGATGCCGCCGGTGAAGTGTCCATGTGCCCAGGGATGATCGAGATGGTAGTGCGCGTCGTCCTTGCCGGAATCGTGTCCCACCCACTGGCCGTTGGTGTGGACGTGGGGAGCCTCCGGATGTCCGGTCTTGTCGGCCGTCGGGTGGTCGACCGGAGGCGCGGCGTGCCCCGCTTTTACGGGTGCGGGTCCGCGCTTGGGAATGTATCCGCCACCCACCTCAGGCTTGCCACCCCCGTGCTTTTCCTGCGCCAGAACTGGGAGAGCCAGCGTCAACGAAACTGCACACAACCCGATCAGTATCTTCATGGTACAACCCTCCAAAAACAGCTTACATCATAAAGGGCGCGATTGGCGAATGCGCCTACCGACCGGCGCGTACGTCAGCATGGCAGCGGCAACTAATGCCCAGTGGTGAGGACCGCCCGAAACCGCACCTTGCCGCTGAGCATACGCTCATAACCCTCTGTGGCCTGCTCCAGAGGGAAGACCTCATTCATCGACCGCACGCCCGCCAGCACGCTGAAGGCAAGCGTGTCCTGCGAATCGATCGACGTGCCTGAATACCATCCTTTGATGGCGTGGCTTCCTCCGATGAGTTGGGCCGGAGCCAGTTCCATCGACATCGCAGCGCCAATCACCATCAGCGTCCCCTCCACGCCTAGTCCGCCGAGTACCGCGGCCATGGCATCCCCCGCCGTCACCGTGGCCAGCACCACCTTGGCGCCGCCCAGCTTCTGAAGCTCAGCGGCAGGGTCTTGCGCGCGGCTGTCGATGTATCGCCAAGCGCCCAAGGATTTCGCGAGCGCCTCTTTATCCTGGCCGCGCGCGATAACCACGGTTCTAAATCCCATCTTGGAAGCAAACTGGACACCCAGATGGCCGAGTCCGCCCAAGCCGAGCACGGCTACCAAGTCGCCCGGCCGGGCGCCGCTTTTGCGCAGACAGTTGAACGTCGTGATACCGGCGCACATTAGAGGCGCAGCGTCCACCGCGGACAACTCGTCCGGCACGCGCGCCAGCGCTTCGGCGCGCGCGATCGTGTAGTCCGCATAGCCGCCATCGCTGGTGACGCCGGTGATGTAGGTCGCAGTTTGGCAGGCGAAAAAGTTGCCGCGGCGGCAATTATCGCAGTGCCCGCAATATCCTCCATTCCAGCCCAGCCCGGCGCGCTGGCCGGGCATCCATCCGGCCACTCCGGCGCCGACAGCGTCAACGATCCCCACGACCTCATGTCCAGGAACCCGCGGATACGATATACCTGGCATGTGTCCTTCCTTCGTCAACGAATCGCTGTGGCAAATGCCGCAAGCCTGCACCTTAATCCGTACCGATCCAGCTCCGGGATCCGGGATGTCCCGTTCCACCAGCTCAAAGGGCCCGCCGGGGCGGGGAACCTGCATCGCGCGCATCTTCAACATACGACCTCCAATAATGATTCTGGCATAAGCCGGATGGAGCGGCAAGGTAAAGATTCCAAAAGACTTGTTTGTATCCGCCCACAGCCCGGAAAAGAGGCCGGCCCAGGATGGTATAATCGGAGCTTATGCTTGAAGCAAACCCACACCGCTGATCCGGGCCCTTGCGCCCCTAACCCTGTATTCCTCGGCCGCAAGTGGGGCCGGTTCTTTAGAAATCCAAGTTTCCGAAACGAGGTAAATTCGATATGCGAAAACTGCTTTCGAACGGTTTGGCCGTTTTTGCCGGTGTAGTTTCGATACCGGTGCCTGGAACCCATGCGGAGTCCGCCAAGCCAGCCACTGCCGAACATCGCAACAAACCCGCCAAAGATTCCCGGCTCGCCTTCTTGCGCGCCTTCTTCCAGCAGGGAAATTGTCCCGCCGCCGAACTTGCTCCGATCTTCCTCGAAGCCGCCGATATGTACGCGCTCGACTGGCGCTTGCTGCCCAGCCTTTCTTTTGTGGAAACCTCCGGCGGCAAAGCAGCCAAAAACAACAATCTATTCGGCTGGGATTCCGGCCGCGCGGCGTTTTCATCCGCGGCCGCCGGCATTCGCGCGGTGGCATCTTCGCTGGCGCATTCGGCGCTATACAGACACAAGGATGTGGATGGGATTCTGAAAACCTACAATGGCAGCGCCGGATATGCCCGCAAGGTGAAAGATGTAATGCGGCGGATCGCCCCTACTATTGAATAACGCCTGAATAACGCCGCCTGACCGCCGATACGCAAGAAGAAACCGGCTACCCTTCCGGCTGTTCCGTCGCCTTCCCAGCATCCGAGCTCAAGTACATCCGCCGGTCGTGGTGGAACGCTACGTTCGCCAGGTGCGGGGCCGACACCGCGCTCGCGCCCACTTCCACCGGCGCGTTCGGCTCCTTGCGCGACTTCACGCAATCCAGAAAGTTTTGGATGTGCGACTCGATGGGCACCGGCGCTTCAAACGTCTGCACGGGCTCCTGGTTCTTGGGCCAAGGCTCTTTCCACACGCGGTACCCCTCGTTGTTTATCACCAGCGTGCCTTGGTCGCCGCAGAACGTGATCGACCAGTCGTTTTCGAAGGAGTTCGTATAGTTCAGCGTCCAGGTGGCCATGAAACCGGCATACTCGAACACCGCGCAGAACACGTCGGGCACTTCCGAGCCGATGGTCTTGGCGATCTGCCCATAGCACACCGCCGATTTGGCCGTGCCCGCGTTGGTGAACCACTGCACCACGTCCATCAGATGCGTGCCCTGGTCGGTCATGTTGCCGCCCGAGTAATCCCAGAACAGGCGCCACGCGCGGAAGCGCATGGGCTGCAGCTCGCGGTCCTTCGCCGGACCCAGGAAGCGCTTCCAATCCAGTTGCCCCGGCAGTGGCGAGTTGTCCAGCTCGTGCGCCACGTTCCAGTTCCACATCGGCTTCACCAGCGTGATCTTGCCCAGAATCCCGCTATCCACCAGTTGCTTGGCCTTGATGATGGATTCCGCGCTGCGCCGCTGCATGCCGATCTGCACGATCTGTTTGGTCTTGCGCACCGCTTGCACCATTTGCCGGCTCTGCTCCAGCGAGTGCGACATCGGCTTTTCCAGATACACGTCCTTGCCCGCATCGAGCGCGGCGAGCAGGCAGGGGGCGTGCTGATGATCCGGCGTGGCCACCACCACCGCATCGATGCCGCTTCGCGCTAGCAGGTCATGATAATCCAGGTGCGGCTTCGCGTCAGGCGCATCCTTGAGCGCGGCCTGCATGTTCGGCTCGTAGACTTCGGAT
Source organism: Bryobacteraceae bacterium (assembly GCA_049516155.1). Taxonomy (GTDB): domain Bacteria; phylum Acidobacteriota; class Terriglobia; order Bryobacterales; family Bryobacteraceae; genus Bog-159. The sequence continues at coordinate 20,895 of JBEKTJ010000103.1, forward strand.
ACCGCCACGCACACAGCGCCCAGTTTCTGAAAATTGCGATTCAGATAACGGCCGCGCCCGCCCGCTCCGATCAGGCCGTATGCCAGACGATCGTTCGCGCCCCATGCGCGGCGCGGTATAAATAGCGGCGCCGCAGCCAGCGCCGCGCCCAAGAATGTCCTGCGATCCTGTTCCATGGCAGTCTCCCTACGCTGCTCACTGTATAACCATTACGCGGCTATTGCAAAGGCTTGCGCCCGCGCACATGCAGAAAATAGGCGACCACGCGGGTATCCGCCACCACCGGAAACCGGGCCGTCGTCGCGCAATCCACGCACGGCTCGGCGACCCGCTCGATCTGAAAACCGGCATCCGTGACCGCGTTGAGCCAAACCGAGAGCGGCCGGTGGAATCGCGGCACCTGAAACGGACGCAGGCCGGCTCTAGCCGCAGCCGGCGCCTCGGCTATCGCGGAGCAGCCTGCGGTACGGCGGATCGAAGCAGGGGTGCGTAATGGAGAATTGCAGGAATCCGCCCGGCCTCAGGACCCGGCAAGCTTCGCGTAGCGCGGCGTCTGGACCCGGCATATCATGAATGCCGTCGCGAAATCGAAGGCGGCATCGCGAAACGGAAGCCGCTGGGCGCGGACGAACGTGGGCGCCACATCGATGGCCCTCATTCGGGCTCCGCGCTGCGCCAGCAATCGGGTGTTGTGCCCCTCGCCGCAACCCAAATCCAGCCCCGTCAGCCCGCCAACCTCTGGGAGCATCTCCAGAAACGCCGGCGTATTGAACAGATCGCGATAGACGTCATACCCCTGGCGGGAGAGGCGTGTCCACGCTTCGGCATTCTGCTCCCAATAGCGGCCGGCTTCGGAGTCGTCCATCTGCCTATTATGGAACGTCTCGCCCGTATGCCAGGCGAAAGTCAAAGCTGGATTTCGGACATCGGCAGAACATGTACCGCGTGGCTGCCCGCGTCGAAACCGTCGAGCAAACTGTTGTGGTGCGCGACGATCTGCTCGAACAGCAGTCCCCCCGCATCCGCAGTGGCATGGCCGTCGGCCGCCAGCATTACGTCGTAGCCCAGACTCACTGCCCGCCGCACCGAGGTGTCCACGCAGTACTGCGTCATACAGCCGGCCACCACGATCCGCGTGACGCGCAGCGCCGTCAGTTCCGCATCCAGCGAGGTTTCGAAAAATGCGTCGCAAGCGCGCTTGCGGATCACCCGTTCGCCGGGCTCTGGCGCGATTTCCGCGCGGATCTCCCAAGCCTGTGTGTGGGGTTGCAGCGGACTGCCTGGACCGCCGTCGTGTTGCACGTAGAGCACCGGAATGCCCGCGTTTCTGGCACGGTCCAGTAAACCGGCGATGCGTCGCACGGCAGCGTCCATCGCGCGCGCGGTCTCCTGCGGGCGAGTGCAGCCCTCCAGAAGTCCATTCTGTACGTCAATGACCACGACCGCAGTGCGCGCAGACTCCATCCGGCAATTATCTCACTCCACGCGCAGCGCCCGAATCGGATCGATGGAGGCCGCCCGCTGCGCCGGCACAAACCCCGCCACCAGTGCGCAGGCCGTCAGCACCACCGCCGCCACAGCCAGAATCGCCGGATCGTAGGTCTTGACGCCGTAAAGCTGACTCGACAGCAACCGTCCGCCGGCCAACGCCACCGGTATCCCGATTCCCAGGCCTATTCCAAGCTGCCACAGCGCGCCGCGCAATACCAGCTTGAGTATCCGCGGGCGGTCCGCGCCCAGCGCCACGCGGATGCCAATCTCGGGAGTGCGCTGCGCTACCGCGTACGCCGTTACG
>JBEKTJ010000104.1:0-28046 GCA_049516155.1 Bryobacteraceae bacterium
CCCATCAACCGATTTAGGCTGAGAGCTTTACATCCGAACACAGTCGTTGGCGAAAGGCCGTCCAGCAAACCAGCCTCGGCGCAACGGCGCAAATCCAGGACACTGTCCCCGATGGCCACGCCAACCGCAGTCAGCGAATTGGGGCCGTCTAGGAAAAAAACTCCGAACGGCAAATTTTGAATGGGAAAATCGGTGCCGGGCCGATTGGCGGATTCAACCCAGCTCGACAGTGCAGGATCGTGCGTGCCGTCCAAAAAAGAAAATGGTTCCAAGTGACCCGATCTCGCAGCCAAACTCCCCGCCGGCATGCTACGGCACAGAGCCTTGCAACCAGGATCGCCGGGTGCCGTCCCTTCAACTCCCCGCTGCGCTCTTTCGGACGCAATGGATCAATGCTTTCAGGCTCACCTGCCAGCTCTCCTAGCCGGAACCGGTATCTCGAAGCGGCCTTTCACTCTCCCGAAACGACTGCCCGTTTCCAGGCCACCATTTCGAGGTCGAAGCTCCCGACCTGCTCCTTCAACACCCTGCCGTGCGCTCGTCCTGCCCGTTCGGATTCCGATTCCCCCACGCGTCCCGGTTCGCCCCGTTTCGCGCGAGATCAATACCGAAATCCCGTTGCCCGACTCCCGTCCGGCACTCCCAACCCTTCCTCGGATCTCCACTCCCCTTCGGGGCCTTTCGGACCCCTAAGGATCAAAGCGTTCAACCCGATTCCTGGCCGGGAAGTTCACCTTCCAAGCGCTCCCGATGGCCCATCACTCCCTGGTATCGAGTCTATTTTACTAGTTCGACGCCAGATCACCGCTCCAGGCTCGCTAAGCGTTCGGTGGTTTGCTGTTCCTCAGACCTCTTGGAACCTCAACCATCATCCACCCTCGGGAATGTTACAGTCAAATGAAAAATCGATTTCAATGGAGTTTTCCGCAACTTTTATTTGACTTATTTTCATGGATTTAGCCGTCTGCAGAGGTGTACTACCTGTGGATAAAACACCGCGCCCCAGTTGTGTTGTGGGGCGTGATCCGTCCGCTAATCGCGCTATACTTGCGATTTGCCGTCCACTCGTGGAAGGAAGTTCCTTCTTTACTGTCTGATTGTGTGCGGATCGGTAATGGGAGGCGCCATCGCCGCCGAGATTTACCTGCGCCATCATGCGCCGCCGCGCCTCAACCTGCCTTTTTACAACATCCTTTATCCGTACGTAATGTTCCGGCCCATCGAAAGCTATACCTACGAGACGAAGGAAACCTTCGCCATGTCGCATTTCAAGAGCCGGGTCTTCGTCTACACCAACGAAGATGGCTTCCGCATCCCCGCGCTGCACTATAACTTGCCCAAAGTAAAGCCCCCAGGCCAACTGCGCGTCGCTTTTCTGGGTGGCTCGGCGGTCGAATTGGCGAGCACCTTCGACACGGCGCTACCAGGGTCGCTCCGAAGGGTTTTGCGCGATCGGTATCCCGGCCGCGACATTGAAGTCATCAACGCCGGCATTCAGTCCTGCGTGTCGCGGCAGTCCCTAGCCCAGCTTTTGTTCATGGTGGTCGATTACCATCCCGATATCGTGATTCTGTATGACGGGGGGAACGACCTGGGCCTGCCTCTGACCTACGAATCCCGGCCCAATTTCCCTTACAATTTCCAAACCATGCAGGAGGCCTGGGACCTCTACCGGCAGGAGCGGCAGCAGCCGCTGTGGCTGTTGGCGCTCGAGCGCAGCAATCTGTATCGCCTGATGCGCGCGCGCCTGTATCCCGACCAGCGGAAGATGGCGCCCACCGCCGAAGCGCCGTTTGCCGGCACCAATGCGCTCCCCGCCAGCCGGATAATTGCCGACCGGGATTACGTCACTGCCCAAGTGTCGGCTTATCTTTCCAACTGGCGAAAGCTGGTCGAGCTTTCCGCCGCTTACCACTACCAACCGGTGTGCATTCTGACCCCGGCCGGTGGGTTCGCGCCCGCGCACGCCGTCCCGGTGATGATGACGTCGTTCCATCTGGACCGGGAAACCGCGATCCAGTGGCTGCGCGCTCTAGACATGCTCTACAGCGAGGCCAGCCGCCAGATCGCGCAAATGCGCGGCGCGTATCCGGATGCCACGTTCATCGATCTGGCCCGCTTTCTGGATCCGCCCGAAAAATATTTCTACGATCTGGGCCACGTCTACGACGAAGCCAACATGGTGCTGGCGCAGCGCATCTATCCGGACATCCGGCCGATGGTGGAGCGCGAGTTGCGCGAGGTCCGCTAGGTGCGGCGCCAAGTCCTGCTGAACTGCGCGCTGCTGGCGGCCACCATACTGCTGTTTGCCGGCCTATTGGAGGTGGTGCTGCGCCTGGCATTCGCCCATAGCCTCGATTTTTCCATGGAGATGTGGAAGTATGCCGTGGCGCTGAAACAGCCTGTTCCCGACCCGCGGCTCAGCTTCGTACACCGGCCGGACCGCTCCGCTTTCCTCATGGGAGTCCCGTTTGCGATCAATTCCGCGGGATTGCGCGACCGTGAATTCCCGCGCGAGAAACCGCCTGGCGTGTACCGCATCGTCTGGTTGGGCGATTCCACAACAGTGGGCTGGGGCGTTCCCCTGTCGGGCACTGCGCCGAAAATACTGGAGCGTGATTTGAACGCCTCAGGCCGCGGCCGCTTCGAAGTACTAAACGCCGGCGTGGGCAACTATAATACCGTACAGGAAGTCGAGCATTACCTGACCATCGACCGCGCGTTCCGTCCCGACCTTGTGATCCTGGAGTATTTCATCAACGATGCCGAGCCGGTGCCGCGTGAGCGCACCGCCGGCCTGCTCGGCCATAGCTATCTCGCGGCTTTCGCCGTGTCCCGCTTCGACGGCGCGCTGCGCCTGGCCGGCCTACGCCCGCGCTGGCGGGACTATTACGCCTCGCTCTATCGCGATGCCAACCCCGGACTGGAAGCGGCTAAGGACGCGCTGGGCAGGCTGGCGGCCGTGACCGCGCAAGATGGAACCAGTCTGTTAGTGGCTATCCTGCCAGAGTTGCATCAGATCGACGGCGTATACCCGTTCGAAAAGGAGCAGCGTAAGATCGAGGATTACCTGGCATCGCACCGCATTCGGACCGTCGACCTGCTCCCTTGCCTGCGCGGGCATGGACCCGAAGCGGACCTCTGGATCACGCCCGCGGACACGCATCCCAACGTCAAAGCTAATACGCTGATCGCGGGATGCGTCAGCTTGAGTGTTTCACCGCAAGAACGGTAAGTAAGCCGGCACGCTCTTCCGGTACTCCTCGAACTCCGCGCCGAAACGCGCCCGCAGCAGGCCCTCCTCCGCGTGAATCCGAATCTCAGTCCCCGCGATATAGAGCGCGACGCTAAGCAGCAATACCGGCCAGCGCGCGAAGAGCAGCCCGGTTGCCAGCATCATCAGAAACAACGACGCATAGACCGGATGCCGTACGACCGCGTACGGCCCCGTGCGGATCAGTTCATGGTCCGCATATAACCCGGCCAGAATGCGAAGCTGCTTGCCCAGATGGCGCACCGCCAGCCAGCCGAATAACGTGCCTGCCGGCGCCAGCACCATGGACGCGAGGATGCGCGCCGGTCCCGGAAGCGGTGTTTGCGGCAACCACAGCCAGGCGAAAAATATGCCCGCGCTTTCGAGCGCCAGCCCCAGGTCGCCGCTATGCGCCATCACATTCGAGTCGCGCTTAGGTCCGGTGAACCGCTTGCGCAGGAATGGATACAGCCACAGCATCCACATCGCCACCAGTTCGATTACGGCCACAAGAAAAAGCATTATCGCGCCCGTTCGGGGTTCAGCTTGACGGTCCGGCCGGTCCGCGCAGACTCGCGCGCCGCCGCCAGAATCTCGGTCACGATCATGTTGTTCTCAAGCGATGAAAGCCCGGTGGGCTTCCGCTTCCCGCGCACCACCGCCGTCAGATACGACAGGGAATCGCGCTCCTCGGGCGGCAGCGGCTCCAGCGTGCGGGCTTCTTCCTGCCCGCCCGGCAACCGCACCCGCAGCGAGTCGCCTCCGGTCGCGATGGCGTACCCGCGTTCGCCGTAGACCTCGAAATCCTTGCGGTTGAACGGCCAGTTCCACGCGGCTTGAATGATGCCCTGCGCATTGGGATACTCGATCAGCACCGAAGCCTCATCGTCCACGCGCGCGTAGAGTTGCGGTTTGGTGGTCAGGGTGATGGCCGTCACCGCCACGGGATGCTGGTTGTCCATCATCCAGGTCATCAGGTTGGCGCCGTAGCAGCCGAAATCGAACAGCGCGCCAGCGCCGTTCTTCACCGGATCGGTGAGCCAGCCGAGGAACTCCGGTCCTACGCCGATCTCTTTGGGCCCCTGGTGGCCATCCATCGCGACCATCTTGCGGATCTCGCCGGCGGCCTGCTGTTCCTTCACCAGGCGCCACATCGCGCCGTGGCTCGGATACCAGGTCGTTTCGTAATTCACGATCACGTGAATGCCGCCTTGATGCGCCGAATTCTCGATGGAGCGCGCGTCCGCCATGTTCACAGCCAGCGGCTTCTCCATCATCACGTGGATGTGGCGGCGCGCGCACGCTTCCACCACCATGGCATGATCGAACGTGCTGGTGAAGGTTGCCACCGCTTCCGGCTTCACCCCATCCAACATGGCCGCCAGATCCGTAAAGAAGACGGCTTCCGCGAGGCCATAGCGCTGCGCGTAATGCCGCTGGAGCGCCATATCGGGGTCGAAGACGCCAGCGATCTCCACTTCCTTGCGCTGGCTCGCGGCGCGCAGGAAACCGTCCACGTGGCCGTGTACCAGTCCCACGATGCAAAGGCGCAACGGCGGCTCAGCGCTTGCCATCAGCGGCAAAAGGCCGCCAGCGAGAATCAACTTCAAAAAGATATGCATAGCTATGGTGTCGTATAGATCAACGTGATTTCGCAGGCGCCATTGCCCGAGCAGAGGCTGGTCGCGCTGCCGTTCACCTTGATGCTGCTGATGTGGCGGCCGTCGCCGTGGCCGAACGCGCGCTCGTCGCCATTCGCGGTTTTCTTCCACTGGTCGAAGGTAATCTTGGGCGAGAACCTGATATGCAGGCCTTTATTGGCGGAGACCGATGCGATAGTCACCCATCTCTCGTTGTAGATCACTCTGATCTTCCAGGGCTCAGCCGGGTCGATACCGCACTTCGGATCGCCCCCACAGCGGTCTTGGCCTCCATCCTTAACCTGCAAGCCGCTCAGCACGCCCTTGGTGTTCAGGTGCCGCAGCTCAACCCCGCTGATGCTCCAGCCGCCGGCGTCGAGTCCGCCCGCGCTAAATAGAATAGATCCTCCGTCTTTGACCGTAATCGGAGTGTTAGTTTGGGCCTCGATCCGCGATGGACAGCACAGCAGCAGAATCGCGAAGGTGAGTGAAGTTGTGGGTGTGAGCCGTATCATGAACTGGTTGTTCCCTTCCACTAGTTGATTGTAGGCGCCGCCGGGTCGGCGCGCAGCAGTTCCGCATGCCAACGCCGGATGACCGGACGGTCCAGGTACGAGCGAAAATCTTCCGCGGGCCAGGAGGCCTTCAGTTCGCCGAGGGCGGCGGCAGCCTGGGTCGCGACCTTGGGGTCCGGCGCTCCGGATCGCAGCAGCAACACGCAGGCGCGCCACAGCGACTCCGGTTTCTTCGCCGATTCAAAGAACGCGCGTGCGCGGCCCGCATATCCGGCGGCCGAGGCGCGATTGCCGGCTGCCAGCGCCGCTTCCGCCGCGCCCAGCAGCGCCTCCGCTTCGGCGGCGGGATTTCCGGCCGCGTGCGCCAGGTCAAACGCCTTGCGGCATGCCTCGAGGCCGCGAGCTCCCGCGCCGGAGCGCGCCAGCGCCAGACCCAGCACCAAGCTGGCGCCGCGCCGTTTTTCCAAGTCGCTCGCATCGGCGCTCTGAAGTAGGTCCTCGGCTTTCGCGCGGGCCTCGCCAAAGCGTTCCTGCATCAAAACGATTTGCAGAGCGCTGACAGAATTGGCCTCCACGGCACGTTGCATGGCCGCCGCGCCGGCGACTTTATGCCCGAGTCGGGCGTGCATCACCGCCACGTTCAGCTCATTGGTGGCTGCGCCGGACGAATTGCCGATGGCCTCGAAGACGCCGCGCGTCTCATCGAACATGCGCAGCGCCTGCGGCCAGCGGTCCTGCAAATATTCGAGGCGGGCCAGCCCCTCCTGCGCGAGCGCCAGCGGTAGCGACGGACCAGCCGGTTTCATGGTCGCCAGGGTCTCCTCAAAGGCGCGGCGCGCCCCGTCGTAGTCGGCCTTATCGAGCGCGGCACGGCCTAGCAGGATGAGGGCCAGCGCCGCCTCTATCCGGAAACTGCCCTGCCGGTAGTAAGCCAGTGCCGACTGCACGTCCTGCCAGCCTTGAGCCGTGTCCCCTGTCTGGATGCGGATGCTGCCCAGATTCACCAGCGCGCGGGCTTCCGACCGCTTCTCACGGTTCCGCCGGGCTATATCGAGGGCTTCCTGCATGGTGCGTAGGGCCTCGGCGGTGCGGCCTTTGACGAACAGCGCATTGCCCAAGTCGATCAGCCCCCGCGAGACCAGGTTCTCGATGCCGGCGGCGCGCGCGATGGCAATGGCGCGGTTGGCTTCGTCCAGCGCTTCGGCAGAGCGGCCTGCGTCCAGATCGGCGTTGCTCGACAAGAGTAAGAGCTTGATCTGCTGCTGGTCGTTGCCCGTGACACGGGCCGCAGCCAGCGCCTTGCCGATCAGATCGCGGGCCTGCGCGGGATTGGCGGCGAATCGGGCACGAACGTAGAGACACTCCGTAACGCCTTCTACATTGGAGCCGGTTTGGAACAAGCTCTCCGCATGGTCGAGCGAGCGGCCGGAATCCTCCCGCGCGCCGGTGCGCGCCTGCAGCGCACCCAACCGTAGCCAGGCGGCGGCGTTCTGCGCATCCAGGCGAACCGCTTCGGAATATGTCGCAATTGCCTTCTTCGTATCCTGATTGCGTTCCTGCGCGCGGCCCAGGTCGAGCAGCGCTCCGCCGCGTTCGTCCGGCGTCACCAGCGTGGAGACCTCCTGGAATCTATCCGCCGCGGCCTGAAAGTCGCCGGTGACAGTTTGGCGGATCGCGTCGAGATGCAATCCTTCGGCCTCCGGCAGCGATTCGCGCGCGGACATGGTCTTGAGCAATTCATCCTTGGCGCGTTCCAGGTAGTCGAGTTCGTACCAGGCTTCGGCCAGGTAGGCATGCGCCATGGCGTAAGCCGGGTCGATTTCCACCGCGCGGGCCAGAGCCTTGCCGGCGCGGTGATAGCTGCCGTTGTGCAAGGCGGCGACACCCTCGCGGTACCAGGGAGCCGCGGCGGCCGCCGGATCGCGATGGCGCCTGCGGTTCCAAAACCATGCCGAGACGCCGCCTCCCGCGCAGACGGCGCTCCCGGCCAGCACGGCCATGGCACGCCGGCGTGAGGGCGCTCGTTCGGGAGTGCGCAGGTCCGCCAACAGTTCGCCGGCCGACGCGTAGCGCTGCCGCCGGTCCTTCGCCAGTAGCTTCAGAACTACCCGATCGAGGTTGGCAGGCGATTGCGGATTCACTCGCGAAGGCGGCGGCGGTTCCCATGTCAGCAATCGCGCCAGAGTCGCAGTGAGATCGTCCGCGGCGAATGGCGCTTTGCCGGCGAGGCACTCATAAAATACCACGCCCAGCGAGAACAGGTCCGAGCGCGCATCCAGCATTTCGCCGGACGCCTGTTCGGGCGACATATACAGAGGCGTTCCAGAGAAGCCTTCCAGCGTTTGGGTGAGTGCAGCCGCGGTTCGCTCGCCCTCGGCGTAGCGGATGGCTGCCCGCGCGATGCCGAAATCGAGCACCTTGACGTCGCCCGCGGACGTGATCTGGATATTGCCTGGCTTAATGTCCCGGTGGATGACGCCGTGAAGGTGCGCCTCGGCCAGCGCCGACGCCACCCCCGCTACCACTTTCAATGTTTCCTCGATGCTGAGTTGCCGCTCGCCGAGGATGTGCCGCAAGCTGGCGCCGGATACCAGTTCCATGGCGATGAATGGATCGCCGCCGGGGTTCTCGACGAACTCGTAGACATGCGCGATGTTGGCGTGCGAGAGCGAGGATGCGGCGCGCGCTTCCCGAAGCAGGTTGGCGCGCAGTTTTTCGTCTTCGCGTCCGCTGGAGCAGAACTTGAGCGCCACGCGGCGCCCCAGGGTGAGATCTTCGGCTTCATACACCACTCCCATTCCGCCTTCGCCTAACTTAGAGACGATGCGGTAATGAGTGACGGTTGTTCCGATCATCGGGTCAGAAACTATACCTTAGCGCGAACTGGATCTGCCGGGGTGGATTGGCCGAAAATATGTGACCGAAGGTACTGGGAACGTCGGCGAAGTTCTGGGGCATTTGGAAATTTACACGGTTCAGGGCGTTGAAGGCCTGTGCTTCGAAAACGATGGCGCTGCGCTCGCCCACCTGAAAACGGCGGGATAGAGACGTGTCCACGGTGAACAGCCCCGGGCCGATCAGAATATTCCGTCCGGCATCGCCGAAAGTGTACTGCGGCGGAATCGCAAATGCGGCGGTGTTGAACCACTCCTGGGCGGAGGGATTTGCCAAATGCCAGTCGCCCACCACATTGGGCCGGTCGTAGCCGTTTCCCGCGCCGCCGGTGTTGCCGGTGTTGCTGTTGTCGAATTCCAGCATGGGCGTGAAAGGCTGCCCCGACTGCGCCGTGATAATCCCGCTGTTTTCGAAATTCCGCAGCCAGCGGTTGCGGAAAGGCAGCCGGTAGACATAGGCCGCCACCAGCCGGTTGCGCATATCGAAGCTCGAAAGCGCGCGCTCCGCGTGATAGTCGTAGTCGTTCTGCGGAAAATTCTGGTCTGTTTGCACCGGCTCGAAGGCCGAGGTGTCGTCAATGGACTTCGAGTAGGTATAAGCAGCCAGCACCGAAAGGTCGCGCCGCAAGGGACGGTTGAATGTGACTTGCAGCGAATTGTAACTGGAGTTAGCGCCGCTATCGATGTAATCGATACTGCCGAAATTCGGATTCGGCGCATTGGTGGTGGGATCTCCCGGCTCCGGCGGCGGCTGATTGATGTTGCGCGAGTAAATCAGATGCGTCCCCTTGGATCCGGCGTAGGAAACAGTCAGCGTTCCAGCCGAGGGCAACTCCCGCTGCAGCGTATAATTCCAGGCTTGTATATTAGCCGTAGTCAGATTCGGACTGAGCGTGGAAAGCGAAGGCGGCGGCACGTACGATAAGTTTGTCGGGAAAGGATTAGCCAGCGTCAACAGTCCATTCTGGCTGGGAAAGAAAACCCTGATATTGAAGTACGGCGGATTAAAGTAAAGGGCGGAGTTCACCACTACCATACCGGCGTCATAATAAATGCCGTAACCGCCGCGCATCACGGTGTGCGGCGTAATCGACCAGGCGAAACCGACGCGCGGGGCGAAATCTTTGTAATCCGGTTGGATGCCGGAGCGGGACAGCCCGTTGGTTCCCACTTGCTCCAATTGGCCTGTGGAGAAATCGAACGCGGACATCCGGTTGGTGGGGTCGGTGGGCGGTGCGTTGAATTCATAGCGCAGCCCCAGGTTGAGGGTCAGCCGCGGAGCCACCTTCCAATCGTCCTGGAAATACGCGTTGGTGGCGCTGGTGCGCAACGTCTGCGTGTTGTTGAACGTGGATTGAATGGAGAAGGTTGGCAGGCCCAGCAGCAGATCTCCGATGCCGCTTCCGGAAAGCGCGCCCGCGAACGACATGGAGCCCCGGCCATAGACATCCAGAATGCCGTTCTGCGCCAGCCCGCGATACTCCACGCCTACTTTCAGGGCATGGTTGCCGTGCAGCGTGGAAAGCGCGTCGGTAACCTGATAGGTCGTCGGGTGCCGGTTGATGGGCAAGCTGGTCACATCGCCCACGGGCGACAAGCCGGCCACGCTGATGCTCGGAAAACCGTAGTCCTTGGGGTCGGTTGGCAGATAATTCACTCCCCAAAGCTGATTCACATTGGTCTGATAGTTTTGGGGCAGCAGCAGGCGTGTAGCCAGATTCAGGCCCAATACCAGTGAGTTGATCGTGGTAGGGCTGAATACACGTTCGTAGTGAATCAGCGCGTTGTGTCCGCGATCGTACAGGTAATCGCCGTAGCCTGGCACCTGCGTGGAGTTCTCCGCATACGGCTCGTACAGATTATTGTGGCCGTAGCTATAACGCAGGGTAAGCTGATCCCTATCGGTCAGCCGCTCATCGAGCCTTCCGTTAAACTGCCAGGTATTATCCTGCCCGATGGGCTGCGCCAGATAATTGCCCACCGTGCCCGGCAGGTTCGGCAGCGGATACATCGCCAGGATCTTGAGGGCCAGGGGATCGATCATCGAGGCCGGAATCGTATCGCCGGGGAAAGGCGCCTGGGTATAGGGGTTGACCACTGTAGTGCCCAGTCCGGAAAGGTTTCCGGCGCGCTCGGCCGCGGTCGGCACCGTAGCCAGTTGGCTCAGGCCCGATAGCTCGCGTAAAGAGTCGTAGCTGACAAAAAAGAACGTGCGGTTCTTGACAATGCTTCCGCCCAAGCCGCCGCCAAACTGGTTCCGGATGTACTCCGGCTTGCTGCTGCCATCGAAGTAGTTGCGCGCGTCCAGGTCGCGATTGCGCAGATAGTCGTAAGCGAAGCCATGCCAGTCGTTCGTTCCGCTGCGCGTGATCACGTTCACCTGTCCGCCGGCATTCCTGCCGTATTCCGCGCTGTAGCTGTTTGTGGCGATCTTGAATTCCTGAATAGTATCCACTGAAGGCTGGAGCACGTACCGGTTTACATCCTGATCGTTGTTGTCTACCCCATCCAGCAGATAGTCGTTGTATTCCTCGCGGCCTCCGTTGGCATGCATGGCGAACGAGTCGCGGGTGGAAAGCTCGGAATTCTGGACCGGCGGCAGTACGCCCGGTGTCAGTAGCGCAAGCTGCAGAAAATCGCGCTCGTTGAGCGGCAGGCTGTCGATACGGCTCTGATCAATCACCGTGCCTAGCTCGCCGGATTCGGTTTGCAGGGCATGCACCGCCGATTCCACAGTCACGGTTTCCCGCCGGGCGGCGATCGCCAAGTGGAAGTCCACGCGGGCATTCGCATTCACGGCGACCTCTACCCGCGCGGCTGCCGCGCCGAAGTTCGCGGCGGCGCAATCCACTGCGTATATGGCCGGCGGCAGGTCGGCGAAGTAGTAGAGGCCCTTGCTGTCCGTAGCCCCTACCCGAACGGTCGCGCGCAGAGTGTCGGATGCCGTTACCTTCGCGCCGGCGATGGGCCGGTTCGCGGGATCGAGTGCGTAGCCCGTGATGCTTCCAGTAGTAACTTGAGCCGCCGCAGGCAGCACCATGCCCAAGGCAAGCAGAATAACCGCCCGCATCGCGGGGAATTTTAGTATTGCGGAATGACGCATTGCTGAATACCCATCATAAGCCGGGCAGACCCAAGGATTTCGACCTGGGAAGGCACAAAAGTACCGGTACGATCCACTCGGCTCATTCTAGCGATGCGGGATTTCTAAATCCGCGGGTTTCAAGGTCCACCCGAACCCGGCATCGGTGAGAACACGCGTTTTGGGGTATGAGATCAAGACACCCGTGAACATGTACAGCATTCTGACTGGAAGCTTCGCCTCTGGTGACGGCGCCTCCAGCGCCATCGCCATCAGGCGCAGGAATTGCGCCGGATTCATTTCGACGGCGTCCACGGTCAGCGAAACCGGGATGACATTGTGCGGATACTGGCCCACGGTCTGGTCGTGCAATCCGGCATCGATTTCCGCGCAAACGCGAGCGATCGAAGCCACTGAAACCTCGCCTTGATTCGGTCCGTGGCCAGTGAGCAGCCGGATCGGTCCGTACACTTGGGCCACCTTGACCGACTCCGGAAGCTTGCCTGTCCGGCTATACTCCGCGAATGCATCCGTCATCAACTGAAACATGTTGGCCAGAGACAAGTAATGCCCATCGGCGCGGAAGATCGGAGGCAGGATCGTATTGGCGCCAGCAGCCTTCAGGTAGTCCGCCAGGGCCGTCCGCAAGCCGGCAATAGATACGCTGAAGCCCGTGCTCGGTACTGCCATACGCATCAATTCTGCGCTCGAAACCGCGCGGCTTCCCGCGTCCGTGGGAAAAAAGTCCTCTACCAGCCACTTCAGAAGCGCGTCCTCTTTGGCATAAGCGCTGTCCACGTCGGCGGCGGGCAGCAATGCATCCCGTGGCAGCCGCGGATCATCCGGGTGGTTGTAGGCATGGTTCAACGGAGGGTACTCGCTGCCTTTAATAAAAGCTGGTTGCAGATAATTCTGGGGGCTGGCCATTTCCACGTGGATGACATGAATTCTGGATCTGTTCGCCTTGGTCACGGCCGTCTTCATGGCGTCCGGCCCATTGTATGCGTACACCAAGCGGACCGTGCCGCTGGAATCCGACGAGCGCAGCACATCGTCCTGCCAGTAAAGCTCCGGCGCGGTTTCGGGAATTGGACTCATAAACTTGCCAAAGGCCTCCTTCCCCAACCCAAAGCCGGGAATGAAGCCGGGCTTGGTGTCCGGTATTCCGAATATGATCGCTTTGGCATTGTCGCGGCGCAACAGTTGAATCAGCTCCGAATCTCCGCCTACTTCCTGGGTCAAGCCGCTGTGCGGCGGATTGCGCCGGGTTAACGGCCGGTTGAAATGCGGGTCCGGAGGAGCCTCGTCGGTGGGAGGAGCGGCGTGAGTTTGAGGTCCTCTATTGACTACATTCATCAGCAACGTCATGCCCGAGATGCATGTGGCATCCCCGAAAACTTGCTGCATCTCTTTCAGGCCGCCCACTTGGCCCGGCGCCACAGCGCCAGTCAGCGGATCGCGCGCTTCTGTAAGAAGTTTCTCGTCGACGGCTTGGCGCACCAACCAGCGGTCTTCCGGGGTCTTGGCGTTGGAAAAGTCGAGCACCGGGCGATGCTGGTAGGTAGGTTCGTCGGTCCCGTCATAACCCGGCTCGACGATTCCGCGCCGGATATAATCGCGCACAAAGTCCACAATGTGAGTTTGAGGATTGCGGTCCGCGAGCGCCTGGCTGACAGCGCCCGAAAACAGGACCATCGCGGACACGTGCGCCTCCGGGTGCGCCTTCCCGTATTTCTCAAGCATCGGCAGCAATCGGCGGAGGCGATCTTCGGTGATGTCCAGGTTTACGTGGTCGGTCACGCGCGCGTATAGGTAGATGTACAGGGGCTCTTTGACCGCATCGGGCGCGGGCGGAGCTGGCGCCGCAAGCAGCACTGCGGCGGCGAAAAAAAGAAAAAACTGTTTCATAAAAATAGAACAGGCCCTCGGGACGTCCGAGGGCCCATTGAAGAACATCCGGCAAAACTGCTGGCTAGTGTCTGCCACCGAGCGACGGCACTGTAACGGCCGCCTGGTTCGACTGGCACACCTCGGTGCTTCCGTTGAGCGGCTGCACGACGTAGTAATAGGTGTCGCCGTTAACCAGGCCCTTCGTATCGGAAGTCGCGGTAAGAGTCGTATTGCCTATCAGGTTGTAAGGCCCGCCGCTGGTAGTGCTCCGTAATACGTTATAGGATGTGGAGTTGGCCTGATTGCTCCAACTCAGATCGACGCGTGCCGGCGCTGAACCCGTAGAGACGCCTTGACCGGCAAGATTGTTGACGCAGGCGATGAACCCGGTCCCATGCAGCATGATGAGCGCCCAAGCCGTCTCGAAGTTGGATTGAACGTCGTAGCCGACGTCGGCGGTATTGCCGTACCAATGGCCATCGAAAGTTCCGGCTACAGGACTGGTTTGGAACGTTACCAGCGTTTGTGCGACTCCATCGCAAGGATCTGTGCCGCCGTTGGCAGGCGATAGAGCCGCGTACCAGTCGATACTGTTGGGAGGCACGCTGGTATTTGTAGTAAATACATTCGGCGTTTGTGTTCTTAGATATTGAATAGGGGTCAAGTTGAAGCTGGGGTCGTGCAGCAGCATCGATTTCGTGAACGAGAACAACCCGTACATATAAGCCTTAGGCGCATAATAGGCGTCGGTGTAGCCGCCGCCAGATCCGTAGGCGTATGGGTTATTACAGAAATTGTCCGCGTAGAAAGTCTCGGAATTGTTCCAGCGCTGATCGAAAGCAGTCGTGGGATCGCCGAACGCCGTATTCGGAGTCCTCCCCACCCCATCCAACGCCATTTGAACCATTCCGGAGGGAGTCATGGCAAAGGGTCCCCACTCCTGCGAGTATTCCCAAGATCCGCGATACCCGTACGATCCGAAATTATCGCCGCTGGCGAAGGAATCCGCTCCCGTTGGCTTCGGATCGCCGACATCCTGGGAGTTGGTGATCCAAACGTTGTTCGTATCCGTGACGATGGGCGGGATCGAAATGCCGAATGCGCGGTAGCCGGAAATAAGCCCTATGGCGGCCCACTGGGAAGTCGAATTGTCGTCGCCCTGTTGCGGACCGTACAACCACGCGCCGCCCTGGTCTTGATAGTCGCCTCGAGTCACACCCTGGCTGACGTCGTAGTCGCCGCCGTACTGGCTATAATTGTAAAAATCCGCCATGTCCTGCACGATCGTTTGGAAGGTCTGGCCCAGGATTCCAGTCGCCCCGGTCGGCGCCGTAGCGGTTGGCGTGCCGGCGGCAATCATGGCTTCCATGAAGGGCGACGTGGTATAGCTATACTCGCCCGAACCGTCGTTGCTGTATGTCTGTATCTTGTTATTGTTGGCGTCGAATGTAATTACGCAGTTAGGGGTCAGGCAGGAAGTCGCGCCTGGATTGTAGAAGTACTGGCCGCCCTGGGTGGCGCACAATGGATCCGATGTCGTAGGGACCGTTCCGTTATTGCAAGTATAGTTGGCGGTCGCGGGATTATAAGTATAGGTGTCGCTTGCCGCGGTCTGGGTACTCAGAAAGACGAACATTCTGGCCAAGCCCCGCGCCACATCGTCGGTATAGGGATCCGTGGCGGGCCCGTTTTGCAGATGCCCATTCACTTCAAAAGCCTGTACGTTTTCAGCGTCGATGACACCGTAATAATCGCAATCCCAGGCCTCACCGTTCACCAACGGACAGTCTGTAGTCTGCTGGTCCCAGCCGCCCCAGTTCACCGTATTCGAGTTGACGGTGGTGGTGCCGCGCCACATGGTTTGGTGCATATACCACAGGCCCCAGTCGATGGCCACGTTCGCGCGGGCGCCTACCACGCAAGTGGTCGGGCAGCTCGCCGTGACAGTATTGGATTCCTGAATGACGTAGTAGTTGGCGGAACCAGTCGCGCCGGACTTCGTATCGGTGACGGTCACCACGGCGGTCCATTGCGTTCCGGTGCCGGCGCTAGCCGGATATTGGTGCTGGGCCGAAATGTCGTATGGACTGATTACGTTGGCAACGGCGGACTTGGTCCCATCGCCGAAGTTCCACTGGAAGGTGAACGGGTCGCTCGAACCCACCGCGCTCGGAACAGTGGCGCCGAGGATGATCGTCGCTTCCGTCGTCGAGTTCAACGGGTAAGTCGTGTGGGGCGTCGTAGGCGTCGACGGGGTCCACGGCACGGTATATACCGTTAAGCTGGTCGCTCCGCCGAAGGCGATCGTATGAACCAGGAACATTGCCGAAAACGCCGCTAATCCAGTTGTGCACAGATATCGGGTCTTCATATATCGATTCCTCCTAATGAATTCTTTCGGAAGCCTTTAACGTCTGGCCAGGCGCCTGCGCGCGCCGGTCGCCACAAAGGCCAAACCCGTCGCCAGCAGCAGCCATGACGCCGGTTCCGGAGTCCCGCCCCCGCCGCCAACTCCCTGAGCCACAGCCGTCGCCTGGTAGTAGACCTGCGTCTGGCTGCTGTTGGCTCCGTCTACCGGATGAATATCCTCGAGACTGAAACCGCCTGGGTTAGTCGACGAGAGAGTCAGTGTGATCACTTCCTCCTGACTTGCCGTCAGGCTGAAATTGAAACCTTGAGCCATTGAAACCAGATCGTTGCACGTGGCGGTGGGAGCGCCGCCGCCATTCGCTCCACAATTGAATAAGTAATTGCTCAGCGTGCCAGGAACGGAATTGGTGTCGTTCAGGGCGCCATTAGCCAGATTGTCGATAATCGTCCCGGGGCCTAAATTCGCGGAAACCGCATCGTATTCCGGAATGTCGATTTGCCATTGTTGGCCTGCCGCGGCCGAACCGTTTACCGCGCCATATTCGTTGTAGAAAGGTACGCCTACCGGGTCGAAGAACCAGGCGCCGACGTAGTAGCTGCCAGCAGCGCCGGGATCGTACGTCAAGGTTAATGTGCCCAAGCCCGTAGTGGAATTGAAACCGGAGAAATTCAGGCCCGGTACCGACCCCAGGGTGGCGCCTCCCGATGGGTAATAATCGGTGCCGTTCACGTTAAACTCCCAGTCCTGCAGCGAGCCACAAAACGCCGGTACAACCGTCATCGAGAGCGCCGCAAAGATCAGAGAAAGCCTACGATATGCCATTGTCCACCCCTCCTCGTTGAATACCGCTGAAACACCCAATTTTCATGAAAGCCGGGGGCCCAAAATAGTTCCCCGGCGCTTAGAATATCAGATTCTTCGGCAAAGTCAATGGCCAAATAGCGTTTGGGCCGGTACTAGTACGGCAAAAATAGTAACAGAACGAACGGCACGCTGCCCTTGGGGAAGGTGAATACCCGGTGCATCGAGGCACGCCCAAGCCAGCCGAAACGTGGGCATTCTGGTCAGAGAATGTGTATATTAGCAAGCAGGATGCACGATGCGGACGAACATCGTCATTGACGATAAGCTGATGCAGGGCGACCTCAACGCGATGCGGAGCGACGGGGACCCCACTACGGCAATTGCGAAACTCTAACGCTTTCGTGACGCTTGGGTCGGGGAATGAGATACTGGGTGCGTGCCGACGGTTTTGCGGTCAGGCCCCTACCGCCTGTATTTCTACAGTCACAAACCGCACGATCAATCGGCCAAGTTTTGGTTGCGTCCAGTGGGACTCCCTCGCATACAACGGATGCTCCAAGGAGAATGAGACCATCCTGTTGGAGAAACGGAATGCACGATTCGGAAATTAAGCCGGGAGAACGGGTGAAAGACGTTCACTTCATGGAGGACACCATGGCGGTCGACCTCATCGACGGCCGCACTATTGTTGTACCCTTAGTCTGGTACCCAAGGCTCCTCGACGCCACCCCTGAACAGCGTCGAAACTGGAAAGTCGGCGGTGCTGGTTATGGCATCCACTGGCCGGATGTCGACGAAGATCTAAGCACGGCGGGACTCCTGCGCGGGGC
The DNA here is from genome assembly GCA_049516155.1 of Bryobacteraceae bacterium. Classification (GTDB taxonomy): domain Bacteria; phylum Acidobacteriota; class Terriglobia; order Bryobacterales; family Bryobacteraceae; genus Bog-159. The sequence goes on from JBEKTJ010000104.1 coordinate 17,280, forward strand.
GCCCGCGGCGCCGGAACCCTTACGGACTCGCGGCTAGGTCAACGTGAGGACCTCCGCACCACATCCACCAAATCCCCAAACACCCCATAAGCCGTCTGCTCCACGCCGGGCGAAATCGACACCGTTCCAATCGTCCCCATCAAATCCGTATGCAACAGCAGCACGTTCGACGTGCCCTCGACGCACGCCAGCAAGTCCGCCTTGTCCAGCACCTCGGCGCGCACGCGTAGCGTGATACCACCCGCGCTACGTCGGGCTCGGCTGACCAAGCGCACGGTTTTGCCGGCGCGCGCTAGTTCCGCGATGCGCTCCGGCGTCAACCGCGTGATGCCGCGCGTGGAGACGGCTTGCGGTGTGGTGCGCGCATCCATCAGCACATTGGCTAGGGCGGCGGTTTTGGCGGCCGAATCCCAGCCCTCCACGTCGAAGCTCGCATCCGCCTCCGTCACGCCCAGGCTGCGCGCCAGCGCCAAGCCGTCATCGAATGAACCACCCCGCTCCATGGTCTCGATCACCAGTTTCGAAGTGGAATTCAACGCGCCCGTGAAGCCTAACACCGTGACGCCCGGCAGATTGTTGCGCACCAGGTTGAAGACCGGCGCGCCATCCATCACGGTGGATTCAAATCGGAACTCGACCCCCTGGCGGGCGGCGGTCTCGCGCAGCTCCGCGTAGGCATGCGCGATAGGGCCTTTGTTCGCCGTGGCCACGTGCATGCGGCGCGCGAATGCGGCCCGTATATGCGAAATGGCCGGCTCGCCTGTGGCGGGATTCAGCGTGGTCAATTCCACCGCGATATCCGCCTGCGCGGCGTCCAGGAATTCGCCGATGGATACCGCCGGTGGGCCGAACACCGGATCGAGCGGCACACCGCGCGCCGATACCACAGTGCCGTGCCGCGCCGTGTGGACGCCGGTGATGCGAAACGGGAATTTCGCGTGCTGTTGCCGCAACAGCCGCGCCAGCGCGCGCGCCACATTGCCGTAGCCGATCAGCGCCAGGCGAGTCACGGCTTTGCTCACCTACGGGCGGCGTCCCGCGTGGCCTGCAAGATAGCCGTCATGCCCTCGCGCTCAATGTTGTGTGTGGAAGAAACGAACAGCGCGCCGATGATGGGCGGCAAGCCGCGCGTCAGCGACGTACTTTCGCACTCCAGGTAGACGCCGCCATCGCGCTGTTCGAGGCGCCAGTAACCGTTCAGCCGCCAAAGATAGCCGCTGCCATGCCCCGGCTGCAACTCGTGCGGTTTGGATTTGCCATAGTCTTCGATTTCGGTCACGCGCGTGGTGCGTGTCTGGCAAACCCAGCGTGTGGCGTCGATCTGTTGATAGTGCGCCTCGAACTCGGTGCGGAAAACGCCGCTGACCGGACCGTTCTTCAGCACCCGCAGACGGTAGTATTTGAAATCGTTGCCGGTGTGCGCGAGCAGTTTCGATTCCGGCACATCCTTATATATGTCCTTGTGACGATCATAATCCTGCAATACCGCGAGCGTCTTTTCCAGCGTGCCGCCCGGGATGAAAATCGCGCCGATCCAGTCGTGAATAGATGCACCCGGCACAAAGGTGTCGCCATCGCCTTTCGTAGGTTCCACCACGATCCGACCCTGCTTCACCAGCCGCAGGCGTTCCGGCGAGGCGTCGGTCCACAAGAACGGTTTGGCCGAGGACAGCCGCGCCTCCGCATCTTTCGTGTAACGATCGTAAGCCTGAACAGCCTCGGGCTTCAGTTCTGCCGCCATGCATGCCGCGATGCACGACGCGGCCATGACCAGGATAGCCAGAGTGCGGATCACACCGAATTGTAGCAGGCCGGACGCAACCGGTTCATCCAATAGGCCCAGGCTACGACGCACGAGAAAAAGATGAGGCTGCGGGCCGCCATCGCGCGCGGGTTGGGCGGCGGCGGTCCGGCAAGGTTGCCGTGCCATGCCAATGTCGGAAAAGCGACCACGATCCAAAAGGCGTATACGCCGGTACGGTTCCTGGCGCGCGTTGCGCGGATATAAATAACGATGGCGAGCACCCACATCCCGCCCTCCACAAGAATGGTTGCCGCGACGGAATTCCAAAGGCCCAGTCCGAAATACTGGTGGGTTCCGGGCGCCAGCGCCATATCCGGCCGATGCGCCACGAAATCGAGCAGCCAGTGACTCATCACCGCGGCGAACAGCACCCAGGCTCCGCGCGGGTAGTGCCGTCCGAAGAAATAAGCCGCTGCGAACATCGCCCCCCATACGGCATCCATCAACAAGCTGTGGCTGAAGGCGATATCTGAAGCCGCAAAATAGTTCACCGCGCCGCGCCCCGGCTGCAGCACGACGTGCTCGATGCCCAACAGCAGAAAGACGCACCACAGCAGATCGGGGAGCAGGGCGGCCAGCACCGTGGTCCCGAGCGAGACTCGCGGCGTAATCCGCTTGGCGGCCAGGCCTACCGCGATGTGTCCGACGAGCATGCGATCCGCCCGAACCATAATTCCCGCGGCATGCCGGCCGGCCGCATCATGCGGATGTCCGGCAAGGTGCGCCCCCGGCTCGCCGGATCGGAGGTGAGCTTGGCGATCCATTCGGCCGGGGCGCCAGTCGGCAGTCCGCCAATTTCGGCGCGTCTGCGCGCGGCATCTATGCGCGCGAATGCCGCTAACATCTCTGCGGCGAATGCCGCTCTGAAATCGTATGGATATAGCGCGAGCAACGCCCCGTAGACCCGTTTCATTTCATACCTCCTTGGCGCGCAGGCGCGCTCCGGCCGCCCGCGTCAATTGCTTCATGCGATCCAGTTCCAGTTGTAGTTGGCCGCGCCCCGCCGCCGTCAGCCGATAGGCTTGCTTCTCGCGCGAGGTGTCTTCCTGTTCAAAGCGCTCGATCCAGCCGTCCTCCAGCAGCCTTCGCAGTGCGCCATACAACGTACCCGTGCTCAGCCGCACCCGCCCGCCGCTGAGCGATTCGATATCCTTCATCAGCGCATACCCGTGGCGCGGCTGGTTCGCCAAGCTGGTCAGGATCAGCAAGACCTGCTGGCTGACAGGTCGTGAAACGACATGTTGCATGACGCCATATTATCACAATGCGAGGAGTTAGGAATCAAAAGAGAATTCCCTAACCGGACGCGGGGCGCATGCGTCCAAGCCATATGCCCGGAATCGGAGACTTGCGCCAGGACTTCGTCTACGGCGCCCGCCTGTTGGCCAAAAGCCCAGGTTTTACGACCGTCGCGGTGCTCTCGCTGGCGCTCGGCATCGGCGCCAATACCGCTATTTTCAGCCTGATCGACACGGTGCTGTTGAAAATGCTGCCCGTGAAAGATCCGCAACAACTGGTCGCCCTGACCGATCCGACCAACGGGGGCGTCAACATCGGCACCTCCACGGGTGAGCGCGGGATCCTGTCGAATCGCGAATTTGAAGCGTTGCGCGGCCGTACGCAGGCATTCTCCGGCATGCTCGCCGCGCAGAGCCAACTGGACAAGAACAACGCCAGCATCGACGGCAAAGCACCCGAGGAACTACGCACCCGGCTCGTCAGCAGCGGCTATTTCAGCGTACTCGGCGCCACCACCGCCGTAGGCCGTGCGTTCACTGACGCCGACGAACATGGCCCCGGCAGCGCGCCTTACGCCGTCATCAGCTACGAGTTCTGGCAGCGCCGCTTCGGTGGATCGCCGTCCGCGCTGGATTCCCACGTCCAGCTCGCTAAGGCCAACTTGACCATCATCGGCGTGGCGCAGCCCCACTTTCTTGGCGAGAATGTAGGCGAAGCACCCGATCTTTGGATTCCGCTCGACATGCAGCCGCAGATCATGCCCGGCCGCATGTGGCTACAGGACGATCCCGCGCACATTGCGGAAAAAGTCATGTGGCTGAGCGTGATCGGCCGGCTGAAACCTGGGATCTCGCGCCAGCAGGCGCAGGCCAACGTGGATGTGGTTTTCAAGCAGGTGGTGGCCGAAGAATTTTCGAAGCTTAGCCAGAGCCAGCCCGATATCCTGAAGCAAAACCTAAAACTGCACGATGCCGCCGCGGGCGTCTCCAGCCTTCGCGGCAATATGGCCGATCCGCTGTATGTGCTGATGGCCGTGGTCGCGCTGGTGCTGGTGATCGCCTGCGCCAACGTTGCGAATCTGCTGCTGGCGCGGGCTACCGCGCGGCAGAAGGAAATGGGCGTGCGTCTGGCTCTGGGCGCAGGCCGGGCGCGCATCGTCCGCCAGTTTCTCACCGAAAGCCTGATGCTCTCCGTCGCCGGCGGCGTGCTGGGCAGCCTGCTGGCGGTGTATGGCGTGCGGTTGCTGGTTGCCTTCGTTGGCGACCACCCAGGCTCGGTGGCGCTGGATGCGCGGCCCGATCTGCGCGTCCTCTTCTTCACCATCGGCGTCTCGCTGCTCACCGGCTTGATCTTCGGACTGGCGCCGGCGTGGAGATCCGCGCGCGTCAACGTGAGCAGCACGCTTAAAGAGGCCGGACGCGGGATGACCGCCAGCGGCGCCAAAATCGGCGCGGGAAAAATCCTGGTGATCGGGCAGATCGCGTTGTCCGTAATGCTGCTGATCGGCGCGGGATGGTTCATCCGCACGTTGCGCAACCTGGAAAACGTCGACCTGGGCTACCAGCGGGAGAAGTTGGCGCTGGTTGGCGTGGACTTCCTTTCGGGCGGCTACTCGGGCCAGCGGCTCCCAATTGCATTTAACGAGGTGCGCGACCGCTTGGCGCGCATCCCCGGCGTCCGAGCCGTAGCGTATTCGCAGAACGGCTTGTTCAGCGGCAGCGAATCCGGCGATAAGATCAGCGTGGAAGGTTACAAGTCGCAAAAGCCGCAGGATCTGCATGCGCGTTGGGACGCTGCCGGCCCGAACTACTTTGCCACGGTAGGCATCCCCATCCTGCTGGGCCGCGATATCGGACCGCAGGATGTGGAATCGGCGGAATCCGTTTGCGTGGTGAACGAAGCCTTTGCCAAATTCTATTTCGGCACGCAGAATCCAATTGGCAGGCATGTGACGGACGAGTTTCCCGATACGCGCAAGACGTTCACCATCGTGGGCGTGGCGCGCGACGCGCGGGATCACAGCCTGCGCCGGGAGATCTTCCGCCGGTTCTATATCTCCGCGCTGCAGCCTTTGGGCGGCTTCCCGCCGGACATGAATTACGAGATCCGGACCTTTAGCGAGCCGGGCGCAGTGATCCAGGCGGCGCGTAAGGCGATTCTGGCTTACGATCCGGCCATACCCATCGACCGTGCGCAACCTTTTGTGACAGTGCTGGACGACAATCTGCGGCAGGAGCGCATCATCGCGCAACTCTCCACAGTCTTCGGTCATCGCGCAACTCTCCACAGTCTTCGGCGGTTTGGCCCTGCTGCTCGCCGCGATCGGCCTGTACGGCGTACTGTCCTACGCGGTGGCGCAGCGCACCAATGAGATCGGCATTCGCATGGCGTTAGGGGCGGAGCGCGGCACGGTGGTCGGGATGGTGCTGCGCGAGACGGCGGTGCTCATCGCCATCGGGCTGGCGGCCGGGGTGCCGGCGAGCCTAGCCTGTGCGCGGCTCATCCAAAGCAAGCTGTTCGGCTTGAAGCCGGCCGATCCGTTGACGCTGGCGGCGGCAGTGGGCATCATGATCGTAGTGGCCATCGCGTCGGGCTATCTGCCCGCGCGCCGGGCGTCAAGGGTTGATCCGCTCATCGCGCTACGGTATGAGTAAGAAGGCCTGAGCGCGGCAAATCGCGGCCGACGCCAACGGCGCCAAATCGCGCAGGCGGTTCGTCGGTCCGCAAAGAATTGCCAAACAAATTCTCCTTCCAGCCAGGTTCTGCTGATCGGGAATGTTCTGGTCGACGGTGATGAGGCGAAGGATCGCGCCGCTCAGCCGAAGGCCCGGCATCGAGCGACAGCGGGGCGCCGTAAATTTCCAGCGCCGAATCCGGCGCGTTCGATGGTATCCGGGTTTACCCGTATCCCGGGCGAAGAGCCGCGCGGCAAGAGCGGACAGGCGCTTCCGGCCGCCCGAGAACGATTGATGCCGCGCAATTCGACTCCAGGGCCGACTTCGACAGGGACCGCAGCGGAGGGATCCGCGACGCCCGGATAATAAGTAGTCACATAGGCGTGGGACACTGGGACTACCGAACGATCCACTTGGTTCTCTTCCGTGTCGTTTTCTTAGGTGACGGCGAGAAGTACCTGCCGGGCGAGAGCCCGAAGATGCGGTACTCTCCCAAATCGTTGGTAAACACCATGCCCGTCGGCGTCAACTCCTTTTTGCCCGATCGGTAGGTGTAACGCATGGCGAGGACCGCCCGGATACGACGGTATGGTCCTCGACGGCCCGCCCGGCGATAACCGCGTGCGGAGTCAGACGCAGGACCAGATCCTTGAGATGCTGGCCGGAGGCGAGGGAGGGCGCCGGGCTAGGGCGGGAGATGACAAACCCGGCTTTCTGCGCGCCCAACAAGTATTGGCCGAGCTCGATATCTGTGATGGCGCAGTTGCCGCCGGCGTCGTATTTAGCGGAGAAAGTGCTACCGGGCAGGCCGCTGCCATGCAGGACGATTTCGGCTTTGCGGACGAGCGCGCCGGTCGCGATCTAATGGAGTCTCGCTGGTTAGGATCACATAGAAGTGGGGGAGGTGTCGGCAAGAGTGCTGGCGCGGCACGCTGTGAGCGAGGCAGGATTGCCTGCCCCCACAAGCCAAACTGCCCGTCCCGCCCGCGTCCGCTACAATCAAATTAGTGACCCCCGAAGTCTCCACCACCCCCGAAGCACCACCCGTACCCCCGCCCCCTGACCGCATCGAGCAGCTCTTCCAGGAACTCGAAGACAAAATCCGCGAATACCGCCCGCGCGACGATCTCGCCCCCGTCGAAAAAGCTTTCCGCCTTGCCGCCGACCTGCACAAAGGCCAATTGCGACAGTCCGGCGAGCCTTACATGGTGCATCCGCTCATGGTCGCCCACATCCTGGCCGGCATGCGTATGGACCTCGTCACCATCGAAACCGGACTCCTGCACGACCTCGTCGAAGACACCCGCATGACCCCCGACGAAATTCGCAAGGGCTTTGGCGACGAAGTGGCCCGCTGCGTCGATGGCGTCACCAAGCTCAGCAAGCTCGACATCTTCAACGCCGAAGAACGCCAGGCCGAGAGTTTTCGCAAAATGCTGCTGGCCATGGTGGACGATATTCGCGTCATCATCGTGAAACTGGCCGACCGCCTCCACAACATGCGCACGCTTGGCTACCTCAGCCCGGAGCGTCGCGCGCACGTGGCCACCGAGACCATCGAAATCTACGCTCCCATCGCGCACCGCCTCGGCATGGGCAAAGTGCGCGGCGAGTTGGAAGACCTGGCCTTCCGCCACCTGGACCCCGAAGCGTTCGCGGACATCTCCCAGACCATCGAATCCAGGCGCCAAGCCAACGAAGAGTTCCTGACTGAGATCCGCGCCACCGTCGAAAGCGAACTGCGCCGCGAAGGCATTCCCGCGCGCGTGGAAGGGCGCCTCAAGCGGCCCTATTCCGTCTATCAGAAGCTTAAGCGCCAGAAAATCGCCATCGATCAGGTTTACGACCTGATGGCCCTGCGCATCATTACCGACTCGGTCAAGAACTGCTACGCAGCACTGGGCGTGATCCACAACGAGTGGCCCCCCATTCCCGGCCGCATCAAGGACTTCATCGCCATCCCCCGCCCCAATCTCTACCAGTCCCTGCATACTTCCGTGGTCGGACCGCGCGGCCAGCATTTCGAAGTGCAGATCCGCACCGAGGAAATGCACCGCATCGCGGAGGAGGGCATTGCCGCCCACTGGAAATACAAGGAAGGCCGCAAGGGACCCGCGCCCGACGACCAGCGTATCGCCTGGCTGCGCCATCTGGTCGAATGGCAGCGCGACATGCAAGACCCCGCCGAGTTCATGTCCACGCTCAAAGTGGACCTTTACCCGGACGAGGTCTACGCCTTCACGCCGCGCGGCAAAGTGATCGTGCTGCCGCGCGATGCCACCCCTATCGATTTCGCCTACGCCATCCACTCCGATGTCGGTCAGACCTGCGTGGGCGCCAAGGTCAACGGCCGCATCGTGCCGCTGCGCTATGCCCTGCGCAATGGCGACATCGTCGAGATCATGACCCAGACGGGCCATCTGCCCAGCAAGGATTGGCTGACGCTGGTCAAGACCGCCAAGGCCCGCAACAAGATCAAGCACGTCATCAACGCCAGTGAGCGGCTGAAAGCCATCGAGATCGGCGAGAAGTACCTGGAGAAGGAAGCCAAACGGCTGGGCGTGCAACTGGGTAGGATCTCCAAGTCCAGTTTGGAGAGCGTGGCGGGCGACTATGGCTACGGCAAGATCGAGGACCTGCACGCCGCCTTGGGCTACGGCAAATATTCCGCCCGCCAGGTGCTGCAAAAGCTGGCGCCCGGACAGGTGCTGCCGGAGCCTCTGGATACCACCAAGGCGCCCGCACCACTGCAAGAAACATTGCCCATTCCCGCCGGAGCGCCGCGCGGTCCGGATGGCGACGCCGTCATTCGCGTGAAAGGCATGGACGATCTGCTGGTCTATCGCGCCAAGTGCTGCAACCCGATTCGGGGTGAAGGCATCGTGGGCTACGTCACGCGCGGCAAAGGGGTAGCCGTGCATTCCAAGGTATGCACCAACGTGCAAAACCTGATGTACGACGTGGAGCGCAAGATCGAAGTGGAATGGGCCCGCAGCGCATCCGATGCGTTCCCCGTGAAGATTGTGATCCAGACGGACGACCGTCCCGGCATGCTGGCACAATTGACCTCGGTGCTTTCCGACGAAAACACCAACATCCGTAGCCTGGAAGCCAAGACCGAGACCGAGGCGGGCGGCGCGCTGGTGGAGATGACTGTGGACGTGCGCGACAAGAAGCATTTGGAGAAACTGGTGTCCGCCATGCGCCGCATCTCCGGCGTGCGCGATGTGGAGCGCCTGCAGAACTGACATGACCACCGTCACCGATCCCGAACATATCGCCATTTCGAAATCGAAAGGCATCAAGATCGACTGGAAGGACCGGCACGCAAGCGATTACGGCATCGATTATCTGCGCGACAAGTGTCCCTGCGCCACCTGCACCGGAGCGCACGGCACGCCGCCGCGCCAGCCCGAAGCCGCGTCGCCGTTTCAGATGTACAAGCCCACACTGAAGATGTTGAACGTGGAGCCGGTGGGTAACTATGCCATTCGCATTCATTGGAGCGACTGCCATTCGCATTCATTGGAGCGACGGCCATTCCACTGGCATTTATTCCTGGGAGCACCTGCGCAACATCTGCCCTTGCGCGGCGTGCAGGAAGTAACTATGGCGCACGCGCTCCTGCTTGCCGCGTCGGCACTCGTGCCGGCGCTTGCTTCCTTGGTGTTTGTAGTAGCAAAGGCGCAAGCGGCGGATAATACCCTGAAGAAGTTTCTGCAAAGCTATCAAGGAACGCCTGCTTCGGAAAGTGAAAAGACAACGCGATACTTCGCTACCTCTATTGCCCTGAACGGTGACGGAAGGGCCGAAACCGTTGTTTACCTCACGGGGCCATGGTGCGGGAGCGGGGGCTGCACCGTCCTAATCCTTGCGCGCAACGATACGTCGTACCGCATAGTCACAAAGATCACTACCACATGGCCACCTATTCAGGTGCTGCCCAGCACGTCGCACGGCTGGCTTGACATAGTCGTCTGGGTGCGGGGCGGCGGCATAGTCGAAGGCTACGAGGCGAAGCTGTGCTTCGAGGGTAAGACCTACCCGAGCAGTCCATCCATGCCTCCTGCCAGCCGTCTGACCAGGAAGGTAGCAGGGCAAATCGTAATATCAGGATCGGAAGAAGGCGTACTGTTATATCCCTGATATGGCCAAATCTCCGGGCGGGGCGTCCAGGAATACGACAGCAATAACTTCCTCGCGCCTCAAATCGCGGAACAAGCTGTTGTGTATCGCGCGCGATCAAGCAATACCCGGTCCGCGCGCCAACGGCGCCCTGATCGCTTCTTCGTTTTGCGCGCGTTCGATGCGTAGCTCCTCCACCTCTTGATACGTAGCTTGATGAAATCCATCTGTGGTGGATTTGTCGACCGTCAAGTCGCGCCGATGGCGAGATCCATTGATGGAAGCATAGCGCCAAGATGCCTCGGCGCGCCGAGCATTGGCGAGGACGGGATTCACCCCGATAGCGTCCCACATATTCGTGGAGCCCGATGTTACCAACTTACCCGAAAATGCAGACAAACATCGCCTCGCGTACAAACTTCTATTCCACCCTGCATCCTGGGACGATTCGTAGTCCCGACGACGCACTTCGGATTCAGGTGGGCACAGCTGCCATAGACATACTGCGCGTAGTCGGGGAGCCGGTTTGAGAAACGATGGTCCTTGCAGTGTTATTGGTCGAAGAGGCGCTTCACGCATCGCACTTCTGCCGCCTCGTGCTGTTCACGGGCTTTGCGCTCGTTTGCATCTCGATCGAGCCTTCGCAACTCGTCAGCGTTCGTGGTCCTCCTCATGTGGGACATCGAGGCAGGTCAGAAGACAGGAGACAGAAGCTGGGCAGCCCACGATGCTGGTAAGTCGCTATTCTGTCTTCTGACTCCTGTCTTCTGACTCCTGTCTTCTGACTCCTGTCTTCTGACTCCTGTCTTCTGACTCCTGTCTCCTGTCTCCCGCCTTCTTTCTCACGACAGCAATAACTCCAGATCCTCGCGCTTCAAATCGCGGATCAAGCTGTTATCCTCGCTGATAATCGCGGCCGCCAGA
>JBEKTJ010000105.1:0-22706 GCA_049516155.1 Bryobacteraceae bacterium
CAATCCCGCTCAGAAAAACAGCTTCGCCCCCAACTGAACCAGCCGCGGCGGGTCCGCGCTCAAGACTTGCCCGAAGGCCGAACTGGTGATTTCGCCATTGACCGAAGCCGGACCGAAGAATTGCGCGTGATTAAATGTATTGAAAGTCTCCAGGCGGATCTGCAGCGCCTTCGATTCCCCGAAAGTTACTGTCTTCGAGAGCGCGATATCGAAATTCGAGATACCGGGCCCGTAAAATAATCGCCGGGGGGCCGTGCCGGGGGTGCCCAGTGGCTGAAGGCTGAACAGAGACGTGTTGAAGTATGGCAAGCCATTCCGTGGATTGTGATTGATGTCCAGGGGACCGTCTTGCATGTCCGGCAAGTCCACGCCGTAAGAATTCACGCCGTCCGGCTGGGTTCCCAGTAGCGAATTATCGCTCGCATTCGTGAACGTAACCGGGAAGCCGGTGGAAAAACGGCTCACCCCGGAGAGCACCCACCCTTGAGTGATCTTATTGCGCGATCCGAATGCGCGTTCGAAGGGCACTTCATAGCGATAGCTCACGACGAAATTTTGCTTCAGGTCGAAGGCGGAAGGAGCATAAGTGGCGCGATAGTTCTCGGGATTCAATTGTTCCGAGATACTCGATGAGTTATCCAGCGACTTGCCATAGGTATAGCCGGCCTGCAGCTCAAGGTTCCGGAAGTTATGCCGCACACTCACCTGCAGGGCGTTGTAATTGGCATTGCCGTTTGTCAGCAGCCAGTCTACACTACCGAAGTTCGGTCCGAAAACGTTGCGGGTGCCGTTGACTACATTACCGGAGGCGGTCGTAAAAACATTCGACTCGCCAAAGGGTCCGCAAGTAGGGCTGCCTGGCGCCACTTCGCCGACCTGGCTCAGGCTCAGGCACAAGGCCGGGTTGCCGGGGTTGGCCTCCAGAAGCGTCAACAGGTGATGGGATTCGCTGCCCACGTAGCTTGCCGTGACCACCGTACCGCTGCCGAACTGCCGCTGTATCGAAAACGTGAATTGCTCCGTGTACGGGCTGACGCTTCCCGGATAATATCCCGGCAGCCCCGAAATCGGCAGAAATGGCGCCCAGTTCACATTCGGATTCGGATTACTGGCCGAGGCGTTCAGCGGCGGAAACTGCAGCGGGAAGCGCTGGCCATTATTAAGACCCGTGGATGCGGTGATGAATGGGTTTGAAAACAGAGGCGGAGCGGGGCTGGAGTAGGTGCTGCCATACGGCGCGTCGCCGGCCATGACTCCCGCCGAAACCCCTTCCACTGCCGTGAAGAACCGTCCGAAACCGATCCGGATGCTGGTCTTATCCCCATCGCCAAACAGCGTGCGCGCCAAACCGCTGGCGCCGCGCGGAGCCCAGGCCAAGCCGAGTCGTGGAGAGAAGTCGTTCCAGCGCACCGGCGCTAGCGAACGCGCTATGCCCGGATCGCCGGGGAAGACCAATCCCGTGGGCGCGCCCGGATACACGATGGACTGCTCGCCCGGGACCAGCGTTTGAATCTGGTTATACTTCTCATACCACGGCATGATCACGTCCCAGCGGAAACCGTAGTTAAACGTGAGGCGCGGCCGTACCCGCCAACTGTCCTGCAGGAACAGCGCTCCGTAATGATTGCGCATGTAGAACGGCTGCGCATCGCCCTGCTTATAGAAGCTCGGAATGCCTATCAGGAAGTCGGCGAAGTCAACCCCCGTTTCCGAGCCGAAGAACGAGAACGATCCGTTGGATTGTATATCCGCCGCGGAGTTCACCTGGCTGAACAGCAACTCACCTCCGAGCTTCAGCGTGTGGGTGCCCATCACCCGCGACAGGTTGTCCCGGTATTCGAAGGTGTTATCGGTTTGATTCAGGCCGGTGATGGTGGACCCGATGATGAAATCGTTGAAGATTACATTTTCCACGCCAACGATATTGGGCCGTTGGGGAAGAATGCTGGGCGCACCGGACGCAGTGACAAAGCCCTGCGAAGCCAAGCTGGTCCCCACGGTTCCCTCGGGCGTGCCCACCACATTCACGTCGCGCACATAGGAAAAGTGGAACTCATTGACCGTCCGCGATCCAAAGCTTTTGGTATCGCCGACAGTAAGCAACTGGGAGCGGCCCAGGTTCAGGGCACTGAAGCCGGGAACGTTGGCGCCGCCTTGCAGCGTCGGGTAGGGATTGTTCTGCGTGTAATCGTCGGCATAGTAATACGCCGTGAGCATCCCGAAGGAGGTACTTGCGTCCACCCGCGTGGCGCCCTTATCGTCGCGCAACGTCGCGTCCACGGCCGAAGTCGCGAAATACCCGTTTGATAGGTTTGGCGCCGGGATGTATTGCAATAGGTTCTGCGCGGGCGCCGACCAGGCGCGCTGCGGAATGACGGCATTCGGGAATACGCACTGCGTCGGATTCGTGCAGCCCGGCGTGTAATAAGGCTCGCCAGGCGAGACGCCATAACCGAGCTTGCCGCTCAACTGATCGGCCCAGTATTGCCCGGTTACCGTTCCGGTCAGTTCACTGGCAATATCGGAGAAGTTCCCAGTCCGGTTCAGCAGCGACGGCACTTGGATCAGGCCTGTATCTACGCCCTGTTTGAGGCGCGTCCCCTGGTAGTCGGAATAGAAGAAGATCCGGTTCCGGACGATCGGCCCCCCGAACAGTCCGCCGACCTGGTTTTGCTGATACACGGCACGCTCGGGTGAAAAGAAATTGCGCGAGTCGAGATCCGTGTTGCGCAGGAATTCGAAACCCGTCCCATGAAATTGATTGGTTCCGGACTTTGTCACCACATTGATACGGCCGCCGCTGTAGTTGCCATATTCAGCGTCGAAGTTCCCTGTCAATATGCGGAACTCCGCGATGGAGTCCAGATTGGGAACGATCGCCGCCCCCATGGTAAAGCGCTCCACCACGTCGGAATCGTTCACGGTGAAACCGTTCGCATATTCGCGCTGGCCATTGATCGAAATGGTGCCGGGATTCAGGTCGCCCGACGGTGACAGAATCGCCGCGCCCGCCGCTTGAATGGAATTGCCGGTGATAGTAGTGGTTGGGGCTACTCCCGGCTGCAACGCCAGTAGGTCGGTAAAACTGCGGCCGTTCAGCGGAACGGCGGTGATCTTGGCGCCGGAAATTACCTCACCCAATTGAGTGTCGACGGTTTCGACCCGAATCGCATTGGCGGCTACAGTTATCGTCTCGCTACGCTCGCCGAGTAAGAGGGACACATCCTCGCGCAAGGCGCTGTTGGCATCCACGGCCAGTTGTGTACGGCGGTAGGTGCGGAAACCCTGGCTCTCGATCTGGATATCGTAGGTCCCTACGGGCAGTTCGGGAAAGGAATAAATGCCGCCGGCGTCGGTAGTGACGCTCTGGCGGATGCCGGTTGCCGTGTTAATTGCCGTGACCGTCGCGCCGGCGACCGCTAGGTTGTGGGGATCGACGACCTTGCCCGAAATAATGCCGTTAAGACCGGCGCGGAGCGGATGCAAAGACAACAGGAGAAGCATCAAAAGGACCCCAACGCGGGATCCTATCAGTCGCCAAGCTGGCGATTTGCCGTTCATAAATCTCTCCGAAACGACCCACCCTGGCCCCAGAATTCGCCAGTATATCATCCGAGGCGCCAGAGCATGTTGGCCACCGCCGGCAAAGACCCGAATTTGTACCATTCGCGGCTCGGAAAAGTACTATTACCTCTATCTTCCCCCCGGCTTGCTAAACTTAAGATCGCCCGGACGAAACGCCATGTCTAAATGTAACACCCGAAGGACTGGGGCAGTTCATGACTCGGCGTGACATGCTTTGGCTGCTGGCCGGCGGCGCGCGGGCGCAACAGCCTACCGGAATGGCTTCCCGCAGCCTGACGCCCCAGCCGCGCGGCAAGCCCTCTGGGCTTCCCTTTCACGCCCGATTTACCGACATCGCCGCGCAGGCGGGTCTGCGTGAGCCGGTGATTTACGGCCCGCGCGGACGGACGGATTACATTCTCGAGTCGATGGGGTGCGGGGTGGCATTTTTCGACTACGACAACGACGGCTGGATGGATGTGTTTGTTCTTTCGGGCACGCGCCGCGAAGGCCCGGTGGCGGGAGCCACGAACCGCTTGTATAGAAATAATCGGGATGGAACCTTCACGGATGTCACGCAACAATCCGGCCTGGTGCGCCAGGACTGGGCCTGCGGAGTGACTATCGGCGATTACAATAACGATGGCTTCGACGACATCTTCATTTCCCAATGGGGCCAGAGCGTGCTCTACCGCAACAACGGGGATGGCACCTTTACGGATGTGACCCGCGAAGCCGGACTGCTGCACGAAGGCAGGCGCTGGGGAACGGGTTGCACCTGGGTCGACTATAATCGCGACGGCTGGCTGGATCTGTTTGTGGCGCACTACGTGGTGTTCGATTTCCAGTCGGTCCCAGCTACCGGACGGAATCCCAAGTGCAACTTCAGAGGCGTGCCGGTGTATTGCGGGCCCCTGAGCCTGCAACCCGAGCGGTGCATGCTCTATCACAACAACGGGGATGGCACATTCACGGACGCGACACGATCCGCGGGAATAGACCGCGCGGCGCCTACTTTCGGGTTGACCGCGGTGGCGGCCGACTTTCTTGGAACAGGCTGGCCCGATATTTATGTCGCTTCCGATTCCATGCCGAGCCTGCTGTTCCGCAACCAGCAGGATGGTACTTTTACCGAACAGGGCCTACAGCTTGGCTTGGCGGTGAACGAAGACGGAACCGAGCAGGCGGGCATGGGGTTGGGCCTGGGAGACTTCGACACAGATGGCGCGCTGGATCTGCTGAAGACCCATTTCAGCGGGGATACGTCGGTGCTTTACCGCAATGCCGGCCGCGGCGGTTTTGAGGATGTGACTCTGCGCGCCGGTCTGGGTGTGGAAACCCGATATGTAGGTTGGGGCGCGGGCATTCAAGACTTCGACAACGACGGACTGCCCGATCTTTTCTGGGCTACCGGAAGCGTCTACCCGGAAGTGGAGAAGGCGCATTCCGATTACCCGTACAAGACGCCGCGGGTCTTATTCCGGAACCTTGGAAATGGCAGGTTCGAGGAGTTGCTCTCCGCGGCGGGGCCGGCGATTGCGGAAGGGCATTCCAGCCGCGGAGTGGCGTTCGGGGACTTTGACAACGATGGCGACATCGACATCCTGATCATGAACGTCAACGAGCCGCCATCCCTGCTGCGGAACGACGTCAGCGGCGGCGGGCATTGGCTGAAGGTCAAACTTGTCGGCACGAAATCGAATCGCAGCGCAATCGGCGCTACGGTGATTGCCTCTTACGGAGGCCGCAGGCAAGCGCAAGCCGTAACTGCGCAATCCAGCTATCTGTCGGTCAACGACCGCCGGCTGCACTTCGGTTTGGGCGGAGCGCAGTCGGCCGATCTGGAAATCCGGTGGCCGAGTGGGCTGCGGGAGTCTGTAAAAGCGGTCCCCGCGGACCGGCTGGTCACCATACGGGAAGGCGCGGGCGTGACGAAAATCGACTCGTTTGCCGCGCCGCGCCCAGATAAGTAAATAGGTATTACGTGTCATGAGAGTCGTTCTGGCAGCGTGTATCGTTCTGTTTGTTGCGCCACCCACCTGGGGGGACGTGGAGTCGCATGTCGGAAAGGCGGTCCGATTGATGCAGGACCGGCTTTTCAGCGAAGCCGCGGCCGAGTTCGAGCGGGCGCTGGCCGTCGACCCCAACAACGATGTGGTGCGGATTCAATATGCCACCTGTCTGTTCGCAGAGCAGCGCAACGACGAAGCCCGCAAACAATTCGAGATCGAGCACCAGCGGCTGGGTGACCGGCCGGGGCTGAACTACTACCTGGGGCGCCTCGATCTGCGGGCCAACAATTTCACGGCGGCGATCAAGAAGCTTGCGCCCCTCGAATCCGACCCCGCGCTTGCCGACGTTTCTTTTTATCTAGGAGTGGCGTACACCTCGGCCGGACAGCGGGCGCGGGCCTTGGAGTGCCTGGAGCGGGCCGCCAGAAAGAATCCGCGCAACCCCGAGGTGCATTACCGGTTGGGCCGCGTCTACTCCATGGCCGGGCGCACCGAGGACGCTAATCGCGAATACAAGCTCTACCGGGATTGGCAGGAGAGCCAACGGATCGCGGAACAGGACGGCCGCGAATGCAAGGATGCGCTACGTACCCAAGCCATCTCCCAGGCCCGCATAATCTGCGGGCGTATCGCGGACCCGCACGACCTTCGCCGGCTGATTTTGTTGGGCGAATTGTATTCCGAAAACGGCGCATTCGCCGATGCCATCGAACCGTTGCGCCAGGCCGTCAAGCTGGCTCCCGAGTCGTTCGATGCGTGGAACGGTCTAGGTCTGAGCCTCTTCCGGCTGAAACGTTACCAGGAGGCGTTGCCGCCGCTGCGGAAGGCGGCCAGCCTGAACCCGCAGTTTTTCACTACGCTCACTCTGCTGGCCTCCACGCTGCATGCGCTGGGAGACGATGCCGCCGCGCTTCCGGTTCTCGAGCGCGCGCACAATCTGAATCCCGACGATGCGCAGGTGGCGTCGAAGTTGGAGCAACTGCGCGCCGCATTGAAAGGAAAGCCATAGGCAGCGCCGAGGCGTGCGCCTGTTCAAATTTGCAGGCTGAACGACTCGCCCAAATACACGCGCTTCACTTCCGGATCGCGCGCCAGCGCCTCCGGACTGCCCGCGCGGAAAATCCGCCCGTTATCGATGATGTACGCGCGATCCGTCACCGCCAACGTCTCGCGCACGTTGTGGTCGGTAACCAGAATGCCGATGCCGGTCCGCTTCAGATCGAAGATGATGCGCTGCAGTTCCAGCACCTGAATGGGATCGATGCCGGAGAATGGCTCGTCCAGCAGCAGAAAGCTCGGGCTGATCACCAGCGAACGGGCGATCTCCACACGCCGCCGCTCGCCGCCGGAGAGCATATAACCCTGGCTGCGCCGCACCTTTTCCAAACCAAGCTGCTCGATCAGCCGGTCCAGGTTCTCGCGCCGCTCGCGATTGCGCAAAGGCAGCGTCTCCAGGATGGCCATCAGGTTTTCCTCGACGGTCAGCTTGCGGAATACGCTGGCCTCCTGCGGCAGGTAGCTGATGCCGCGGCGCGCACGCTGGTACATGGGCAGCGCCGTAATATCCGCGCCATCCACCAGGATGCATCCGGAATCTGGGCTGATCAGCCCCACTATCATATAGAAAGAAGTGGTCTTTCCCGCGCCATTGGCGCCCAGCAAGCCGACCACCTCTCCCTGGTCGACGCTGACCGTCACGTCGTCCACCACCTTGCGCCCGCGATACGATTTTGAGATTTCCCGGGTTTCCAGTTTGCTCATTGCTGGTGTTTTTTCTTGATATGGCTGATGGCGGGCTTGCCATCCGAGCCCTTCACGAGCAAACGGTCGTCGTCGGAATAATAGGTCAGCTCCGCGCCTCGAGTGCTCCCGCGCACGTTGTCGTTCATGGTAGGATCGCCGTCGCGCAAAACGATCTTATTTTCATCGGTGTAATACTCGGCGTGCTCGCTGGTGCCGGTCCGGGTGCGGATCGGCCCAGTCTGCACGATCTGCACGGCGCCATCCGCGAATGCTTTCTGCAAGCGATTGTCTGCGCCCTCTTCCGCCAGCCAGGAACGCAGATCGGCCGCCTTCATCTGCAAACCGGCGCGGTTGAGCAGGACTCCGCCGGAGTAGTGCGCCAGACGGTCCGTATCTGTATAGACCATGTGCGGCGCTTTCACCAGCGTGAAGATTGCAGGCGCCGGATCGGCGGTCTTAGCGGCCACGGCGGGCTTAGCGGCGACGGCGGACGCAGCCGCATCGTCGTCATCCGCTTTCTTGTCCTCGCGCGACTGCGTGATCACGTGGCCGTCGGCGACGATGGAGCGCTTGTCGCGGTCGATCTCGACGTGGTCCGCCTGGATGCGGTTCACGCCCTGCCACAACACCGCATCGCCGTCGTATTTGACCAGCTTATTGTGATTGGACGAGGCCATGGAGCGGGCCACCGCTTGCAACGGCTCGTCGCCCGAGAGCATCGCGGAATCGCTCTTCTTCTTGGTCTGGTCCGGCAGGCGGCTGGTATTCACATGACCCTCGGCGACGAAATTGCCGCTCTTTTCATCCAACACAATGCGGTCGGCGAGGGTGTTCCCGGTGCTGTCCCACATGCGCGCGTGCTTGTCCAATGTAATCCGGTTTTCCACCTGCTCCAGAATGCCGCGGTCCGCGCGCGCTTTGCGGTCGCCCGATTCGTAAGAAAAATCCTCCCACTGTTCCATGCGCGTCAACTGGCTGGTTTTGGGGTCGAATGCGGCCGTCACATTCTTGCTCACCGTGGTGGTGATGGGATGCTTCTTGGCCAGTTCCTCGGGATTGGGGTCGGTGACCGTGCGGCAATTGATGGCGGTGAAAGATTGAATGCGGTTCTGCGCGCCGTAGCCTATCCACATACGCTCGCCACTGAACTTGCGGTGATGTTGGGCGGCGAGGTTGGGCAGGAACTCCAGTTCGCTGGGGGCGTGCGTTTCGATGCCGGCGACTTCACGTCCGCCCGGCCGCATCTTCATCTGAATGATCTCGCTGCGCAGGATGCGCGTCTCGGCTGGATCGTGTCCGGGCGTCGCCAGCGGTTTGGATTCCAGATAGCCGTGGCCGGTGACCAGCGCCAGGCTGAGCGTGCCCTGGCCATTGTAATCCTCGAATTGCAAGTCCACCCGGTCTCCCGTGGCGGTGATCTGCGAGCCTTCCGAATCGGAGGACAGGTGCGCGTGCCCCTCGCCGGTGATTTTTTCCACTTCGCCCGAATCGCCGTAATCGACCGTCAGATGATCGGCGCCATATTGCAGCTTGCGGCTGGGGTAAGCATCTGTACCGTGCGCCTTCTGCGCGTCCACATGATGTATCTTCCCGTCCTCCAGCGCGATGACCGTGTCACCCGCCTCCACGATGGTATTCTCGCGGGTTAGGCGGGCCCATGAATTGAGCCAGATGCCCGCCAGGTTTTCCCGGTAAATCACCTGGCCGGCCTCGATCTTCATCGGCTTCGCATGCGGCCCCGGCGGAAACCAATGCAGTTCCGCCTGGCTGTTCAGAAACAGCTCGCGGGTGTTGGGATCGTAGGATGCGCCCACGGCTTGGCCATCGCCGTTCTCAAACTTGAAGGTCGCGGCGCGGTCCGTATTCGCCTTTCCGGTGGTGCTGTCGAATGTGACGCCCGAGGAATGCACGGAAACCAGGGTGTGCTTGGGCTGGCCTTCATTTGGGACAGCCAGCGTGATATCCACGGCGCCTTCGGAGTACAGACGCTTCTGGGATTGATTGTAGTCGGCGCGCGCGCTGTGCACCAGATTGTAAGTGTCCGCATGCATGGACGGCATGCGCAGTTCGACTCGCTCCAGTTCCACGTGGTTGGAATCCTTGGCTTGGCGCGCGTCTTTGGCCTTGATCAGGCAAATCGTGCGGCTGTCCGGCGGTTCGGAGGTTTCGATCCAACTCCAATCTTGGGCGGCGGAACTCAGCTCGGCGGCCATGGCCGCGGGTTTCACGGGAGCCTGGTCGTGCAACTCCCTTTTCCGGAGCCGATAGGTGGTTGCTACGCCTGCCATCAAGAAGGTTATGGCCACCAGGATGAGCCAGCGCGTGCCTCGCATCGTTATTATCTATTGTAGCAGCGCTTGGGCTTAGCGCCGGTTGTGCGCGATTGGGCGGTTTTGTGCAACGGCAGGCGCGGTTTGAGCTGCATGCGGAACTGAGCAAACAAAGCCCAGGCGATTGGAAACAAGGGGGTTGGCAGGTATGGGAATGGGCGCGACCGAACACAGATAAGAAATCGTCCATGAGAGATACGGCCTTGGAAGGGTTGTCGTTTTTTGAAATAGGAGGACCGTCACCGCCCGGCTTTCTTTCGCAGGCCGATGCACTTCTTCTCCGAGACTCGGGCAAAAAAAGAACCGGTTCCTACTGATACGGTCCTAGCGAGCTCAATGGAGTCGTCCAGCAAGCCGCATTGTGTATGACAAGTTCCACATTATGCAACACGCCAACAAGGCCGTCGACGAAGTGAGGCGCGCCGAGTTCTTCCGCAAGGGCGGGCAGATGCGCGGGCTGGTAAAAGGCAAGCGCTGGCTGCTGCTGAGCCGGTGATCCATCTGACGGCGGCCAAGCGTCAAGAGTTAAACCAGTTATTCGCCCTCAACCGGAAAATCTTTAAGGCTTACCTCCTCAAAGAGAGCCTGGATTGGTTGTGGATGTACCACTACGAAGGCGCCAATGGTCAACTACCTCCGACGTTGGATTCATCAACTCCGCTGGCAGAGCTCGCAGCCCTTTCAGAAGCTGGCCGTGATGCTCGTTGACCACTTGGACGGCATTCTAAACTACTGCCGGACCGAGGTTCCCCTGGGCGTGGTCGAAGCCGTGAACGGGAACATCGAGTCCCTGCTCCGCCGCGGCCGCGGATACAAGAACCTGCGTTACTTGCCTCAATAAAATCTGTGATTTAGACCATCCTTCGTCTCCCCGAAAAATAATAGACTAAATTCCGTTCTCATGTCGATGCGGCCACACCTCGTTCGACGTATCAGAAGAGAGCCAGTACGAAAGCGAGCAACAGCGATCCAACTGCGCTCTCAATCTGAGTTCACCGGTTAGCCCACAAATGCTAAACCTGAAAACAAGCCACCCAACCATCGTTCAACCCAAAGGAGATTTCGCAATGCGATTTATGGTCATCGTCAAAGCAACCGCAGAGTCAGAAAAAGAAGGCGCCCTCCCCGATCCACAGCTCATGGCCGAGATGGGCAAGTACAACGAAGAGCTCATCAAGGCTGGCATCCTGCTCGCCCTCGATGGCCTCCATCCCAGCTCCAGAGGCGCGCGCGTCAAGTTCTCCGGCAAGTCTCGCACCGTCGTCGACGGCCCCTTCGCTGAGACAAAGGAGCTCGTCGCTGGCTTCTCGATCTTGCAGGTCAAGTCCCTCGAAGAGGCCATCGAGTGGGTCAAGCGTGGCCCCAACTGCTGCGCCGGCGACTACGAAGTCGAAATCCGCCAGGTCTTTGAGATGGAAGACTTCGCACCCATCCTGTCCGAAGAGCAGATCCAGCACAAAGTACGCCTCCGCGCTGAGCTCCCGAATCAGACCGCCCAAAAATAGCCGCTCTTGCATCCACGGATTGAAGCTGGTGCGATCGGTAGCGGTGTCCGCTACCGATCCACATCAGGCCCTGCACCGCACCATCGAAGCCATCTGGCGCATAGAGTCCGCATTCGTCATCGCCGGACTCACACGCCTCACCCGCGTTGCTCGATATCCTGCACTTGCAGCCTGGCGTCAGAGCCGGCATCGCGGTTGAAAAGAGGCCGTCTCATCGTGGAGCCGCGGCTTCGCCGCCGGTCCACTCTGAACGATATGCTCGCTCAATGCGAGCCCAAGGCGCCGCGCGCCAAAGCAGACCGGGAATGGCTCGATAGTAACCCCGCCGGCGGCGAGATCGTCTGATGAAGCGCGGTGAAATCTGGCTTGTAGGTCTCGATCCTGCGTCGGGACACGACCAAAAGGGCCGCCGGTCGGTGCTGATCGTGTCGCCGGAGGCGGGCAATTTTGCTCGGACGGCAGGTTTCGCGGTGCCGCTGACCAGCGCCGGAACCAAAACGACTGGAGTTGTCCGGTGCGACCAGCCCCGCGTTTTCGATCTTGCCTCGCGCGGCAGCAGGAAGCTGGAAAACGTTCCGGACGAGATCATGGATGAGGTGCTGGCGAAGATCTCGCCTATAGTTGAATGAGCGGCCGGCCTTGCCGAGACTCAGAATAGCTCTTCATGGAACAACGCTTCCTCAATCCCGCCATCCTGGCCGGCATCTCCGGCCTCGATCTGGTGGCCAAGACCGTGGTGGATGGCTTCGTCGCCGGCCTGCACCGCTCCCCCGACTTCGGCTTCAGCCAGGAATTCGCCGAATATTGCGCCTACACTCCCGGCGACGATCTGCGCCACGTGGATTGGAGCGTTTACGCCCGCAGCGAGCGCATGGTTCTGAAGCGCTATCGCGGCGAAACCAACAGCCCGTTGACCGTATTGCTCGACGCCAGCAACTCCATGCAGTTCGGCTCGCACAGCGTCAATAAAATGGACTACGCCCGCTACCTCGCCGCGTCCCTCTTCTATCTGGCCATCCACGGCCAGCGCGATGCCGCCGGGCTGATCACCTTCGACGACGAGATCCGCAACTACATCCGCCCCTCCGCCCGCCAGGGGCAGTTGCATCGTTTGTTGGCCGGCCTGGAGCAGGCTGAAGCGCGCGCCCGCACCGATTTCGCCAAGCCCATGCGTTACTTCCAGGAGTTCGTAAAACGCCGCGGCATGGTGCTGATCGTCTCCGACTTCTGGGAGCCGCCCGAGAGCATTATCCGCACCATCCAGCCGCTGCGCTTCCACGGCAACGAAGTGGTCTTGTTCCACGTCCTCGATCCGGAGGATGTTCGTCCCCAGTTGCACGGCCCGTCCATCCTGGTTGACATGGAAACCCAGCAGCAGCTCGAAGTCACCCCCGATTACGCCCGGCAGGAATATCGCGAAAAAATCGCTGCGCATCTTGCCGATCTGCGCGATCGCACCCAGGCCGCGGGCATGGGCTACTGCCTGCTCATGACCGACCGGCCGCTCGACGACGCCCTGCGCGAATACCTGACGCTGCGCGGAGGCCGCAAATAAGTGGGACTCTTTGCGCCCTGGTTCCTCGCCGCCCTTGCGGGCCTCGCGTTTCCGGTCTACCTGCATCTGTTGAAGCGGCAAACCGTCAAGCCCAAACAGGTCAGCTCATTGATGCTTTTCGAGTCGCGCACGCAAAGCTCGACCCGTCATCGCCGGCTGCGCTATTTTCTGCTGCTGACCCTGCGGCTGCTGGTGCTGTTGCTGTTGATTCTGGCCTTCGCCAATCCCTTCGTCAACCGCAACGCGGCCACCCTTTCCAGCGCCCGCTTGGTGCTGCTGGTGATCGACAACTCTTTCAGCATGCGCGCCGGAACTCGCTTGGCCGATGCCAAGGACGCGGCCATGCAGGTGCTCTCCGGAAAGGGCGCCGCGCGCTCCCAAGTCGCGGCGTTTGGCTCGCAACTTCGGCTCATGACTCAGCCTATTGAGGATGAATCCGCCTTACGCGCCGCAGTCCAGGCCATCCAGCCCGGCGATGGACATGGCAACTTCGGCGAACTGGCGCGCGCCATGCGTGCCATGGCCGAGTCGGTCCATACGCCCATCGAACTAAATTTTTTTAGCGACATGCAGCGCGGCGACTTGGCCGCCACGTTCTCCGACATGGTGCTGCCCGCCAACGTCAAACTGGAGACGCATGCGGTAGTCTCGAAGGCCCAACCCAACTGGACGGTCGAATTGGTGGATGCCCCCGGACAAGTCTGGGGCAAGTCCGCCAAGCCCGTTCACGTGCAAGCCGTGATCGCCGGCTACGGCACGCCCGCCGCCCAACGCACCGTCTCGCTGGTGGTGAACGGCAAGACCACCGCCACCAAGACCGTAGTGGTTCCCGCCAACGGACGGGCCACCGTGGATTTCCCCGGCCTGGAGGCGCCCTACGGCTTCAGCCGGTGCGAGGTTCGGATCGATAACGCCGACGCCTTCCCGGCAGACGACCTGCGCCGCTTCGCCGTCCAGCGTTCCGACCCGCAAAAGGCCTTGCTGATCCATAACTATGGCGACAATCGTTCGCCGCTCTATGTCGGCGCGGCGCTCTCGGCGGCCGCGCAATCGGCCTTTATCCTTGAATCGATCGACATCCGCGAGGCCGCCGACCGTCAGCCGTCCAATTACGCTTTCATTGTGCTCTCCGATCTGAATACGCTGCCAGCGCTGCTGGAAAATTCGCTTACCGGATACGTGCGCGCCGGGGGCAGCCTGTTCATTGCGGCGGGAACTTCGGCGGGTGGGCGATCGCAGATTCCCATCTTCGGCGCGCACATTGTCGAGACCCGCGATTACAGCCGTGTTCCCGGCCGTTATATGGCGGTCGGCTCCAGCGACTCGTCCTATCCCGCCGTGGCCAAAGCCGCTGGCTGGGAGGGTGTGAAGTTCTTCTACGCCCTGGCTGTCGATCCCGGTGACGCGCGCGTGATCGTGCGCTTAGGCGATCAGACGCCGCTTCTGCTGGAGAAACGGATCGGCGAGGGTCGCGTGGTGCTGTTCACTTCCGGGCTCGACAACTTCACTAACGATTTCCCCTTGCAGCCCGCGTTTGTCCCCTTCATCGAACAGACCGCGCGCTATCTCGGGGGCAGCGAACGCCATGGCGGCGCGCGGTTGGTGGATGCCTACCTGGAGTTGCGCAACAATAAGGAACAGGCGCAGGGTGTCGAGGTCACCGACCCCGAGGGGAAGCGCCCGCTTACGCTGGGTGAGGCCGCCTCCGCGCAATCGTTCCAACTCACCGAGGCCGGCTATTACCAGATCCGGCTCGCCGATGGCCGCCAGGATGAAGTCGGCGTCAACCCCGATCCCAAGGAATCGAACCTCGACATGATTCCCGACGACGTCTTGGCCTTGTGGCGGGGTGGCCAATCTTCCGCATCTTCACCGTCTTCACAAAGCCCGCCTGCGCCCGGATCGGCGGCGCCCCGCAAGACGGCGCAAACACTCTGGTGGTACGTCATGCTGCTGGTGTTCGCTTTCGCGCTCGCCGAATCGGCCCTGGCCAGCCGGTATCTCGGTACCCAGCGGGAGGAATAGGAGCTTTGTCATGCCAAGCCGCAACGTCAATTTCACCCGAATATCTTGACCATTCCTCGACAATACCCACGCCGCACAATGTTCACTTCGCACACCCCTTTGCCGCCACGCACTTGCATTTGTCCGTCCGTTCAGGCAAGCTGGTACGTTTCCTACAAGTTCATGCGGGTACGAATTCTTTATCACGACCACTGTTTCGACGGCGCTGCTTCCGCCGCATATTTCACCCGCTTCATGCAGGGCGCTTTTTACCCTAAAGCGGAATATGCCTACACCGGGATGGCCCACAAGGCATCCCAGCTTTTCGAGGACAGCCTTTGGGATGGCGACGTAAACGCCATCGTGGATTTCAAATATTCGAGCGATCCACGCTTGACCTGGTGGTTTGACCACCATCAGAGCGCCTTCCTGACACCGGAAGACGCCGAGAACTACCGCCAGGACCATAGCGGCCGCAAGCTCTACGACCCTTCGTACAAGTCCTGCACATCGTTCATCTGCGCCGTCGCCAAGGAGCGCTTCGGTTTCGCCGCGGCCGATCTGGATCACCTCGTCGAGTGGGCCAACATCATCGACGGCGCGCAGTATCCCGATGCCAAGAGCGCGGTCGAGCTGGGCGCGCCTGCCATGAAGCTGACGCTGGTGATTGAGGGCGCCAAGGGATCCGGGATCATACAAAAGATTATCGGGTGGATGCAGCACAGGAAGCTGGAAGACATCGCCGCGGAGCCGGAGATCCAGGCGCTGTTCGAGCCTTTGTATCAGCGGCACTTGAATTCGGTGGGCATGATCGGCGGGCGCGCCACCGAGGACGACGGCGTGGTTTTCTTCGACCTGACAG
The DNA here is from genome assembly GCA_049516155.1 of Bryobacteraceae bacterium. GTDB lineage: Bacteria > Acidobacteriota > Terriglobia > Bryobacterales > Bryobacteraceae > Bog-159. The sequence goes on from JBEKTJ010000105.1 coordinate 15,576, forward strand.
GCTATGACCTGGAGGGCTACAACAAGTTCATCCCGTACTACCTGTTCCCCAACTGCACTTATACGGTGTCGGTCAGCCCCTCCAGCTTCCGCACCAAGGTTTCAGTGGGATCGAATCCTTGGGCGCCGGAAGAGCCCAAGCACAATCTGGCGACCATTTGCGAGCGCTACGGCGGTGGCGGGCATGCGCGCGTGGGCGCCATCAGCTTCGAGCCGGGGGCGATCGAGAAGGCCCGCGCGGTGGCTGCGGAGATTGTGGCGGAGCTGAAGGAATAGGCCCATATCGTTTGGCTGGCATGGTATCATTTCGTACTATGCCGTCGGCCTATGATCCCGTTTAACGCTGGTCGCAGCGCTACTCGGCTGGCCGCGCTGGCATGCCTGATTCCGCCGCGGCGGGCGACTCGCGTGGATCCGATAGTGGCCTTGCGCTACGAGTGACGGTCCCGAGCAGGCGCTCCGTCGCAGCCGCCACGTCTCTAACAGCGGCTTCAAACGCCTCCTGATTCGCCTTGGACGGCTTGCGGAAACCGCTGACCTTCCGCACGAACTGGAGCGCCGCCGCGGAAATCTCCGGCGCGGTGGCGGGCGCCTCCGGACGCCTGAGAATCTTAATACTTCGGCACATCGCGACAATATTATCCTACAGAATTATCCTACACATCGGTAGGACCTGCTGCGGACTCAGTTAGGGCAGGGTCTGTTGAGCAGCGCGGTCATGATGCGATTGACCACGTCTTCGCGCACATTTTCGCTGGGTGCGTCGAAAGGGCCTACCTGGATGTGCACCAACTCATGCACGATGGTGCATTCCATGTCCAGCTTCAGGTCGGCGCCCCTCAGATTGTAATCCAGCGGATCCAGCACGCTGATGGTGCCCGTCTTGCCGTGCGGATCCCATTCGGCGTTACCCCAAGTGTTTTTGTCCAATTCGTTTTGTCTGACAAGCCGGATGGTCAGCCGCCAGTCGTTCATCCCGAGGCGCCGCTGCCAGGACTTCAGTTGGCGGTCCAGATGCGACTCCACCGGAGACATGGGGAAGCAGCCCACTACGCAGAGGAGAAATGCGGCCAAGGCACGCATAAGTGCGATTGTAGCCGAAGTCGTACAGGGGAGCACTAAGAAACGGTACGGGTTTAGTACTCTCTTTGGTTAGCCGATGGGCCGCCGCACCCTCACTTCAATACCCGTCTCGGACTGTTGACCGCGGCGCGGCGGTCGCGGATGCCAAGCCGACAGTTGATCGCCACAGGCTGCGACTGGCGGATCGTGCGGATCATCCGCGGGGCGGCCAAATCCGCCGGCGTGCCGCCCAAGCCGTCGAAATACCAGATGCCGGTCTTGCCCTAGAGTTTGTCGGTAGCTCGCGCCTATCCGTGCAGGTACTCGATGTACTTCGCGTGCGTTGCGCCACTGCGATAGTCGGATGGCGCCAGTCGAGTTGCGAGTAGTACATGCCCAACCGATTCCTCCGCGATGACAACCGTCCGCGATCTGCCTGACAATCTCCTTGGCATCCGGTGGGCGCGGACGTTGAACTTCACAGGATTGAATATACGGTATAGGGTGTCGTAGACCTCCGCCGGGACGTTGCGGTTTGTGCGTCGCGCCGGGTCGCTTTATGACCACTTTGCAGGTCTGTACACTCTCTGTACGAAACAGCACTCATTCTAGTACCCATTGCCGACGAGTCGCAGACTCCGGAGTGCCAAAATGAACCATGAAGAACTTACTCAACGCGCCTGTGGCGCTCTCTCTGTGCGGCGCTCTGGCATGCTTTGCGCAGAAGCCGCCGTTAAGCTTGGGGACCGCCTCGCCGTTCGTGAAAGTGGCTCCGTGTCCGGCCGGTGAGAGCGGCTCGCTCCCGCTTTCCGAAGCCGTCTGCTATAACACGACAATCTCCAATTGCTCGAACCACAGCTTTGCCGGGGACCCTTCGGTGATCGCCCCATTAGGGGCCACGATTGCAGTTTCGACACCGCCCGGCTGGAATGGAAGCACCATTTTTCTACATAACGGCAGCGATGGGAGGGACTATTTCGACCAAGGAGAGACAGGTCTCTCGTACGCCCAGGACTACTACAACAACGGATTCCAGGTGGTCCAAATGATTTGGGTCGGCCAAGGCTGGCAAAACGCGTCCACCGAGGCTATCCAGATCTTGAAGTTCGAGGCCTGCCGTCCGGCGACTTTGCTGAACGCCGTTTATGAAAACATACATGGCGGCCCGAGTGCCGCGGGCGCGATGTGCGCCCAGGGTCACAGCGCGGGTTCGGGGGCCATGGCGTATGCCCTGGCATGGTACGGCGCCGCCGGCTACCTCGCCGATGTCGTGCTCACTTCGGGACCGGTGTACGGCAACGTCGAAGCCGGCTGCGAGTATCCCTACGCGCAGGCGTACAAGAATCCGATCGAGGTTTGCCCTTCAACCCAATTTGGCTGTGTCGACGGCACGGAAGGCGGTTGGCTGGACGCCGTACAGTACTCGGCCACCAGCGGCACCGCGAAGGGCGTCGCCGGATACACGATCTCCGGCGCAAATTGCAATAACTGGACCGGCAGCGGCGATAGTACAACCTCTAGTCAGAACCAGGACTGGAGCGGCATGAGCGTAGCGTCGGCAAACGCCAGCTATTCCTATCCGGCCACCCGGCTTTACGCATTTCTCTGCGCCACCTCGAGTAGCGGCGAGCAGAACAACTCGGCGGGGCAAGGGCAGCTTTTCTATCAAAATTTCACCAGCGCCCTGCACCCGCTGGGTTACAATGTGTACCGGGTCGACAGTTGCACGGGGCCCGAAGAGATCTGGTTTGGAACGGTCCCTGGCGTCAGCAATGAGAGCGCCTTCACGGTTTCCGCGCAGGACATGATCGATGGCTGCGTCGCCGGCTCCGCCGCGCTGCCGCGATAAGACGCTCACCGATTCGCTCGCCTCTTGAAAATTTGAGCCGCGATGCTGTCCGGCGCGAGACGTTCATGCCGGCATTGGCCACGGGAAAACAAGTGCCGATTCAAACAAATACATCCCGCTTATGCCAGAGCTTTTCTCATGCCTTCACTTGGCCCGAAGTCCGATAGACGGAATCAGACGCGAACCTTCTTTGCAGCGTCTCTAGGCGCCGCATCATTTCTTGCGACTGCCTAAACAAAGTTCGTCTAGGTTCTAGCGCTCAGACCGTTGCGCCGCGACCGCCTAAGCTAAATCCTACGCACCGATGCACATGTAAAATCGGCTTACCTCGCTATGAAAACCGCCGAATCGCAACGCATGTCGCGGCCGCTGGCCGAGGTGGTTCTTGCCCATCGCTCGCGACCGCTATACCTGGTTATGGCTTAACTGGAGCGCAGTTGAATTCCCATGACAGCCTGACGTGGCCGTCGTCCCCCAGCCATGGAAGAGCCAGTAGAGAAGGGGATTGAGACGCCCGATCCTGATCCTCGCATTTCCAATTCGTGCTGTAAGTCACCGGGACGCGGTCCGTTTCGCGCAGGCCATAGTTGCATTGGCGGCGCACCGTGTCGCAATTCAGAAATCCAAGAGCGAGGTTGCTAGGAATCCTAAGCTGCGTTAAAAACTGGCCGGCCGAATCGATCGGGCCCCAAAACACGCCGTTGCGCGCGAGGGCCCAGGCTGGGGAATGCGTCGAGTTGTGGAAGAACTTGTTCCAAACCTTCTGCCCCCAGTTCGGCCGTGCGGCCGTCCGGGCCTGGTAGGTCTCCTCATTGATGCTGGACCTCCACTCGTCGTCTGCATCATCGAATCGAAACGGGATACGGAGCCGGTTGGTTCGGTCGATATATCCCCACTGCCCGCCCCTCTTCACGGGCGCCCATGGGCTCGCCATGCCCGTGGCATAGGTGAAGGGGCTAGCCCCATCATATTCGAAAGGAATCGCCGTCTTGCCGGTAGCTGCGTAAACGAATCCCCAGCGGCCGTTTTGCTTCACCGGCCTGAGCCCCCAGTTCGCGGGACCCTGGCTTTCGAACTGCGGTGCGATCGCCATTTTCCCGAACCTGTCGAGAAAACCCCATTTTGAGTTGAGCTTGACCGGGATATAGTCCTGACCGCTATTTCCGACAAAGTATATCTGGACCCATAACTCGACCCAATCGCAGTCAACGTCCTCGTAGGCGGCCTCGATCACTTCCATCCCATTTGCATCCTGGCAGCCCTTCCTGCCGTCCATAGTGTACGGTGTGAACGCCTTCGCAGAGGTCGTTTCTGTATAGCTTCGTGGCCAGCGGTATTTCCCGTACCACCCCAAGAGGCTAATTATCGGAAGTATCAGCAGCAACACGCGACTCGCTGGGAGAACGCCTTTAATAAAGCGGCGATAGAACCGGATCGTGAAAAGCGTGATCAGCCACGGCATTACCCAAAACCAAACGACATCGAATCCGCTACTTTCGCGGTATCGGAACCACACGTCTCCCAACAGTGAGTCGTTGATGTAGAGGCGGAGCCGGCAGGAGAGGAGGACGATAAGGGCCAGCAGGAACAAAGGTTGGATCTTGCGAAGTCCCTCAATGGCGATCTCCAGAATCTTCTTCGGCAGCCTCGCCACGGACGCGCCTAATCGTGAACGGGACTCGGCGCTCAGGCACAGTCTGAGCGCAATCGCCCCCAGCAACAGCGCGATCACCGTGAGAATAGTTTTCGTATATCGGTCAGCCGGCATTCGATCCTCCCATCGTCGTCAAGACGCCTATTAATCAACACCTTTCCAAACGGGAAAGGTCCGCTAGTAGAATGTGAAAGTCGGTACTTTTCCAACTGAGCCTAGCCCGAAAATGGCGTCCCCGTCCAATCAAGATTCGTCATCCTCTATCAAAGGCGCAACTCAAGGCGCGGGAATCGTTTATGAGTTCAGCGGGTACACCCTTGACGAGATCAAGCTGGATCATGAGGGGCTGATTATCGAAGACTCCCCGATCAGGATTGGCGTACTGCGCTGCTTGGCGCGGTATGCCGCCGAGTCCTTTGGGACCCCGGTGCCGGAAGCGGAATTGAAACGCGCCGGATGGCAAAACGCGGCACATGTGTCCGATGCGACTTTGACTCAGCATCTATACGTGCTGCGTGACAAGCTGGGGAAGGAATTTGTTACACGACGGCCATACCGGCTCGACTGCCACCCGCGCGTGAAGACGCCCGCGACCGCGGCACCCGCTCACACCGCCGCCGTTCCCGCACCTGCCACTGACCGAATCCTCCGTCTGTTGGTGGTATTGACCATGGGAGTGGCAGGCACGGCGGCTGCGACCGTGCCGTCTCGAACGATCATTGCGCTCTTCCGCGCCACCTTGACGCAGGTCGACACACGGTGGAACTTCTTCCAGGGCCTGTTTCACGGATTCGTAGGGTCCTTTATTTTGGGGACTTGCATCGGCGGCGCGATCCTCCTGTGGTGGTTCGCGGGTCACGGGCCGCCACCCAAGACCGGATCCGGACCGGTGGTCGCGGGCTGGATCGGCGGGATGGCAGGGGGGTTCCTGATCGGAGCTTCGGTTGGGATGGTGTACAGCGAGGCGACCCTTGCGTCGACGCCTTGGCTCTCCACGTTCCTGCTGTTCACGGCACTTCCGGCCTACGGCTCCGCCGTAGGGGCGGGGGCGGGCTGGGTTTCGGTGCTCATGGTCCCCTGGTGGCGCGGACTCGCCGCCAGGCAGAACCGCGGTTTTTGGGGATTCACCGGCGGGGCTGCTTGGCGGGCGTTTTCGCTGAGCTGGGCACTGTTCTTAACGTTGGCAGCGGTGGTCGCCTTGGTGTTGGCCGGAGCGGGCGCATCCTCTTACAAGCCTAAGAACGACTCGCCCGATGCATGGACGCACACCACACAGACGGAAATGGCCGTGCTGGCGACGAGTAGTCGAAAGGTCGTTGGGGAGGGTCTCAGCCTATACTTTGGTGGAGTAGGCTTGGTCACAGGTTTATACGCAGGCCTGTTCATCCTACGGACAGGAATCAGCATTCGGATGAAAGACGAATGACTGCGAAGGTCCGAGGCCTGGTTGAAGACTCGCGGGCGGACAGGCCAGGAGGCGTGTCCTACCACGTGGTAAAATCGGCTTACCTCGCTATGAAAACCGCCGAATCGCAACGCATGTCGCGGCCGCTGGCCGAGGTGGACCCCGACGTTTACCAAGCCATTCTGCACGAAGCCGAGCGCCAGCACGCACAACTGGAACTGATCGCCAGCGAGAATTTTGTTTCGGAAGCCGTGTTGGAAGCGGCCGGCAGCATCTTCACCAACAAATACGCCGAAGGCTATCCCGGCAAACGCTACTACGGCGGATGTGAGTTCTCGGACTTCGTAGAGGACCTCGCGCGCGACCGCGCCAAGAAGCTGTTCGGAGCGGAGCATGCCAACGTGCAGCCGCATTCCGGATCCCAGGCCAATCAAGCCGCTTACGCCGCAGTGCTGCAACCCGGCGACACCATCCTGGGAATGAATTTGGCGCACGGCGGCCACCTGACTCACGGCCACAAGCTCAACTTCTCCGGCAAGACTTACCACATCGTGCCCTACGGCGTGCGCCAGGAAGACGAGCGCATCGATTACGACGAGCTCGCCCGGTTGGCGCAGGAGCACAAGCCCAAGATGGTCCTGGCGGGCGCCAGCGCCTATCCCCGCACGCTGGATTTTGCGCGCTTTCGCGAGATTGCCGATTCGGTAGGCGCATTGTTGGTGGTGGACATGGCGCATATTTCGGGACTGGTCGCCGCAGGGCTGCATCCCAATCCTTGCCGGTACGCGGACATCGTCACCACTACCACGCACAAGACGCTGCGCGGCCCGCGCGCGGGGCTGATCCTTTGTAAGGAGAAGTTCGCGGCGGCCGTCGATAAGACGGTCTTTCCAGGCTTTCAGGGCGGCCCGCTGGTGCACGTCATAGCCGCCAAAGCCGACACGCACTTGATGCTGGTGGATGTCTTTTCGAAAGGCATTCGCGGCAAAGAGGCCGAGGCTGCGCTCGACCGCGCGCGCATCACGGTTAACAAGAACGCGATTCCTTTCGACGTGAATCCGCCGCTCAATCCCAGCGGCATTCGCCTGGGCAGCCCCGCCGTCACCACGCGCGGTTTCCGCGAGCCCGAGATGCGTGAAGTGGGGTCGCTGATCGCCGAGAT
>JBEKTJ010000106.1:0-22691 GCA_049516155.1 Bryobacteraceae bacterium
GTCCGCATGGCTTCCGACTTATCGCCGGAAATGGCCGCCTGCGCCGCCGCCAGCCGGGCAATGGGCACGCGGTAAGGCGAGCACGACACGTAGTTCATGCCGATGCGGTAGCAGAACTGCACTGAGCTCGGCTCGCCGCCGTGTTCCCCGCAGATCCCCACTTCCAGGTCGGGGCGTGTCTTGCGGCCGTTCTTCGTGGCCATCTCCACAAGCTGTCCAACGCCTTGCTGATCGAGCACGGCGAAGGGATCGTGCTTGAAGATTTTGGGGTTCTCATACTCCTTTTGGAATTTCGTATAATCGTCGCGCGAAACCACGGGCCTGCCCCACAACTCAACTCTCAGAAGAGGGGCAGATGGGTGGATCTACCCTTTTCACTGGCCCAGTTACGCGTTGCGCATGGAATGTGCTAAGATACCCGTCTTACTGGCGCCTGCGGCGCAAATTCGATATAGGGCGGGTGTACAGATGAAGGTTCCTTGGGGAAAAACAGCGGGTGTGTGGGTTGGCGCACTATTCTTCTTCGCTATCGTTCAAGCCATGGGGTACAGCGGCTCGTGGCCAATGGCATGCGCAATCGGCATTTGCTTTATTGTCTTGTTCCTCGGTTTTGTCGAGCTTGCCGTTAGCCATTGGCTAAGAATAATTGCCAATCTTCTTTCCGAAATCAATGAGAACCTAAAACACCAACGTCAGTAGCATTCGGCGGAGGAAAAGGGACAGGCCATGCGGCCTGTCCCGATCGCCGGAGCGACAATAAGTTACGCGGTCCGCATGGCTTCCGACTTATCGCCGGAAATGGCCGCCTGCGCCGCCGCCAGCCGGGCAATGGGCACGCGGTAAGGCGAGCACGACACTTGGCGTTCTCATAATCCTTCTGAAACTTCGTGTAATCGTCGCGGGACAGTCCCATGGTGGTCTGGGTCAGATCATTAGTGCCAAAGCTGAAAAATTCGGCTTCCTTAGCTATTAAGTCTGCAGTAAGTGCCGCGCGCGGAATCTCGATCATAGTCCCGACCAGGTACTTCAGGTCTTTCATTCCGGCCTTCCCCAGCACTTCCTCGGCAACCTTTACTACAATTGCCTTCTGGTTATCAAATTCCTCCACCGAGCCGATGAGCGGGATCATGACTTCGGGAATCACCTTGACGCCCTTCTTGGCCACCTGCACGGCGGCCTCGAAGATAGCGCGCGCCTGCATCTCGGTGATCTCCGGATAAGTGATGCCCAGGCGGCAGCCGCGATGGCCCAGCATGGGATTGAACTCGTGCAACTCTTCGACGCGCTCCAGCAAGCCGGTCAGCACCTTTTTTAGATCCTTCACGGTTGCACCGAGACGTTCGTAGCGGCCAACCATCTCCTTCTTGGCCTTCAGATCGGCGGCAGGCAGCTTGGCCAGATCCACCATGAGCACTTCGCGCTTGGGCAGGAACTCGTGCAGCGGCGGATCGAGCGTGCGGATGACGACGGGGAATCCGTCCATGGCCGTGAACAGGCCGGCGAAATCCTTGCGCTGCATGGGCAGCAGCTTCAATAACGCTTTGCGGCGGTTCTTCTCGTCGCGCGCCAGGATCATGGCCTGCATGTGCGCAATACGATCCTCAGCGAAGAACATGTGCTCGGTACGGCACAAGCCGATGCCTTCCGCGCCGAACTTGCGGGCAGCTTTGGCGTCGCGCGGGATGTCGGCATTGGCGCGCACGCCGAAGCCGCCGCGGAATTCATCTGCCCAGCCCATGAAGGTCGCCATGATGCCGGACGACGGATCGGCGTCCAGCGTGTTGGCCTGCCCGGCGAAGACCTCGCCGGTCGAACCGTCGAGCGAAAGCCAGTCGCCTTCCTTCAGCGTCATCTTCTTGCCATCCGCGGCCACGCTCATTTCCTTGCGCTGGGCGCTGACGTCGATATCGCCCGCGCCGGCCACGCAGGGAGTGCCCATGCCGCGGCAAACCACGGCCGCGTGACTGGTCATGCCGCCGCGCGATGTGAGAATGCCCTTGGCGACTTCCATGCCGTGTATATCGTTAGGCTCGGTTTCGGCGCGCACCAGGATGACGGGTCCGCCTGCGGCCTGTTTCACTGCTTCGTCCGCAGTGAAAACCACGCGGCCCACCGCTGCGCCCGGCGATGCGGGCAATCCTTTGGCGATGGTGGCCAGCGTCTTCTTCGAAGCCGGGTCCAGCACCGGGTGCAGAAGCTGATCGAGCTGCTGCGGATCCACGCGCTGAATGGCTTCTTTCTTATTGATCAAGCCCTCGTTCACCATGTCCACCGCGATGCGCACGGCGGCCGGACCAGTGCGCTTGCCATTGCGCGTTTGCAGCATGTAGAGTTTACCGTCCTGAATGGTGAACTCGAAATCCTGCACGTCGCGATAGTGCTGTTCCAGGCTGTTAGTGATTTCCCGGAGTTGCTTGTAAGCTTCGGGCATCAACGATTCCAATGTCGAGATCGGCTGCGGCGTTCGCACGCCCGACACCACATCCTCGCCCTGCGCGTTCACCAGGTACTCGCCGTAGAAAACGTTTTCGCCCGTCGACGGATTGCGCGTAAAGCCCACGCCGGTGGCCGACGTTTCACCCATATTGCCGAACACCATGGCCTGCACGTTCACCGCGGTGCCCAGATCGTCCGGAATGTTGTTCATCTTGCGATAATGCTTGGCGCGGGCGTTGAACCACGAGCGGAATACGGCATCGCGCGCCATGGCGAGCTGTTGGACGGCCTCTTGCGGAAACGGCTTGCCGGTCTTCTTCTCCACCAGTTTCTTGTAATCCACGATGACGGCCTGCAGATCCGCGGCGGTCAGGTCGGTATCGAACTTGGCCTTCACTTTCTTTTTGCGGCCGTCGAAGATGTGGTCGAAATCGTGCTTTTCGATTTCCAGCACCACGTTGCCGAACATCTGGATGAAGCGGCGGTAGCAATCGTATGCAAACCGCGGATTCTCGCTCTTGCGCTCCAGCGCCTGCACGGTTTTGTCGTTCAGGCCAAGGTTGAGGATGGTATCCATCATGCCCGGCATGGAGAACTTCGCGCCCGACCGCACGCTGACCAGCAGCGGATTTTCGGTGTCGCCCAGGGTCTGCCCCATCTGCTTCTGGAGCTTTTCGAGCGCTTGCAGCATTTCTTTATGGATCTCGCCGGGAACCTGGTTGTGGTTCTGGAAATAGATGTTGCAAACTTCCGTTGAGATGGTGAAGCCGGGCGGCACGGGCAGATCCGCGCGGCACATTTCGGCCAGCCCGGCGCCTTTGCCGCCGAGCGTATCTTTCATGGTTCCGTCGCCATCGGCCCCGCCGGGGCCGAATTGGTAAACATGTTTTTTCATAATCTTCTCCTTATGAGTTCGTGACAATCTCCGAAAAATCGGCAAACGTTCGAAATTGTTCCAGCAGGTTATGTAGCATGGCCAGGCGATTAGCCCGGACGGCCGGGTCCGGCGCATTCACCAGCACCTTGTCGAAAAACAGGTCCACTTTGGGACGCAACGCTCCGATGCGGTCCTCAATGGGTTGGCCGGCAGTGCGATTGATTTCGGCAAGCAGTTCGCTTTCGGGGCCAGGTTCTAACAGAGCCAGGTCGAACGGGCCGCCCGCGAATTCTGCTTGGCGCAGGATGTTCTTGATGCGTTTGAAACTGCCGGCCAGGGGTTCGAAATCGGGAGTGGAGCGGATTCTTTTGAGGCGCAGCAGTCGCGACTCGAGTTCCGGCAGATCGCTCCATCCAGCGGCGATGGCGGCGCTGACTTCGTCATAGGGGAAACTGCGGACGTCGCGGAAGTAGAACTTCACGCGGTCTTCGAAGAATTCAGTTAGTTGCGGATCGCCGCCAATCAGATCGGGAAGTCCAAGATGCATGCCGCCTTCAACGAGGATCTTCACGGCGCCCTGTGCTGCGCGACGTAGCGCGAAGGGATCGCGGGAACCGGTGGGCGCCATGCCGATGCGGAAGCATTCGCGCAGGGTATCCAGTTTGTCCGCGAGCGAAACAAGCCGGCCGGCCGTGCCGCGGGGGATCGAATCTTCCATGCTCACCGGTTTGTAGTGATCGTAGATTGCCCGCCAGACTTCGTCGGGCTCGCCCTGCGCGCGCGCATAGAGTCCGCCGACCACACCTTGCAGTTCGGTAAATTCCTTAACCAATTCGGTGGTGAGGTCGGACTTGGCCAGGCGCGCGGCGCGCTGGGCGTGTTCGTCGCCGCCGAGTTGCCGCACCAGCGCCACGACCCGCTCCGTCTTCTCCAGATACGACCCAAGCTTTGCCTGGAAGGTTACGTGGGCGAGATCGTCTACGCGGTCTGTCAGCGTTTTGTGTTGGTCGGTCTGCCAGAAGAAGCGCGCGTCGTTAAAGCGGGCGCGGAGCACGCGCTCGTTGCCACGGCGGACCAGGCCTTCGGGATCGCCGCTGGTGTTCATCACGGCAACGAACCGAGGCGCTAGATGGCCGGATTCGTCTTCCACCGAGAAGTATTTTTGGTGGCGCCGCATCACGGTGATGAGGACCTCCTCGGGTAGTTCGAGGAATTGCGGATCGAATTCGCCCAGGATGGGCGTAGGGTATTCGGTTAGGTAGACGAGCGTTTCGAGGAGGGCGGGGTCGGGTTTGAGACGGACGCCTAGGGCGGCGATTCCATCCTCGATTTTCTTGCGGCGTTCGGCGGCGGAGAGGATGACGAAGTTGTCGCGGAGTGTTTGTTCGTAGGTTTCGATCATAATTGGAGAGCCGGCCTGGGAGGCCGGCCGCAGCGTACGACGCTGCCCCACGGTGATGTTGCCCGTCCGCACGCCTGCCAGTTCAAAAGGAATCACGTCAGCACCCAGCAGAGCGACAAGCCAACGAATCGGACGGATGAAGCGCGGGCCGGTCTTGCCTGTCCAATACATCGTCTTGGGGAACGTAATTTTCAGAATAATGCCGGGCAGGGAATCGGCCAGGAGGTCGATCATGTTGCGGCCGGGCGTCTTGCGCAGGCAGGTATAGTATTCGCCTTCGAGCTGAAGGTCCGCGGGAGTGACGCCTTGCTTCCGCGCGAAGCCTTCGAGGGCTTTCTCGCCGGCGGATTTGCGTGGACCGGTCACGCGCTCTTCGGTATCCGGCAGGCGCTCGGGCAGGCCTTCGGCTCTTGCCGTTAGGCGGCGCGGCGTGGCATCCATGCGAGCTGCAATGCCCAGGCTCTCCAACTGGCCACGCAAACTTTCCAGCGCTCCGGGAATCATCCAGTCGGGAATCTCTTCCGTGCCGATCTCCAGCAGAAAGGGCAGACTCATTGCCGCTCTCCCTGCTGGTCGGCCCACGCATGCGCCACGCCCACAGCCAGCTTACGCACGCGCTGAATCACCCCTACGCGCTCGGTCACGCTAATCGCGCCGCGCGAATCGAGCGTATTAAACAGGTTCGAGCATTTCAACACCTGATCGTAGGCGGGAAGCAGCGGGAAGCGCGCCTTCTGCACAGACTTCGGATACAGCGCCAGCAGCCGAGCGGCCTCGCCTTCGTACAGCGCGAAGAGCTTCCACAACGTATCGACGTCGGCCATCTCGAAGTTGTAGACCGAAAACTGGACTTCGTCCTGTAGCCGCACATCGCCGTAGGTGAAGCCGGGCGCCCACTCGATGTCGTAGACGCTGTCCTTCGCCTGTAGGAAGGTCGCGAGGCGTTCCAGTCCGTAGGTCAACTCGGCGGGCACCACATCCAGATCGATGCCGCCGCACTGCTGAAAATAAGTGAACTGGGTGACCTCCAGGCCGTCCAGCATCACCTGCCAACCGACGCCCCACGCGCCCAGCGTAGGCGCTTCCCAGTTATCTTCCTCGAACTTGATATCGTGCCGCGTCAGGTCGATGCCGACCGCTTCCAGGCTGCCCAGATACAGCTCGATGACATCGTTGGGCGAGGGCTTGAGAATCACCTGCAATTGGGAGTGTTTGTAGAGCCGGTTGGGGTTTTCGCCATAGCGTCCATCCGCCGGCCTGCGGCTGGGCTGGACGTAAGCCACGCGGTAGGGTTTCGGCCCCAAGACGCGCAGGAAAGTCTCCGGACACATGGTGCCGGCGCCCACTTCCACGTCGTAAGGCTCTTGAACGATGCAGCCGCGCTGGGCCCAATACTGCTTCAGCTTGAAGATAATTTCTTGAAATGACTGCATCGTCTATTCTGCTTCGAGGACCGGCGGCGTCACCAGCTTGCGCTCGATATGGGCTTCGATTTGCTGGACTAGGAACCGGCGCAGGTCCGCGCACTTCTCGCGTGCCCAGCCCACCTGGCCAATTTGCGCGACCGGCTTGTGCAACATTTCTTCCGCCGTGGCTCTCGATTCCATACTCAACTCATAACTGCCGGCGCCGGACGTCCGGCGGCATTCGGCGCACAACAATCCGTCCCGGCCGCGGATGAAAAATGCCCGCGCCCGCGCCTCGCTATCGGCGAGCACGCTGCCGCAGCTCAGGCAGACATTCAACTCGGGCAAAAAACCCGAAAGCCGCACGGCCCACAAGCTGAAATACGTAACGGCGCGCCACACGCCCCCGGTATCAGGCGAGTCGGCGGCGCGCATGTGTTCCAGCACCGTCATGAGCAGGCGGAAGAACCGGTCGTTCGCTTCGGCCGGCGGCAGTAGCTGATCTGTAACTTCCGCGAAATAATCCAGCGCCACGGCCGCCCGGTAATCCGACAGCAACCGGAATTGGGAAACCAACAGTTCGCAGGAATCCAGGTTCACCAGTTCCCTATTCTCGCGCTGGAAATATGACATGCGCACTTGCGAGAGCCGCTCCAATCCGGCGCCGAACGGGCTCTTGGGACGGCGCGCCCGCTTGGCCACGCCGCGCATCTTCCCCTGATCGCGAGTTAGAAAGCTGACGACGAGGTCCGCTTCCTTGAAGGGGTAACTGCGGAGCACGAAGGCTTCGCTCACTCGAACCGGCACATGTTGAAATTCAAGAGTATCACATCGTGCTTGGACGCGCTTCGCGGGGGAGGGCCGATTCGCAGCGAGCCCATCAGAAGCTGTCAGCGCCTATCAAGGAATGGTTGGATAGCTGATGTACCGGCTGATACCCGACAGATCGGGCACGACGGTGTCCGGGTGCGCGAACACCATCCAGGTCTGCCCCTGCGGGTGGGGCCATTCGAGGTGCACGCAATGCAGGCCGTGCTCGGCCGCCACATCGTGCATGAACTGGGGACGATAGATGGACCGTCCAGGGTAGACCCATTCCTCGCCCATGTAATCCGTATCGCTCTGGAAGTACGTAACCGCAAACATTCCATCCGGGTGCAACACCTTCGCGGCTTCGGATAGACACCTCCGAATTTGGGATTGAGAGGCGTGCGAGAAGATGGATTGGGCCACGATAAAGTCGAACTGCTGTCCGAAAATACTTAAGGTGAAATTTCCGTCGTATTCGAACCGCGGATGTTTGAGGCGCAGCAGATCGCGCCCGGTCTCCCAATCGAGTCCATCTGCAACCAGCCAGTGCTCCGGCTCGATTCCGCAGTAATGCGAGGGTTCCAGGTACGGTATAAACAGCCGCCCCGCGCGGAGCGATCCGCACCCGACGTCCAGCAGGTAATGGTGCTCACGCAATCCGAGGCAGGTCAACAAATTGAACTGCATGGCGGCTACGAGATCGTACCTTCCCGGAAGGCCGACAAATGCGCGATGCAAAGGCACGTGGTTGCCGGTCGCTTCGAGGGCGGCTGCGATATGTTCTTTGACGGAAGGGGTCACTTCTTCTCCCACGCCGAAGCGTCAGCCATTGGCGGCGCCGGCAACTCGTCCTTTAGTACATTTGGACTGTATTCGGCCCTTATATTTGCACTAATATTTGCGGCGCGGTTATTGTACTGATAGTACTATTTATAGATGGTACTGTCAAGGATAATCGCAGAAATAATCACAATAAAGGGGAGGGAATAGGGCGGCAGGACTCCCCGGCTACGTGGCCGGGCCCTTCGACAAAAAACGCGACAGGCCGGAGGCCTGTCTTACTCGGCTGCGATCGGCAAGGCGATAGTCGGCTCGGCGCTCGCACGCAGCGCCCTACTCTTGACGTTCTTGGTCACGCCAAACGCGAACGATTCGCCGATCGTGCCGGCGTCAAATGCGCGAATGACATAGGTGCCGTCGATATTGGCAACGTCCAGAGAGTTGCGTCCGGTTTCCTGGGCCGGCTTGGCGATCGCCAGGAAGGTCGCGTGAATGCCTTCGCCGCTAAGACGGATCACCGGCACACGCGCGATATCATGTGCCTCCGCGCTCATCGAGATGGTGTACTGGCCGGGCTGCAGGAGCGTGTCGCCCCAATAGGCCGGTGCGGGCAGTTCGAAAGTACCCGTTAGCATCGTTTGGGCATTGGCCTTCACTGTGGTTAAGCCGAGCGCTAAACCGAGCAGCGCCAAGCCGATCTTCAATTGTTTCCGTATGTTCATGGTGATTCTCCTTTTAGTGGCCTCTCCGGCTGAACCCTTTGAGGCGGTTGCTTCGTCTATGTGGTAGATGGGCGAACCCGAGGCGAAGTTTATCAGCAGGCCGTCAATTGTATATAACGATGGAAACAGCGGATAAGAAAGGGTTTAATCGATCATGTCATTTCCCGCGCCAAAATCCGTGAGCGTGCCCCCCAAGCTGCGTTTTGGGCCTTTCGAGGTGGACCTCGATAATCGAGAACTGCGCAAACACGGGATCCGCATCAAACTACAGCGGAAGCCGTTCCAGATTCTCGAATTCCTGTTGCAAAGACCCGGCCAACTGGTGATGCGCAACGAACTCGCGCAACTGCTCTGGCCCGGCATGCACGTAAGTTTCGACCGCAGCCTGAATACCGCGGTGAACGCTTTGCGGCGCGCTCTGGGCGATACGTCGCGCAATGCGCGGTTCATCGAAACGCGAACGGGCCTCGGATATCTTTTTCTAGGGGCGGTGGAAGAAGTGGGCGCCGCGGCGCCGCAGGCGGGGGGCGGCATTCAGTTGGTGCATTCGAATGCCGGCGCCGGGATCGCCGGCGATGTTCCGCAAGACTGTCTGAAGGGCCGGTATTTCTGTTACAAGCTGACTGAAGAAGACCTGCACAAGGGCGTGGCGCATTTCAACGCCGCGCTGGCGCAAAATCCGAACTGTCCCTTCTCGTACGCGGGCCTGGCGGATGCGTATTGCCTGTCCGCATTGCTGAACATGGCGCCGCCGTCCGAAATCTATCCGCGCGCGAAAGAGATGGCGTTGAGCGCTTTGCGCCTAAGGCAGGATTTGGGCGATGGCCACGTTTCGCTGGCGACCGTGAAAAGACTGTTCGAGTGGGATTGGGCTGGCGCGGAGGCTGAGTACCTCACCGCGCTAGTCTTGAGCTCCAACTCCGCGATGACTCATCAGGCTTACGGCGCGCATCTGGCGGCCACCGGCAAAGCCGAAGAAGCTTTGCGCGAACTGCGGCGGTCGGAAGAGATCGATCCCTTATCTCCCGTGGTCAACGTGGGGATTGCGTGGGGCCTTTATGTGGCACGGGATTTCCAGGGCGCCTCGGAACAGTCCTGGAAGGTGCTGGCGATGGAGCCTAAGTTCGGAGCGGCGCAGTATACTCTGGGTTTGGCATATGCGCAGATGGGCCTGACCGAGGATGCCATCGTAGAGTTGCGCAATGCGCGCATATGTGCAGGCGATCAACCAGCGGTGCTGGCGGCGCTGGCGCACGTATGTGCCTGCGCCGGAGAATCCAGCGAGGCGGCCGGTATCCTGGGCGAGTTAGAGAATTTGTCCCAGCGCCGCTATGTCTCCGCTTATTGGCTGGGATTGGTCCAGGCCGGCTTGGGAGATCGCCCGCGCGCCCTGCAGTTGCTCGACCGGGCGTATGCGGAACGCGATGTCTGGCTGACCTGGCTGGGAGTAGATCCACGCTTCGACGTTTTGCGTGAGGAGCCGCGCTTTCAGGAGTTGCTGCGGGGAATCGGACTGAATAGCGTCTAGCGGAACCGCCTGCGCCACCCAAATTCGCCGTTTGCACTGGCGGGGCAGGCGATTCCGCCGTTCTTCACAAACCTGAAACCGGAATGCTGGCGGGCTGAGCGGCATCGCCGCGGAGCGTCAGGTTCCGGACCGTCTTGGACACTCCGAACCGGTACGATCTGCCGATTGAGGCCGCATTGAGCTCCCGGATAACATTAGTCCCATTGACCTCGTCGACCATGAGATAACTGTGTCCGGAGCCGTCGGCGGATCCGGCGGGCACCACGAACCTGGCGGCCACGCCTTCGCCCCGGATAGAGACTAATTCGATTCCCGAGAGGTTGCGCTCAAGCGACAAAGTATAGTCGCCGGGCTGCAACAGCACGTCGTTCCAATAGGCCTGCGTGGGCAGAGTGAAAGTTGCTTTCGTGATTGTTTCAGCGCTGGCTGCCGCCGCCGTCAGGCCGAGGAGAGTAACACACGCCATAGTGAGTGCGAATCGTTTATGTAAGTTCATAAGCCTTCCTTTCAAGTACCGCCACGTGGCGGGTTTTGTTTGTCTACACAATCAGACGAAGCAAGCGTCGCGACGTGCGCCGGCCGGAGATCAATTGTTTCTCAATTCACGTACAATGGGCTGGGCAGGCCGAAACCAATGGAACACTACACGTGGGAGAAGCTGGATAAGGAAGTCCTGAATCCGCGCATCTGGCGCAAGGTCATCACGGGCGAAAAGGCCATGGTGGCGCAGGTCTTCATCACCAAGGGAGCCGTGGTTCCCGAACACCATCATGAGAGCGAGCAGATCACTTACATCCTGGAAGGCGCGCTGGAGTTCGAAATCGAAGGCCGCACGGTGGTGGTCTCCGCCGGCCAGGTGCTGCGCATCCCTTCGCACGTGCCGCATCGCGCCGTGGCCCTTGAAGATACACTGGATCTGGATATCTTCAGCCCGATCCGCACGGACTGGCTGACCGGGCAGGACGACTATCTGCGGCGCGGGTAATGTTATGGATCTGGGCCTTAAAGATCGTGTCGCCTTGGTGGCCGCCTCCAGCCGGGGCTTGGGCCAGGCCGTGGCGCGGGGCTTGGCGGCGGAAGGCGCCAAACTGGCGCTTTGCGCACGTACTTCGGCAACGTTGGATGCTGCCGCGGAGGAGATCCGCCAGGAGACCGGCAGCGAAGTGATCGCGCGCGCCCTGGATGTTACGGTCTATGACGAAGTGCGGCAGTTTGTCGCCACTGTGGTAGAGCGGTTCGGCCGCCTGGATATCTGCGTGGCGAACGCGGGTGGCCCGCCGCCCAAGAGCTTCGCCGAAACCAGCATCGAAGATTGGCGCGCCGCCGCGGATCTGAACCTGATGAGTACGGTCCACTTCGCCAAGGAAGTGTTGCCGGTGATGCAGCGGCAGCAGTGGGGCCGCTTCATTGCCATCACCTCGGTGGCGGTGAAGCAGCCAGTGGAAGGGCTAGTTCTTTCTAACGCCGTGCGGTCCGGGGTCAGTGGGTTGATAAAGACCCTAGCCAACGAATATGGGCGCTATGGCGTGCTGGTGAACAACGTGTGCCCCGGTTATACGGCCACGGCGCGTTTGGTGGAACTGAGCCGCGGGCTGGCCGGCAGAGAGGGGCTCGATCCTTCGGAAATCGAGGAACGCTGGGCGCGCCAGACTGCGCTTGGTAGGGTCGGCCGGCCCGAGGAATTCGCGGATTTGGTCGTTTTCCTCGCTTCCGAGCGGGCCGCCTACATCACCGGCGCGTCCATCGCTGTGGACGGTGGGCTGGTGAAGGGCGTGTACTGATTCAGACCGGTCAATTCGGATTTGGGACGCTCCGTCCCGATTCAAGTGAGCGCCGGACGCAGCTTGACGGTAGAGATTGTGCGCGATTTCTGCTGCATGCTGTTCATGCGGCTCTCAATGGCGATCAGAAACACCATCTTACGTGGCGAATCCGGCCAAGTCCGGACCACTTCGCGGCGGTATTTGAGGAATGCCAACTCTTCGTTCATGACTTAGGGTATGCACGCGGCGTGCCAAGGTGTGGATCATCCTTCTCGCTCTCGGTCAGAGATTCCCGCGGCTGGTTCATTACCGTTATTACCCTTATTACCGCCATTACCGCTCAATAAACGCTCTTAGCGGCCGTCAATAAATGGAACGCGCGGGCCTGTGGGCTCCTTGCAGTCTAGAGGCCAGCGCCGGCGCCTTGCCTGTTACGACGCGGAGAGATTGCCGCGATTCCTTTAGCGCCGCAAACTCCCCGAGGCCATCGACCATGCGTGCAAACATAACTCAAATATATTTAAATGCAATTTCTTTACCCGGCGCGCCAATTTGCTTGACGCAGCGCACCTTCTGTAGTATTATCGGCGCTGGAAATCGGATTCATGCGTCAGGAACATCGCGATGTGGCAGCGCTTATTTGGATATCTTTGCCTTGCCGGGTTGATGGAATTGGTTACATACCTTGTCCCTCTCCCGCCGCCAACAGGCCTCCCACGACCCTTGCGCGTACTCATTGCATCGCGCCCAGCCTATGTACCCGGCCTCCTTGGCAATAAAGGAGTTAGCGACACGGGAGATTCTGAGTTTTACGCCAAACATCAGGTAATGGTCAAGCTACGCGTAGAGGATGATCCCGTCAAATGCGCGGAAGCGCTTAAGAGACGCGATGCCGACGTCATTTGGTCGACCGTAGATTCTTTGCCCTCGGTGATTTCGCGAGTGCCAGATTCCCGGGCGATCATGCTCGCCGGATGGTCTAACACCGACAAGATTGTCTCCTTGAGAACCAACAGCGGCTATAAGGGCTTGCGCAACAAGAATACGGGCGTCGTTCCAAACAGCTCGTCACAATGGCTTCTTCAGCATAAGTGCCCTGATGCGAATTGCTGGACAACGCTCTTTTCGACCTCCCGCGCCGCGTATGAAGAGCTCTCGCCACAGGCCGAGAAAAATCAGAAAATCCAAGCGGCGGCGGTTTGGGGACCGGAGGTCATTAGCGCGCAAAGGAACATGCAGCTAACGGTGTTCGACCCGGACGGCAAGGAGGACAAGGTCGCCGATATATTTGTGACCCTCGACACGACTCTCGACAAGCGCGGAGGAGATATCGAGGCATTCATCAAGTGCTGGCTGGAGACGGCCCATAAAGCAAACTCGCTGTCGCCAGAAGCAAAGACTGATTTGGCCGACCTGTTGGTCCAGCATACGGGGTATGGGCTGTTCGCCCCAGAGGAGCTTCGCGGCCTCGTCAAATCTGCGGTCGAGAATGCCAAGCTTGCCGAGCTGCCGGATAATGTGAGATTTCTTGGTTTGGATGAATCGTCGGAGTCTTCAAGTTTCGACACGATATTCTGGGATGCCAGCAACAAAAGGGTATACCCCGGCTGTGCGAAGTACCTGCTGAGCCTCAAACACGTTCAGAGCTCAGGCGCCTCGGAAGGCCGGGTCGAGGGCGCCCAGGTGGACTGCGACCGAGCGGCCGCCTACACGCGAACTGAGGTGCATTTTGGGAGCAACGACGCGATCCTGGACAAAGCCAATAAGAAGGTGCTGTACGACTGGTGGAACAAGCTAGGCTGCTACAAGAGCGCGGACGACTACTTCTGCGTAGAGGGCTACGCCGATGAAATTGGGAGCGATGACGACAATTTTCGACTGAGCGACAAGCGTAACAGATCGGTGGTGGACTATCTGAAGACCATCGGCGCGCACGGCTCAAGCCTCATTGCCAAGCCCTACGGTAAGACCAAACCCGTGGACACAACCGGAACCGAAGAGGGGCGCCACAAGAACAGGCGAGCGGTTGTTTTTGTGGAGGCCCAGTGACGTCCAAGATTAGATTGAGCGAGGACGGCGCCGCTTCGTGGGCTTACGTTACCGATCAGTGGTCGGCAATCATAATGGCGACGGCGGCTTCCTGGTGCTTTGTGAGGTGGGAGTTGTCCGGCTTGCCGGGGAGGATCCTCGTCCTCTGGCTGCTTTGCTATCCGTTGGTGCGGCTGGTGCTCGGTCGAAAGGAACTGCCGGGGTGGCTCAAGTGGTTAGGGACCGTTGACAGGTGGCTAAAGGAGTTGGACAGCTTAGCGCTTTGGTTATCGATTACCGGCGTAATTATAATTGTTTCTTTTGGATTTGGGCGGGTACTGCCCCTCAATCCATTATTTGTGCGTGCGAGCTGGGAGAGTTGGATGAAGGGATCGGTGCTGTGGACCATGCTGATGGCGGTGTATTATTTCAATGTTATGCGGAAGATACCGGGGCCCGCGGCCAGCGGCGTAATGTTGGTCTTTTTCATCAGTTTCGGAGCTGCCACATCTTTTCTGCTGAAGGGCATTGGGCCAGGCCCCAGCGGGCCGGCTAGACACGTGTGGCTCGCGGTGGCTGTTGGGTTTTGCATGTGCGCAATCGACTGCGTAGTCCTCCGAAGCCCTCCGAACGATCTCCAGAGGGAAAAGTCATGGAACAGTTTAATGTTTGCCGATTTTCCCGCGTTGCTCGCATTCCTCGTACTCGGTCTTTACGTGCGCATGCGACCACAGGACTCCCACATCTTCGTAAGCGGCGCGATCGCGTTCCAGTTGTTCTCCGGCAAGGTGGTCTTCATAGTTATAGAATCTCTTAAGCGGGACCCGATCGGAAAGGGTTCGAAGAGTATCGCCCAAGCCGCGGGTTAGCAGCGGGCCCCTGGGGTCGCGCCGCGAGGGAACCCGCGCAAATGGCCGGTCGCCCGGTCCGGGCACGACGGAGAGCCGCGGGTCCCAGACGATGTCGAAGGTACTCCGCCAATCGCTCCGGCGGGAAACTCACGCCGTGCCTTCCGGGGATTTCGTGGCGTTGCGCAGCGGCCCTGCCTTCCTCAGATCGGATAGGCCGCATCGCCATGGGCGTCGCCATCGTTGGTCTGCTGCCGTTGCTGAGCGCACACTAGACGGGTGTATCGCCGTTCACAAGCCAGATTACGGTGCCTGTCAGAAACGTTTCCCTTAACCGCCAGGCCCGCCCCAACCCTCACCGCGCCACAAGGACTCTCAACCGGTCCAGAGCTTCAGACCAATAAATCTGCAACCGCGCGGCATCATGCTCCCCCAGCTTCCCGTGCGAAACCACCACCCTGGTCTTGCCCCGGCGCTCGTAAAGCCGGACTGTTACACGTGTCTCATCCGGCCATTCGAGATGCAGAGTCTTGAACGGCACGGTCTTCGAGACTTCGAACTTTGCCCCGGGCAGCCAGTTCGCGAGCGTGCCGGGGTCCTGCCACGCCGCCCACACCGCCGCGCACGGAGCACTCACGATCTTGCTGAGCGTCACCTGATAATGCTTGGCATGGGACTCGCCGCGGTCGTCCTGGCGGATGCCACGCTCATTCTCATAGCCCACAGCGATCATCTGGCTCCACCAGCGCGTCATGCCGAACTGCTCTTGGAGCAAGCGGGCAATCTCCCGGTGGTCCATCATGCGGGCGCCGGCCTTGTCCATGATCTTGCACCATTCATCCCAGGCCTTGCCCGTTTTAGCCTTCACCGCATCGTCGGTGAGGGTGCCTACGCGTATCTGCTGGAACAACTTTGGCATAGCCTTGCGGAGCTTACCTAAAGATGGTTCGATTTTACCTCACATAACGTCGTACTGACTGCCCCCGCAGTTCGCCCAGTAGCTCGCGCACCGTCTTCCGGGTGACCGGGTCGCGCAGGTCGGGGGCCAAGTCCGCTAGCGGCGCCAGCACGAAGCGGCGGGCGCGAAAGCGTGGATGCGGAATTTCGAGTGCCGGCATACTCACTACCGCATTCCCGTATAGCAGGATATCGATGTCGATGGTGCGCGGTCCCTTGGGTGTGATGCGCCGGCGGCCAAGCTGGGCTTCGATTCTGCTGGTTTGGTGTAGCAACTGCAGAGGGAACAGATCGGTTTCGGCTTCCGCCACCAGGTTCAGAAACCAATGCTGGCCGGGCACGTCCATAGGCTCGGTTTCGTATACCGGAGAGACGCGGACAATGTGCAGCCGCGGCGATTCGAGCGCCCGCAGGGCCGCTTGCAACATCGCCTCGCGGCCGCCCATGTTCGAGCCCAGGCCCAGGTAAACCGTCTTCATGGAAACAGCCGTTTAGAACAGCGCGGGATGATCGCCACGAAATCGCCGCTGAATATTGAAATAATCGTACGCCGCATCGGTAGCCACCCGTCCGCGCGGCGTGCGGTTCAGGAAGCCGAGCTGAATCAGATACGGCTCGTAAACCTCTTCGATGGTATCGGCCTCCTCGGAAATAGATGCGGCAATGGTGTTGAGCCCCACCGGGCCCCCGCGATATTTTTCGAGGATCGTCAACATGATTTTCTGATCGATTTCGTCGAGGCCGAATCGATCCACTTCCAGCAGGTTGAGCGCGGTCTGGGCCACGGCCTGCGTGATGCGCCCGTCGGCACGCACCTGCGCATAGTCGCGGACGCGGCGCAGCAGGCGGTTGGCGATGCGCGGCGTTCCGCGGCAACGGCGCGCCAACTCTTCGGCAGCGTCGTCGTCGATACCCACGCTGAGCAAACGGGCCGAGCGCTGCACGATGACCGTCAACTCAGCCACCGCGTAGGGGTCGAGCCGCAACACCAGCCCGAAACGGCCGCGCAACGGCGCGCTGATCAGTCCTTGCCGCGTGGTGGCGCCAATAGCCGTGAACCGTGGCATGGGCAGCGAGTGCGTGCGCGCGCCGGGACCCGCGCCCACCAGGATATCCACCCGGAAATCTTCCAGCGCGGAATACAGCATCTCTTCCACATCCGGCATTAGACGATGAATCTCGTCGATGAAGAACACCTGCCGCGCGCGGATGTTGCTGAGGATGCCGGTGAGGTCCAGTTTCTTTTGCAGCACGGGCCCGGACGTAACGGTAATGGGTACTTGCAACTCTTCGGCGATGATGCTGGCGAGCGTGGTTTTGCCCAAGCCCGGCGGACCGTAGAGCAGCACGTGATCCATGGCTTCGGCGCGCAGGCGGGCGGCCTCAATGGCGATGGCCAAATTCTCCTTCAGTTTTTTCTGGCCGGCGAAGTCGGCGAGGCTGCGCGGGCGGAGTCCGGCTTCGAACTGTGCATCCTCGGGCTGCCGCGCGCCGGAAACAAGTTCCCGATCGGGCATTCGTTTCAGCTTACCGTACCAGTTCCAAGGCGCGCCGGAAGAGCGGCTCGAATTCGGCGTCGAGAGCGGGAGGCGCCCCACCCACGCGCGCCTTGCGCACGGCGGCTTCAGCGGCGGGGCGCGCGCAGCCCAGGTTGAGCAGCGCAGAAAGAACATCCTGCTCGACGGCCGTCAACGCCCCACTGGGGGCGCCAGATGCAGCCGCGGCTTCCTCGCCGGAGGGCGCCGGCATCTTGTCGCGCAGTTCCAGGACCATGCGCTCGGCGGTCTTCTTGCCGACGCCGGGAATGCGCACCAGCCGGTCGACCTCGCCGCGCCGGATGTTGGCGATCAGATCCAGTGCCGGGATGCCGGAGAGCACCGCCATGGCCATCTTCGGACCGATGCCGCTCACGGAGATCAGCTTTTCGAATAGGGCTTTCTCGTCCTGGGTGAGAAACCCGTAGAGCGACAGGGCGTCTTCCCGAACGTGCGTGTGGATGCGGAGGCGCACTTCCGCGCCCGCGTCCGGCAGGTGCGCATAGGTCGATACGGGGATGGTCACATCGTAGCCGATGCCGCCCACGTCTACCACCGCCTGGTTTGGATGCTTCTCGATCAGAACGCCGCGCAGCAAAGCGATCATAAGACTGTATTGTAAGGTGGGGCGGACTTCGGTCGGCGCGGCTTTAGCCTGCCTTTAGCCCCGAAAGCAACCTCCGGATCGGCGCCGCTGGCTCGCGAGCTAGCAATTTGTCCGATTCGGGCCGTAGCCGCACGGTGTTCTCAGACGCTCTTCGAATTCGTCTTCTATGGCCTTTGGAATGAAGACGTATCTTCCGACCTCGTCGATTGCTTGCTGCGCGGCGTGCCGATCGAGCAGCATCCAAAATGGCGACCCGCGCCACGCGGGTGTACAAGGAAGTGGGCTACGACGGCATGCCGATGCACCAGCCAGCAATCGACGGCGGTGTGGAGGGAATCAGGCTTTCACCTACGCGTACGGTTATATCCTGGCCATGATTCAAAAGGTAAACGCGGAAAGCGCATCCACAGGATAAAAGGGACAGGCCCGAAGGCCCGTCCTACTCCCCGCGGATGGCGGCCAACGGATCGATTCGCGCCGCCCGTCGCGCCGGCGCCAAAGTTGCCGCGGCTGACACTATGGCGAGCGTGAGCACCGCGCCCGCCAGCGTCAACGAGTCCATAGCGTTTACGCCGAACAAAAGCGAGCGCAACAGGCGATCGGCCATCCAGGTCAACAGGAGCCCGGCTGCCGCGCCGATTGCCAGCAGGCGAGCCACACCGGCCATCAGTTGCCCGACGATCTGGCGCGGCTCCGCACCCAGCGTCATGCGCACGCCAATCTCCCGCGTGCGCGCCGCCACCACCAGTGTGACCAGGCTGTACAGGCCAACGGACGCCAGCAGCATGGCCGCCAGCGCGAACACGGTTACCACGCGGCTCTTCAAGCGCGGCTCGTCCAGCGATTCGTTCAGTACTTCCGGCACGGTCTTCAGGCCGAAAACCGCGCGCGTAGGATCGATCTGGCGCGCGATAGGCCGGATGGCCTGCTCCAGCGCTGCCGGATTGCCCAGTGCCCGCACCACGTATTCCGGATCGGGCCAGCCGCCCGGTAAGATGCATACATAGAGGTAAGGACCTGGGGCCACGTTCACAGCATCTTCGCGCAGGTCGCCGGCGACGCCAACGATTTCGATGGGCTGCGCGCCGGGCGTAACCAGATCCTGCAGGAATTGAATGTGCTGCCCGACCAAGCTGCGCCCCTTGGCAAACAACTCCACGAACCGCCGGTTCACCAGGGCCTTGGGAGGAGGCGCCGCGAGCGTGCGCAGGTCTGGGCAGTCCGTCCCGGCCAGGATCGGCGCGCCCACTGCCTTCAGATAGCCCCTGCTGATGCTGCGCTCACCGGTAGTGATCTTGCCGGTTTCCTCGGTCCGAGCCGTCTCGACCAGCGCGACCTGATAACGCAGCGTGGCGCTGGAGGCTGGCAGGAAGTTGGCGAACCCGGCGGCCTCTACACCTGGGGTCCGATCAAGCTGGTCGAGGAGCGCCGCCTGCATCTGTCCGATGCGCGTGCGGTCTTCGTCCCAAGCCGCGCCGATGTGGAATGTAACCGTCCGGCTGGGATCGAAACCTAAGTCCACATGCGCCAGGTTGTAATAGCTGCGCAACATCAACCCGGCGCTGGCGAGTAGCAGCACGGTGAGCGCCACCTGTCCGGCGACCAGCCCACGCTGCCACTGGTGACGGCCGCCGGAGTTGCCGCGGCCAGCCTGCGCCAGGATGGTGGATAGATTTGCGCGAGTGGCCTGCAACGCCGGCAACAAGCCGCACAATAGGCCTGCTCCGACGCCCGCCAGCGCCGCGAAGGACAGTGCGCGCCAGCCCAAGTGGAATCCGCCGGGCGCCGGCAACGTGGTGAAAACTTTCCCCGCCGCCTCGACCAGCCAGGCCGCCACCGCGCAGCCCAGTGCGACTCCCAAGCCGGCCATCAGCAGGATCTCGCGCATCAAGGCGCCCAGGATCTGCGTCCGCGTCGCGCCAATGGAGCTGCGGATAGCCATTTCGCGCTCGCGCTGCTGGAGTTGCGTCAGCGTCAACCCGGCGATGTTGGCCACCGCGATGAGCAGCAGCATGGCCACCGCGCCAAAAATAAACAACAGGGTCTTGCGGTATTCCCCGACGCGGGCTTCTTTCAGGCTGCGCACCACGGCGGACCAGCCCTTATCGGTTTGCGGAAACTGCTCGCCCAGTTGGCGCTGCACGCGCGCGAGATCGTCGTGCGCCTGAGCGATGCCGACGCCCGGCTTCATGCGCCCAACGCCCGAGTAGAATCGGGCTTCGCGAATGCGCATCAGGAACGGTGGAGTTTGCGCGGGAATCCACACGTCGATGTTGGCGGTCTGGAAGTCCCTGGGCATGACTCCGACGATGGTGTAACCCTTGCCCCCAAGGGTCAGCCGCCGCCCGATGGCGCGGGGCGATCGATTATACCGCCGGGTCCAGAGGGCGTAACCGATCACCGCCGAAGCGGGTCCGCCGGCCAGATCCTCTTCGGGTGTGAAGGTGCGGCCGTAAACGGGCTTTGTTCCGAAGACCTGGAAATAGCCCGGCGAAACGCGCCGTCCCGCCAGCCGCTCGGGCTCGTTACCGCCGGTGTCGGTAACGTTTTCGGCGTAGCTGGCGGCGATGCCGTCGAAGGTGTGGTTCATGCGGTTCCAGTCTGCGAGCCGCGCGGGTGCGATCAGGCTTTCCGGCTCACTCTTGGAGGGGCTGGCTTCGAGTACTGTCACCAGGCGCCCGGAGTCGGGAAACGGAAGGGGCTGCAAGAGGACCGCGTCAACCACCGAGAAGACCGCCGTGTTGGCGCCTATGCCAAGCGCCAGAATGGCCACCACCGCCAGCGCGAATCCCTTCCGGCGGGTGAGCGAGCGCAGTGCCAGCTTCCAGCTTTTCATGTCTCTGAGACGCGGCAATCGGCTCTCGGTTAGGGTGGCGCGCCGGGCTACTGTCCAAGGGCCTTGACATCCGTTGTCAAATATGACAACATGACATTGACGATGCATCCGGAACGGCAGGCCCGGAAAACACGGCCCATATCATGGATCAAAGGCGCACTGAGGGACTTCGAGAAATTCCCGGAGGATGCCAAGTCGATTTGTCTTGCGGCCCTGAGTATCGCCGCTGAGGGCGGCAAAGCCGATATCGCGAAACTCTTGCACGGCATGGGGTCGGGTGTGTTCGAGATCGCGCTGCCATTCCGGAGAGACGCGTTTCGCGTTGTCTACGCGGTGCAGTTAGGGGAGGAAATTTGGGTCGTGCATGCGTTTCAGAAGAAATCGACACGAGGGATCAAGACCCCCAAACACGAACTCGATCTAATCCAGGACCGTTTGAAGCGGCTCAAGGAGATGTTGCGATGAAAGACGAAAAACTGGAAGTGGTGCGCGGAAGCGGAAATGTCTTCCGCGATTTGGGACACAAGAACGCGGATAGCGAGCAGCTCAAGGCGATCCTCGCGACCGATATTATCAAGGCGCTGGACCAGGAAGGCCTGAGCGTGCGGGCTGCGCATGCGCGTACGGGTATTGCGGCAGCCGACTTCTCGCGCATCCGCAACGCGGACCTGGGGCGGTTCACCATTGATCGCCTGATGTCGATCCTCAACCGGCTTGGGTCGCGCGTGGAGGTACAGGTCACGGTGCGGCGCTCTCCAGGAGCGGGACGGGCTGCCACGGCTTAGGGCGGCGGGAAATCCTCTTCGCGAAACTCCGGCGTGCCCCGTTGCGCCCCGCCGGTGCGCGACTGCACACGGGCATTGCCGCGTAATGGGGAGCCGGCACGATCAGCGGGAAACAGTAGTCGGCGAGGCTATCTGGGCGGCTGAACTGCTTAACTCCTCCTGAATTCCCCGCTAACATAGTATCTGCACATGCCCGACACGCCGGCCATCGCCGTCCAAGACCTGCGCAAACTTTATGGTGAGAAAGCCGCGGTAGACGGCGTCAATCTGGTGGTGCCGCGGGGCTGCTTCTTCGGTTTCCTGGGTCCCAACGGCGCAGGCAAATCCACCACCATTCGCATGCTGACCGGCCTGATCCCGCCTTCGTCAGGCTCTATCGAACTGCTGGGGCTGCGGCTTCCCGATCGTGAACTCGAGATCAAGCGGCGGATCGGACTGGTGCCGGACGAATCGCTGCTCTTCGACCGCCTGACGGGCGCGGAGTTCCTGGAATTCGTGGGACGCATGTACGGCTTGGCCCGCCCCGTGGCCGTCGAGCGCGCGCAATCCCTGCTCGATCTTTTCGAATTGCGCGAAAAACGCAAGCTCATCGCCGAGTACTCGAAAGGCATGCGCAAGCGCCTGGCCATGGCCGCCTCGCTGATCCACCACCCGGACCTGTTTCTGATGGACGAGCCGTTCGAGGGCGTCGACGCCGTGGGTGCGCGTTTGATGAAGGACATCCTGCTGGACCAGGTGCGCCGCGGCGCCACCATCTTCCTCACGTCGCACGTGCTGGAGGTCGTCGAGCGCCTCTGCGATCGCGTGGCCATCATCGACAAAGGCAAGATCGTGCGCGAAGGCTCCATGGACGATCTGCGCGGCGGAACGGAATCGCTGGAAGATGTTTTTGTGCGCCTAGTAGGCGCCGGGCATGAATTCCACGAGTTGGAGTGGCTCAAATGATCCGGGCGATTCTGCGCGCACAATGGCTCAGCATGCGCGTTTCCCGCATGGCGTCCGGACGGGCCGGCGTGTTTCAGCTGCTGATCGCGGTGCTTTGGTACGGCTTTTGGACGGCTCTCGCGGCGGTCGCCGAAGTGCTCGCCGCGACGCCCGGGCTGAGGGCGCAGATCGCCGCCTGGCTGCCCATGGCCCTCTTGGCGATATTCGTTTATTGGCAGTTGGCGCCGATGGCTTCGGCAACCATGGGCGCATCGCTCGATCTGCGCAAATTGCTGGTCTATCCCGTGGCGCGCGAGTCGCTGTTTTGGGTCGAAATCCTGCTCCGCGTGACGACCTGCGCCGAATTGCTGCTGGTACTGGCGGGCACCGCGATTGGCCTGATCCGGAATCCGGCATTCGGAGGATGGGTCTCACTGGCCCGCGTGC
>JBEKTJ010000107.1:0-25401 GCA_049516155.1 Bryobacteraceae bacterium
CTGGAGTTATCTGGCCATACCGGCATGGGGCGCGCGCGACGGCTTTCCGCTGCGCCTGGCCGGAGCGCTCTACGTGCTGCTGGCCTGTTGGATCGCCTGGCGTTTCGCGCGCGATCTGTGGGCCGGCCGGGAGGCGCTGTGGGCCGCGGGCCTGCTGGCCTTCTACCTGATCTTCGATATCCCCTCGGCTGTCACGCCGCTGGCCGCCGATCTGCTGATGCTGGCGCCGCACCTTGCCGCAGTCTGGCTGGCATGGCGCGGCCGCGCTTTTTGGAGCGGTGTGCTGGCGGGAATTGCATTTCTGGTGAATTCCAAGGGCGTCTTCGTGCTGGCCGCCTGCGCGGTGTGGAACCTGCGCGCCCTGCCGTTGCTGCTGGCTGGATTCGCGATGCCCAACGCGCTCGCGCTGGCTGTGCTGTGGGGCCAGGGCGCCCTCGGCGCGTACTACGAGCAAGTATGGAAATGGGGCCGAATTTATGCAGCCACGACGTTCGCCGCCAATCCGTGGACCAATGGATTGCTGCGCACGGCGCACTGGCTGGGCTTTCACGCCGCCATCGTCAGCGCCGCAATTTGGTTCTGGTGGCGCGACCCGAAGGCGGATCGCGCACGCTGGGCCGCCTGGGCGGTGATCTCGTTCGCCGCTGTCATCGCGGGATGGCGCTTTTTCCCGCGCTACTATTTCCAGCTTCTGCCGTTGGCTGTCCTGGCGGGCGCGCGCGGATTTACGCTTCTGGGCCGCCGCCGCGCCATGGCAGTTGCCGCCTTGCTGCTTGTCCCGCTGGTGCGCTTCGGCCCGCGATACGCGCTGCTGGCGCGCGATCGGATCGCAGGCCGGCCGTCGCACTGGACGGATGTCGCGATGGACCAGGATAGCCGCCGGGCTGCGCAATTGGCGCGCCAATGGATTAAGCCCGGCGACACTCTGTTCGTCTGGGGATTCCGCCCCGAGCTATATGTCTATACGGGGCTTCCCGCCGCCACGCGCTACCTCGATTCGCAACCGCTGACCGGGGTTCCCGCCGATCGCCACCTCACTGAGTCACAACCGCTGGATACGGAGTCCACGCGCGCGCGGCGCGCCGAACTCGCGCGCACGCATCCGGTGTTTATCATGGACGGCCTGGGGCCTTTCAATCCGCACCTCGCGATTGGGACATATTCCGATCTGCGCCCATGGCTCGCGCAATATCAAGAGGTGGCGAGAACGGACTTCACCGTGATCTACCGCTACTCGCTCACGGGCGCGGTCAAGCTCCAGTGAGTCTACTGGAGGGTAAACGCCTGCGAGGCCCGAGCAACATTCCCCCCGTAGTTGATGCTTACGACTACCACGGCCGGCCCGGGCGAGGCCTCTGGCGGGACCCCTTCGTGAGTTGCCGTTAGGCCCACGGAGCCGGCCTGCAGGATGACGCCCCCGTCGTGGAACGACTGGCCAACTACGGCCCCGTTCTGGAAAAAGGCCACCGTCAACTCGACGGACCCGGTATACGAAAGATCCTGTAGCATCCAGGTTACGGCTACACCGCCGTTGAGCGGTAGCACGGCCGCCGGGAACGGAATGGAAGCGTAGCCCGGCGTCGGTTCGGGGCACCCCAGCTCCCCACTGACGCAGGGATCAACCGTGACCGCACTGTCAGCAGCGATGGTCACGCTGACCATCTGGATGGCCGGCGCGGAAGCATCAGGCGGTGCCGCCGACACGGTAAACTCCTGCGACGCCCGGGTAATCGTGTCCCCAAAGGTAACGTTCACAACTACCATCGCGGACCCCGCCACCGCTTGAGCCGGAACAGCCGTTGCGAAATGGACAAGGTACGCTTCGCCCGCCACTACGCTCGGATTGGAATGCGAGGTGCTAGGTTCCCCTACAGTCACACCGTTCTGGATGAACGCCACGGTCATCTGAATGGGGCCGTTGTATGACAGATCCTGGAACATCCAGGTGACCACCGCATCTCCGCCGGCCGGAAGCACGGCAGACGGAAACGGAAGGGACGCATACCCGAAGGTAGGATCTGGGCAACCCAGTGTCCCGCCGATAAACGGATTCGCGGTCACCGTACTAGCCGCCGCGATGGTCACGCTGACCATCTGAACGGCCGGCAGCGAGGTGTCGCCCGTCGGCCCGGCAAACGGAATCGCTTCCATCTGGAAGGCATCGTCCGCCGCGTTGAGGGGGAGATAGGCCAACAGCGCCATCCCCATCATGGTGGACAAGTATCGAGTCTTCATCGTCACGACTCCTATTCGTCAGGCTGTAACCGACTGGCTGCGGACACTATATCATAGGCTGGCCGCTTGCGGGCCGGTTTTCTGCTCTCTCGGAAAATAAACGGGTACTAGCCAATCGAAAAGGGGTACTTGTCTCCTGGCTCCTGACTTCTGTCTCCTAGCCTCCGCTCAACAACCGCTTGTAAAGCTTCCACAAACGCTGATAATCCAGATCCAGCATTACCCGCACGGGCGTGGCATCCGGCGCCAGCCTGCGCTCCAGCGGAACCGTCGCCCCGTAAGTCTTGCCGAAGCGCGCATCGACATCCAGCCACTCCGTCTCCGACTTAGTCACGAAACCGGTATCGATCAGCCATGCCCAGCCAGCTCGTCCCAAAGATATCCGGTGGCGGTGGGGTTTTTGAGAAAGCCCGGATAGCGCAGACCGTGGTCTTCTTTGTAACGCTCGGTAAGTGGCGCCTTGGTCGCGATAACTTCATCAAAGCGTGCCTTAGTCAGCACGGCGCGATTGCAGATATCCAGCGGGAACATGATCTTTTCGCGAATGCGCGACCGGAGCACGACCTGCGCGGCCTCCGGGTCGAACCAGAAGTTAAATTCCGCCGCGCCGCTACACTAACCTGGCGAACTACATTCATTCTCAAACGTGCAACGGCCACACTTGCGAAGTTGAGCTCGACCCGGCGGATCTCAACCTCACGGAGTTGAGCCCTACGTGCTCGGTCACCACTATGAACCAATACCAGACCTGTCTCACGACCACCAGCGCTATGATTTCCATGGCGACGAATGCGGGGTACGCGCAGCAGCCGGACTATTTCACAATCGTCCACGAATGCAGCACCCAGAACGGCAGATTTGGTTGGAATGGAGTTAGTCAAGGAACGGCGTTGGACTGGAGAAACTTCGTGGACCTGTACGCGGGGCAGCTTAGCACCAACGGGTACACCGGCAAGGTGGGCGCGCGACGCCAACCTTAGTTACATCACCTACGACTATGCTCACCAGGACGAGCGGAACGAACCTCGGCGCAAACTACGCCGCCGAAATCACCGCAACATTCGCCGCCGGAAAGACGGATGTGCGCATCGAGGAGAGCCAGAGCCCGCCCTTTGTGTACCCGGTCGGCGCGACCGACTACGCCGAAACAGAGCCCAACACCATTCAGGACAGCTACAAGGGCTGCGGCTGGAATGACTGGAACACCTACGGAACGGACAGGCAGTGGCTCGACATGATCTTCAAGTTCGCCTCTGCGCAGAAAATGACGTCGGCCGCAATTTTCTACACATTCCCATTTTTCACCTATGCCACCGCCCCTGTCGACAAATTGGCCAACCGTTATCGCCACCGGAAGTGTAAAACTCACAGGCAAGGTCAAACTCCAATGACTCTACTGCAGTGTAAGCATCTGCGACGCCCGAGCAATATTCCCGCCGTAGTTTATGCTTACGACAACCGTGGCGGGCCCGGGTGATGCCTGCGGCGGAACGACCATCCCCGTAGCCACGAGGTATCCAAATCCGGCCTCGCTGCCAACGCCCCCCTCGTGACTAGCTTCACCGACCACGGCTCCGTTTTGGACGAACGCCACCGTCATTTCGATAGTACCGGTATACGAGAGATCCTGGAACATCCACGTGATGTACGTGACGCCGTTGAGCGCTAACACGGACGTCGGGAACGGAATGGACGCATAGCCAGGGGTCGGGTCCGGGCATCCCAATTCCCCGTTGACGCAGGGAAGGACGGTGACTTCGCCCGCTGCGACGGTCACGCTGACCATCTGAATGGCTGGCGCTGAGGCGTCGGGGGCTGCCGCCGACACAGTAAACTCCTGCGACGCCCGGGTAATCGTGTCCCCGTAGGTAACGTTCACAACCACCATCGAGGACCCCGCCGCCGCTTCAGCCGGAACGGCCGTCGCGAAATGAACGAGGTACGCGTCGCCCGCCACCACACTCGGATTAGAATGCGAGGTGCTAGGTTCCCCCACAGTCACACCGTTCTGGATGAACGCCACGGTCATCTGGATAGGCCCGCTGTATGACAGATCCTGGAACATCCAGGTGACCACCGCATCGCCGCCGGCCGGAAGCACGGCGGCCGGAAACGGAATGGACGCATACCCGAAGGTAGGATCTGGGCAGCCCCGTGTCCCACCGATACAC
This sequence comes from Bryobacteraceae bacterium, assembly GCA_049516155.1. Taxonomy (GTDB): domain Bacteria; phylum Acidobacteriota; class Terriglobia; order Bryobacterales; family Bryobacteraceae; genus Bog-159. Next base: position 4,407 of record JBEKTJ010000107.1, read on the forward strand.
GGATTGGCGGTGACTGAACTGGCTGCCGCGATGGTCACGCTGACCATCTGAACGGCCGGCAGCGAGGTGTCGGCCGCGAACTGACTGGCGAGCGGAATTGCTTCCATTTGGAAAGTACCGTCCGCCGCGTTGAGGGGGAGATACGCCAACAGCGCCATCCCCATCGTGGTGGACAAGTATCGAGTCTTCATCGTCACGACCCCTATTCGTCAGACTGTAACCGACTAGCTGAGGACACGATATCATAGGCTCGCCGCTTGCGGGCCGGTTTTCCGCTCTTTCGGGAATAAACGGGTACTAGCCAATCGAAAGGGGTACCGGTATTTTCTCCAATCGGCTAAGCAAGGCGGACACGTCGGCAATCGCAGTTTCCGCCTCCTGACTCCTGACTCCTGTCTCCTAGCCTCCGCTCAACAACCGCTTGTAAAGCTTCCACAAGCGGGGATAATCCAGATCCAGCATTACCCGCACGGGCGTGGCATCCGGCGCCAGCCTGCGCTCCAGCGGAACCGTCGCGCCATAAGTCTTGCCAAAGCGCGCGTCCACGTCCAGCCACTCCGTCTCGGACTTAGTCACGAACCCGGTATCCAGCAGCCACGCGGCAGCCAACTCGTCCCAAAGATATCCGGTGGCGTTGGGGTTTTTGAGAAAGCCCGGATAGCGCCGGCCATAGTCTTCTCTGTAACGCTCGGTAAGTGGCGTCTTAGCCTCGATAATTTCATCGAAACGCGCCTTAGTCAGCACGGCGCGATTGCAGATATCCAGCGGGAACATGACCTTCTCGCGAATGCGCGACCGGAGTACAACCTGCGCGGCCTCCGGGTCGAACCAGAAGTTGAACTCCGCCGCGGCCGACGCATTGCCTGGCACATGCACATTACCGCCCATGAAGACGATGCGCTTGATCTTCGCGGCCAGGTCCGGGTGCAGGCGCAAGAGCATGGCCACATTGGTCAGGGGCCCCAGCGCGAGGATGGTGATTTGACCGGGATTCTGCCGCACTAAATCCGCCAGCGCGTCGATAGCGCCGGGCCGCCCGGCCGGCGCGAACTTAGGCGGATTGGCGAAGGCCCCTTGGAACTCGAGCCGCCATTCCAGCTTGGCCATGTCGGCCGTATGGATGAGCGGCATTTGCGCTCCCAGGTACGGCTTGAATTCGGGATGACCCAGCAGGCCCAGGATTTCCGTGAGATAACCGGCGCTCTCGGCGGCCCACACATTGCCCGACACCGCCGTGATGGCCGCGATCCGAACCTTATCCGGACTGCGGAGCACCATCGCCAGCGCGGCGCCATCGTCGCCTAAGAAGCCGCAGTCTGTGTCGAAGACGATTTTATCGGCGCCGGGCGCGGCGGCAGCCAGCAGGAGGAGCGGCCATAGAGGCATACAGCTAATGGTGGCACAGCGGCAGACAAGAAGACAGGCCGGAGGCCTGTCCTACTTACCGATGACCACGTCTACGGCGGACGGCTGCACATCCAGCCGCTCGATGCGATGGCCCAGCGCGAAAGGCTCGCCCACCTTGGCGTTCGGGTAGGCCTGCATCACGTAATTGTGGATCAGGAAATCGAGCAGGCGGCCTTCGACGATCACGCCGGAAATCTCCACTTGTTGCACGTCAACGGTCGCGGTTCCATCGGACGACTGGATACGGGCGACGATCGTAACCGGCCGCTCTCCGTCCAACAAATAGGACATCAGCCGTCCCGGCGGCTTCCCTTCCGCGCGCCGCAGCTTGCCGAAGTCGATCAGCGCGGTGGCGGTGGCCGTTCCCGGCCCCAATTCCAGCCGTGCATTGCGGACGCCCTCGGGCGCCGCTTCGGCAACCTCCTGGCGGGCGTAGGCGTTCAACTCCGCGGGTGTCAACACGACGCGCGAGCCGGGCCGCAAGCGATCGTGCTCGATCAGGGAGAACTTATGAAGCACCGCCTGATAGTCGGGCGAGGCGCTGGGAAGCAGCGGGAGGGCCGCCAGCGCCAGTACCGCAGCCAGTGAAGCCATTCCATGTTTGCCCATACGACAATGACGTGCCTGGCCATCGGCCCGTTGCGACTGGCAGCGGCAGGGCGTACGGGGCCGCATAGATCCGGCGAATTGGCCGATAACGTCCTTTTGATACGGCGGATGAGACTTTCCCCCCATACCCGCCACTAGCATTCTGAAATCCAATAAAGAAAGTGTGTCTGGCGGCGAGGGATGGACGACCAAGAAGTCATTAGAGAGTTCCTCATTGAAAGCAACGAGAGTCTGGCCCGCCTGGATCAGGAGATGGTGGAGCTTGAGAAGTCCCCCAAAGATCCTCAACTCCTGGCTAGTGTTTTCCGTACAATTCACACCATCAAAGGGACTTGCGGATTCCTTGGCTTCGACACACTGGGCGGGGTAACCCACCTTGCGGAGAACATTCTCAGTCAACTGCGCGAGGGGAAGCGCGAACTTACACCCGAGTTGGTCACCATCGTTCTGGAAACTGTGGATGTGGTTAAGACCGTTCTGGTGGCTATCGAGGCAACCGGGCACGAAGGCCCCGAGACCTATCCCGACCTGCGCAAACGCCTGGAAGCCGCTTGCACTCTAAACCCCGCCCAGACCAGCGCGCAGATCACCGCTGTAGTACCGGGAGTGGGCTTGCCCCCAGCGCCTCCGGACGCTCCGGCCGTTCCCGATATCGCGGCGCCCCCCGACGCAGAGGAAAAGACGGTTGCCCCAAAGGGTTCTTCCATAGCGGATTCCACCATTCGCGTGGATGTCGTATTGCTCGATAAGCTCATGAATCTGGTAGGCGAGTTGGTGCTGGCCCGCAACCAGGTTCTGCAGTTCACCGCCCACCAGGAGGATTCCGCCCTCAACGCCACTTCACAACGCCTGAACCTGATCACCACCGAGTTGCAGGAAGGCGTCATGAAGACGCGCATGCAGCCCATCGGCGTGGTTTGGAACAAACTGCCGCGGGTGGTGCGCGATCTGGCCACATCGTTCGGTAAACAGATTCACCTGGAAATGGAAGGGGCGGATACTGAACTCGACAAGACCATCATTGAAGCCATCAAGGATCCGCTCACGCACATCGTGCGCAACTGTTGCGACCACGGGATTGAGAGGCCGGAGGTGCGGGTCCGCAACGGCAAGCCACCCTACGGCAGGCTGACTATGCGCGCCTTCCACGAGGGCGGCCAGGTGAACATCGAGATCGCCGACGACGGCGCCGGAATCGATGTTCAGGCCCTAAAAAGCAAGGCTCTGCAGAAGGGCCTGATCCGCACCGAACAGGTTGCGCGCATGACCGACCGGGAGGCGCTGGGTTTGATCTTCCTGCCGGGATTCTCCACCGCGGCCGTCATTACCAGCGTCAGTGGCCGGGGCGTGGGCATGGACGTGGTCAAGACCAATGTTGAAAAAATTGGCGGCGTGGTGGAACTGGTCAGCCGCCTGGGCGAAGGGACGACGCTGAAGCTGAAGATCCCGCTCACGCTCGCCATCATTCCCGGCTTGGTGGTCACGCTGATCGAAAAGCGGTCCGCGCCGCGCTCCATGACCGGAATCGGCGAACGATACGTGATCCCCCAAGTGAGCCTGTTGGAGCTGATCCGCCTCGAGGGCGAATCCGGAAAGCGGCAGATCGAGCGCATCCATGACGCGCCGTTCTATCGCAGACGGGGGAGCCTGCTGCCGCTGGTCTACCTGGCCGATGTGTTGAAACTCGGCAGCACGGGCGAATCCCATGTGGTCAATATCGTGGTGCTGCAAGCCGAGGACCGGCAGTTCGGCCTTGTTGTGGATGGTATCAGCGACACTCAGGAGATCGTGGTGAAACCGCTGGGAAAGCAATTGAAGGGTTTGAACTGCTATGCCGGCGCCACCATCATGGGCGATGGCCGCGTGGCCTTAATCCTGGATGTTTCGGGAATCGCGCAATTGTCGGGTGTGGTCCGGGAATCGCGCGACAGGTCCGCGGCCGAAGATCGGCGGCAGGACCACTCCGCCAACGAACGCCAAACGTTCCTGCTGTTCCGGGCGGGATCGTTCGAACGCCTGGCGGTCCCGCTTTCCCTGGTAGCGCGGCTGGAGGAGATTGCTCTCTCCAAGATCGAGCACGCCGGCGGCAAACGGGTGGTCCAATATCGCGGGAGGATTCTGCCGCTGGCCTCCCTGGCGCCCATCCTCGATCCGGGCGCGGCGGACACTGCCGGTCTCCAGGACCCGGCCCAGGTGGTGGTCTTCAATAATGGGGAGCGCAGCATCGGTATCCTGGTGGACCAGATCCTGGACATTGTGGAGGATCAAGTCACGATCCGTCAAGCGGCCAGTCGCCATGGACTCCTGGGATCCGCCGTGGTCGGCAAGCAAGTGACCGACCTGCTCGACCTGCACGCCGTAATCCAGGCGGCCGAAGAAGGATGGTTCGGCGGCGGGGATGCGCGGGGCGCCAACAATGCCACCGTGATGATCGCGGAGGTGTCTCCCTTCGTGCGCGGCCTGGTGCGCAACTCGCTCGAAATGGCCGGCTATCACGTGGTGGAGGCGGCCGACACGCAAGCGGCCCTGCGGGAACTCGAGAGCCGCAAAATCGACGTGGTATTGGCCGGTCTGGATCTGCCGTCGAATGGTGGCGGCCGCGGTCTTCTGGAGGAGATGCGGAACTTGCCCGGACTGGCGCATGTCCCCGCGCTGGCTCTGATCGACAATGCCGAGCAAGCCGAGGCGGAACGAGAGCATCCCCAAGGTTTCGCGGATTACCAACTAAAGTTCGATCGGGAGGCCATGCTGGTATCTCTTGCCAGGCTGGCCAGCGCGGTCGGTACGCTGGATGCGCTGGCGCCCGTTAACGGGAAAATCTGAAGCCACCGAGAGCCATGTCTGACGCTATCCACACTCCGCAAACGGCAAATGGTCCGGCGGCCGAAACCGCCCGCAGCAGCCGCGAGTACGCCACCTTCTTTGTCGATGGCCTTTTTTTCGGCATCGACGTGTTGCAGGTGCAGGAGGTGCTGCGCTACCAGGAGATGACTCAAGTGCCGCTGGCTCCCGCCGTGATTCAAGGACTCATTAACCTGCGCGGCCAGATCGTCACGGCGGTGGACATGCGCGGACGGCTCAAGCTGCGCTCCCGGCCCGACGGCCAGACACCCATGAACACGGTAGTCCGCACCAAAGAAGGGGCCGCCGTCAGCCTGCTGGTGGACGAAATCGGCGATGTCGTGGAAGTGGACTCCGAGACGTTCGAACCCGTACCGGATAGTGTGGATCCCGCCGCGCGCGATCTGCTCCAAGGCGTGTATAAACTCAAGGGCCGCCTGCTGCTGGTGCTGGATACGGAGAAAACCATTGATATCGCCGCCAATGCCGCCTAAACCGCGTGTCGCGCACGCACGCATACGTGCCGCGTCCCCAAACATGGGGGCGCAGGCTGGCCTATTAAAGAGGTTCTAAGTTTGGCTTTTACTTTTTTCTTTCGAGACCGACAGGTACTGGAACGCGTCGTGGAACACCTCCTCCCCAGCTTGGCGGGCCGCATCCACCCGTGCATCTGGGACGCCGGCTCCGCGATGGGGCAAGAGCCCTACACCCTGGCCATGATACTTGCCGGTCGGATGGGACACTTCGCCTTCGACAACCTCCGTATCGATGCCACCGATGTGGAAAGCACGGGCCAGTTCGCCGAAATGATAGAGGCGGGAGTGTACCCGAGGGACGAGTTGTCGCGGTTGCCCGAAGGCATCTTGGAAAAGTACTTCGAGCCGAATGGCCAACCTGACTCCTTTCGCGTGATCGACAGCATCCGGCGGCGGGTCGCGTTTCAGCAACACGATCTTCTATCGTTCAAGGAAATCGGTCAGGGATACTCGCTGGTATTGTGCAAGAACGTGCTGCTCCACTTCCAGCCGGAGGAGAGAATCGCGGTCCTCAAGATGTTTCACCGCGCTCTGGCGGCCGGCGGCTTGTTCGCCAGCGAATTGACGCAAGACATGCCAGCAGAGGTCGCGCCGCTGTTTCAGCGGGCAGTTCCCGACGCGCCTTTGTTCCGCAAAGTGGAGGGTGGCGTTTGCGGATCGTGACGCTCGAAAACAGCGGCGAAGTCTATACTTCCCAGGTTTACCTGGTGCTCGGAAGCGCCAGCCGGCTGGAGGACGTCAACACCCTGGTGGACGTGGGCCAGGACCCGGCCATCCTGGCGAGCATCGCGCAGGCGCCCACGGGGATCGGCAAATGGCCCGTGGAACAGGTCGTGCTGACGCACAACCATTCCGACCACAGCGCGCTGTTGGGGCAGGTCCGCGAGGCGTTCCACCCCAGAGTGTTCGCGTTTTCATCGAATACCGAGGGCGTCGATGGCCCGCTGCGCGATGGGGATACCGTCAAAATGGGCGACGAATGCTTCGAGGTCATCCATACGCCGGGCCACAGCAGCGACTCGGTCTGCTTCTACAACCAGGCCGCGGGCGTTCTCTTCGCCGGCGACACGCCCCTGGTGAACGCCTCGGCAACCGGCACTTATGAGGCGGATTTTCTGGCGGCGTTGGAGAAGGTGTGCGCCCGCGATGTCCGGGCGATCTACTTCGGACACGGCCCGCCGTTGACGGCCGACTGCAATGCCCGCCTGCGGAGTTCGCTCGAGATCGTCCAAAAGAGTCTGAAACACGGCCCCGGGTAGTGCCAACGAAATAAGGCTTAACGCATTAAAAGGAACGCGACTTTATGAAGTGGTTTAACGATTTGAAGATTAGCAGTAAGCTGCTGGTTGGTTTCATGCTGGTGGCGGTCGTCGCCGGGGTCTCCGGCTGGCTGTCGCTCTCCGCCATGGGCGAGATGAAGACCCGCAGCCGCAGCATGTATGCCGACCGGCTGATGGCCATAACGGATCTGTCGTACGCCAACTTCGCCTTCATGATTGCGCGCACCGATTTGCGCGGTTACATAATGACCAAGGACCCGGCACGGCGCAGGGAACTGGCCGCCGACATTGAGACGCAGACCAAGGCGACAGCGGACCGCCTGGAATCCTTCCTCAAGAAAACGCTGACAAGGGAGGAAACGGACCTACTGGAGAAGCACGTGGCTGCCCGCGAGTCCTATTATAGGGCGCGCGCGCAGGTCATCGAGTTGGCGAATGGCGGTCAGGATGCCAAGGCGATGGAAACCCTTGAAAGGGCGCAGCCGCTACAGGAAGAGGCTCGCAAAAGCCTCAGCGCGCTGATTGATCTCAACGGCCGCGGGGCCGAGGATGAGGAGAAGGCCAACGAGACCAACGCCGAGGCCGCTAGAACCAAAGTCCTAATTTTTATAGCTATAGGCGTCCTGCTGGCCATCGGTCTCGGGCTCTCGCTGGGGCGCATGATCGGCAATCCGCTGAAGATCATGCTGGCTGCCGCCGAGAAACTGGCGGTGGGCGACGTCAACGTGAACGTCGACCTGGACACCAAGGACGAGGTGGGCGAACTGGCCCGCGCGTTCCGGGTCATGACTGAGACCATCAAGGACCGCGTCGGCTTGGCCCAGAAGATCGCCGCCGGCGACGTGACCATAGAAGTGAAAGCGAAGTCGGAGCAGGACGTGCTGGGCCAGAGCTTCCAGCAAGTGGTGGAAACCCTGCGCAAGCTGATCGCCGAGATAGAGAAGCTCACCAAAGCGGCGACGGCCGGCCAGCTCGCCACGCGCGGCAACGCCGAGCAGTTCCAGGGCGGCTACAAGCAAATCGTCGTTGGCGTCAACCAGACGCTCGACGCGGTCATCGGCCCCCTGAACGTGTCCGCCGAGTACGTGGACCGCATCTCGAAAGGCGATATCCCGCCCAAGATCACCGATAAATACAACGGCGATTTCAACGAAATCAAGAACAACCTGAACGTCTGCATTGACGCCCTTACGCGCCTGGTAAGCGACGGCATCGGATTGACGCAGGCGATGCTGGAAGGCAAGCTGGCGGTGCGCGCCGATGCGACCAAGCACCAGGGCGACTTCAAGAAAGTCATCGACGGCTTCAATTTGACACTGGACAATGTCATTAAGCCGTTGAACGTGTCCGCCGAATATGTGGACCGCATCTCGAAAGGCGACATTCCGCCCAAGATCACCGACACCTACAACGGCGATTTCAACGAAATCAAGAACAACCTGAACGTCTGCATTGATGCGATCGGACGCCTGTCGGCCGAGGGTCTGGCGCTGACGCAAGTGATGCAGGAGGGCAAGCTGGCGGTGCGCGCCGACGCGGCCAGGCACCAAGGCGACTTCCGCAAGATCCTGGAGGGATTCAACCTGACGCTGGACGCTATCCTGCTGCCCATCGGCGAGGGTAACCGCGTGTTAGCGCAGATATCCACGGGCAAGATCGACGAATTGATCGCGCAAACCTACAGGGGCGACCACGAGAAGATGAAACAGGCCGTGAATACCGTCGCCGTCGTGTTGCAAGCGTTGCAAAAAGAGTTAGGCCGCCTGACTCAGGCCTCCCACGAAGGGCAACTATCCGAGCGGGGCAAGGCCGATCAGTTCCAGGGCGCCTACGCCGGCATCGTGAAAGGCGTTAACGACATGTTGGACGCTATCCTGCTGCCCATCGGCGAAGGCAACCGCGTGTTGGGGCTTATCCGCGGCGGAAATCTGCGCGAGAAGATAGAAATCGCCTGCAAGGGCGAGCACGAAAAAATGAAGAACGCCATCAACGGTGTGCACGCCTGGCTGACGAGCCTGGTCGCCTATGTGACCAAGATCGCCAATGGCGACATGGCCGCAACTATGGACAAGGCTTCCAACGAGGACCAGATCCATGAGTGGCTGGTGCTGCTGAAGAGCAATATCAATGGCTTGGTGGATGACGTCAACATGCTGGCCCAAGCTTCCGGAAGTGGCAGGCTGGGTGTCCGCGCCGACGCCGCCAAACATCAAGGGGATTACCGCAAGATCGTGGAGGGTTTCAACAAGACGCTGGACATTGTGGTTGAGCCACTCAAAATGTCTGCAAACCAGGCTTCCTCGCTGGCGTCCTCCGCCGAGGAACTCACGGCGGTCAGCAATCAGATGGCCTCCAACGCCGAAGAGACCGCCACGCAGGCCAATGTGGTCTCCGCGGCCAGCGAACAGGTGTCCAAGAACGTAACCGTAGTGGCCACCGGCAGCGAGCAGATGCAGGCCTCTATCCGCGAAATCTCCAAGAGCGCGAACGAGTCGGCCAAGGTAGCCAAGGCCGCCGTGGGAGTGGCGGAAACCACCAACAGCACCATCGCCAAGCTGGGCGAATCCAGCCTGGAAATCGGCAAGGTCATCAAAGTCATTACATCCATCGCGCAACAGACCAACCTACTGGCGCTGAACGCTACGATCGAGGCGGCGCGGGCCGGAGAGGCCGGCAAGGGCTTCGCCGTGGTGGCCAATGAAGTCAAGGAACTCGCCAAGGAGACGGCCAAAGCCACCGAAGAGATCGGTCAGAAGATCGAAGCCATCCAGAGCGACACCAAGGGCGCCGTGCATGCCATCGGTGAAATCAGCGCCATCATCAACCAGATCAACGATATTTCCAACAATATCGCTTCCGCCGTCGAAGAACAGACGGTTACGACCAATGAGATCGGCCGCAATGTCGGGGAAGCCGCCAAAGGCACCGAAGAGATCGCCAAGAACATCGGCGGGGTGGCCACCGCCGCGCAAAACACGACCAGCGGCGCGACCGACATGCAGAAAGCGGCCCAGTCTCTGAGCGCAATGGCCGCCCAGCTCCAGGGCGTGGTCGCCAAATTCACCTTCTGAAGTGGCAGGACGGCGACATTACCTACAGCGGGTCCTCAGGGACCCGCTCCGCGGCTCCTGCTAGGTCGAATATTTCGCAATGCGCACTGAGATGCATCCGCACCGCCGGCCCTTCGAAAAAGCTCCAGTCTACTTCTCTCTAGAGCCTGCCCGCTAGCCTAAAGTCGCACGCCCGCTCCTCCGATATACCCCAAAGAGGCCTCCTATGTCACAAGCCATGGTTGTTGACGACTCGCGCGCGGTGCGCATGATTCTGTCCAGGGACCTTAAGCAGATGGGTTACGACGTCTGTGCCGCAGCCGATGGCGCGGAAGCGCTGGCGCTTCTCAGCGCGGATATCTCGCTCGTTCTAGTGGATTGGAACATGCCGCACATGAACGGGCTTGAGTTTCTCAAGAGCCTGCGCGCCGATCCGCGCTATGCGTCCGTGAAGGTCATGATGGTCACCACGGAAACAGAGGTGGACCAGATGGTGAAGGCGCTCGCCGCGGGAGCCAATGAATACGTGATGAAACCGTTCACCAAGGAGATCCTGGCGGACAAGTTGCGCGTGATGGGCCTGATTCAGTAAATGCCGGGTTTGATTCGATAGAGAACCGGATGCATACGAGCATTTCGAGAAAAACGATCCCGTTGGGCGCCCGCATCCGCGTGCTGGTAGTGGACGATTCGGTGGTTATCCGCCGGCTGGTCACGCATGCGCTGTCGGAAGATCCGGCCCTGGAAGTGGTCGGGGCGGCTTCGAACGGCGCCATCGCGTTGGAACGCATCGCCCAGTTGAATCCGGATGTGATCACCCTCGATATCGAAATGCCCGAGATGGATGGACTGACGGTCCTGCGCCGCATGCGGAACCAGCAAGTCCGGCCGCGGGTGGTCATGTTCAGCACCCTTACCGACCGCGGCGCAGCGTTGACCCTGGAGTCTTTGGCGCTGGGCGCCGACGATTATGTGACTAAGGCCGCCAATGTCGGATCGCTCGACCGTTCGATGGCCAGCTTGCGCAGTGAACTTGTCCCCAAAATCAAGCAATTCTTTATGCTGCCGGGAGCGCTTGCAGTTGCAGGGCCGCCCGCGGCGGCGACTAAGCGGCCCGCAGTCATGCCCGCTCCGATCCGCAATGGCCGCCAACCCAGGGTATTGGCTATCGGTGTTTCCACCGGCGGCCCCACGGCACTGGGGGTGATTATTCCTCAGTTTCCATCCGATTATCCGCTTCCGATCTTGATCGTGCAGCATATGCCGCCGCTGTTTACGAGGTTTCTGGCGGAGCGTCTTCAATGCGGCACGGGATTAAGAGTCGTCGAGGCGGCCGAGGGCGCCCCGGTAACGGCGGGAACGGTCTTGATCGCCCCGGGAGACTACCACATGCGCGTTCGCAACCAAGGCGGACAAACGGTGGTCGTGCTGGATCAATCGCCCCCTGAAAATTCCTGCCGGCCTTCGGTCGACGTTTTATTCCGCTCGGTCGGAGAGGTGTATGGCGGCGCGGTCATCTCGGCAGTCCTGACCGGCATGGGGCAGGATGGGTTGCGCGGCGCGGAAGTGCTCAAAGCCAACGGAGCATACGTCATCGCCCAGGATCAGGCCACCAGCGTGGTATGGGGGATGCCTGGCGCAGTAGCCGGAGCTGGCATTGCGAGCTGCGTGCTCCCGTTGGATGCAGTGGTGCCCGAAATCCTCAGACAAACCGGAACCGGTAAAGGTTGACTTGATGCCAGGAGCCGAATTACATCCCGAGAGCTACCGCTTTTTGCAGGAGTATGTGTATAGCCAATCGGGTATCGTGCTCGAGGGAGACAAGCGCTATCTGCTGGAAGCGCGCCTCATGCCCATTGCAAAGCAGGTTGGCCTGAACAACTTAAACGATCTTTGTGGCATGCTCGGCGCTCCTGCCGCCAACGCGGTCCTCCGGCGGCAGGTGGTTGAGGCGATGACCACCAATGAGACGTTTTTCTTCCGCGATCCCGCCCAGTACGACGCGTTGCGAACGGTCGTCATTCCAAGCCTGATCCCCCTGCGCCAGGATACCCGGAAAATGAGCTTCTGGTCGGCCGCGTCGTCCAGCGGCCAGGAAGCCTACAGCCTGGCCATGATGCTGCTCGAGATGGGACTGGGCGCCTGGAAAATTAAGATTCAGGGCACCGATTTATCGACACAGATGGCCGCGCGCGCGGGTGCGGGCAAATACCTCCAAATCGAAGTGAACCGCGGTTTGCCGGTGGGCTATCTCGTGAAATACTTCACCCGGGTTGGCCTGGAGTGGCAATTGAAAGACGAAGTGCGGCGCATGGTGGATTTCACCACTTTCGATCTGCGCCAGCGGATGTCCGCGCGCGGGCCCTTTGACGTTGTTTTCTGCCGCAATGTCCTGATCTATTTCGACGTGGAATCTAAACGGAAGATTTTGGACGAGATACACGGAACCCTGTTCCGCGGAGGTTACCTGTTGCTCGGCGGCAGTGAAACCACCTTGAATCTTACCAGCCGGTTCGAACGCCGCGTCATCGGCCAAACCGTGCTCTATCAAGCTTCCTAAAAGGATAAAATGCTAGCGCCATTTACTCTGGACGTTTATCGGGACGACTTGGCACGCATCGTCCAATCGGTCTTCTCGACCATGATGGATATCGAAGTGGCGGCCTGCGACGTGCCCTGGACACACTCGCACGATACCATCACTTCCGCCGTTCACTTCGTGGGCGTTTGGCGGGGAGCCACCCTGGTCGAGGTCGACGCGCCACAGGCTTTTCAATTCGCGGCCCGTTTTATGGGAATCGAGATGCCGGTAGCGATCGACGACGACGTCCGCGACGTGATGGGTGAGCTGGCCAACATGGTGGCGGGCAATCTGAAGTCGCTATTGCCGCACGGCGTCGATCTGTCGATGCCATCGGTGGTCGTGGGCAGCGATTACAGCGTACATATATGCGGAGTGAGCGCCGTGGAGCGCATGACCTTTTCGAGCGCCATCGGCAATTTCCGCATCACGCTGATCGAAATGCTGGCGCCCTTGACGCCGCCTTAAGCAGAGTCCGGCCCGGACGTTGTATACTCTCCCCATGCCCAACGTCGAGAAACACCCGGCGGGCGCTTTCGTGTGGGTCGAGCTCGGAACCTACGATCAAGCCGCCGCCAAGAATTTTTATGCATCGCTCTTTGGATGGACTGCCAGCGACATGCCCATGGGTCCTGACGAATACTACACCATCTTCCGCCTGGAGGGGCGCGATACCGCTGCCGCCTATACTCTCCATCCCGACCGTTCCGGCGGCGCGCCGCCGCATTGGATGCCGTACATTTCAGTGAACACCGCCGACGACGCGGCGGCCCGCGCCGCGCAAATGGGAGGGAAGGTGGTGGCGCCGCCAATGGACGTCTTCGATGCAGGACGCATGGCCGTCGTGGAAGATCCGACGGGCGCGATGTTCTCGTTGTGGCAACCCAAGGGCAACCCTGGAATCGGTATCGCCGGAGTTGACGGCACGCTGTGCTGGGCGGACCTGATGACCACCGATGTGGCGCGCGCCCGCGAATTCTACGCGGTTCTGTTCGGGTGGGGCATCGCGCCCGGCCAAGACGATCCGTCCGGATACTTGCATATCAAGAACGGTGAAACGTTCATCGGCGGCATACCGCCGGTAGGGCCTCAACCGGGCGTGCCTTCGCACTGGCTGCTCTATTTTCTGGCGTCCGATTGCGATGGGGCGGTCGCCAAGGCCAAATCCTTGGGGGCCAATATCTACTATGGTCCAACCACACTGGAAGGCGTGGGCCGCTGGGCCGTAGTCGCCGACCCACAGGGCGCAGTCTTCGCCATATTCCAGCCGCTCCCGCATTCCTAGGATAGGCGTCCGGCCAAGTCCGTGGGCGAGCCAAGGCTCCCGGCTTGGCTAGCTACTGCATGCCGCCGCCACCCATATCCATATCCAGATTCCAAGAGCCCAGCATCCTGGCGCGCTGGCTGCCCCCAGGCGCTGCCGTAAGAATGGGCTCAACGCCTGCAACTAAAGTGATAGCCGTTACCTGGCTTGGGTCGACCCCCTCCGTGCTGGATACGATGATCGCATCCCCGGGCTTCAGATCTTCCAGTTTGATCGCGGGCATGCGCTCCAGCATTTGCTGCATGTCGCCGCGGCCGCCGCGCATTCCACCCGGTCCGCCTGGCCCCGCCTGTCCGGCGCCAGTTGGAGGGCCGCCGGCACTTTGCCCGGCTTGGGCGCCAGGACCGCCGGCGCCCGCGCCAGCGCCCGGCGCGCCACCCGCCGCCCGCATAGCGATGGCCTTCGCCACCATCTCCGGCAGTTTGCGTAAAGTCGAATCCGAATTTACACGCACCACCAGTGCCTTCTTGGTGGTCAGATCCATCACCTTCAGGCTGTTCGCTGCCAGGTCGATCATAGTCACAGTCGCGGCCACGTTGCGGAACGACCCGGAAACGAGTTCCTCCGCTTGGTAATGGGTTCCGTCCTCACTCTTGGCGCCCAAGGCTCGCACCTGATCTCCTGGCTTGATATCCGCCAGACTGCCTGGCTTGGCATCCGCGAATTTAACGGAATCCGGGGCGTAGCGGCTGACCGTGGTCTTTTCGCCGGCCACGATAATGAGCGGCTTGGTCCCTTCCGCCGTACGCGTATTGATGGTGACTTCGCCCGTCTTGGCATCCACCGCGGTAACCAGACCGGTCACACCTCGCTTCCGCCATTCGGCCTGGTCCGTCTGCTGCTTCTGGGCGATGTCCGCCTTAGTCATGATCACCAGCGTGCTGGCCGCTAGCGCGGTCTTGTCCTCGGAAAGCTCACCCCGCGCCAAGACACGGTCGCCGGCACCGATATCGTGGGCCGTAATCGGCGTCGCATTTGCCAAGCTCTTCTCGCCGGCTAGGAGCCGCAGAAACCGTGCCCCGGCGTGCGGCGTGATCGTTACCGTCTTCCCATCGTCAGTGCGTAGCGTGATCTGTCCACTGGCCTGATCGACGGCCTCCACGGCCCCCAGCAGGTTGGTCCGGGCGGGTTGCTGCGCCGTACCGATTCCCATGGCAAGCGATACCAGGGCCGTGCAGCATAAAGCGCTGATTTTCATAGCGAAAGGCTCCAAGACATAACGACGTTTCGAGGGGGGCCGAGGTTATGCGACGGGCGCAAAAAGGCAGGCTTGTAACCCGTATGCGATCGGCAACCTACCATACAAACACGCGGACACCCTCGCCCGATTGCCGGATCCGCCCCGTTTGGGTGTCATCCCGTAAGGGCATCGCGTTGGGATCGTGCGAAAGAGGCAAGCCCGCGCCGGCCGCTCGGCTGATGCCAGGTTCGCGGCCAACGAGCTCTTCGACCGTTATCGCCCCGTGACGGCTCATGATCGCAGCCGCGTTATCCACCTCGGGGCCGGAACCTGTCGCGAAAACGAGGACTCCGCCACGCTGCACCTCCCGGACGTACACATTGGCTTCCTCTTCAGTTGCCCCCATCGCCTTAAGATCCCTGCCTAAGCCCACCTCGAAGTCGGTGTGCGGGATGCTCGTGACTTCGGTAACCGCCATGTCCAGATGCTCCCTTACAACGCGAACCTCTTTCCGCGGGAAACCGCTGGCATCCAGATCGTGCACGACCTGGTCCGCCACTCCCGCATTCAGAAACAAGCCAACTGCCGTTTTCGACATCTCAATCCTCCTGTTATTTTCCAAGCACAAGCAGGGCCATCGGTTTTGGGATCACGGCTTGGCGTCCATAGAGTCGTCGGAGTAGCCTGGCGCGAGTGCCAGGTTGTTGTTCACCCGGATCACGTGCGGGACGCTATGCGCAATTCCGCCCGCTTTGGCCTTCGCCTGTTTACTCCCCACCTCGCCAGTTAGGGTGACGACTCCACCGATGGAACTCACGGAAATGTAGGTTATGGTCTGTCCGTTGGCGCCCCGGTCGAATTGACTGACTTGCCGATCTTCGATTTGGCCGAAGGCCGCCGCCAATTTGGTTTTCACGCCTCTCGTAATAGCCGCATCGTCGATCGATTTCGTCCTTTGGCACGCACTGAAAAATGCGAGCGCGCAAATAGCGATGGACGAAGCGAATACTCTGGCCGTCCGGCCATCAAATCCCTTGCGAATAGTCACCGTACGATCCTCCCAGCCACAACTGCCAAACCGGCGCCTCTCATTTGCCGCGCATCTCATTTGCAATTTTCAGCCAACTCGGTGGGCGCCGGCCAAGTGTGCCCCTGTTGCACCAGCAGGCCTTGGGTGGCGTCCGGCCCCCAAGTACCGGCGGCGTAATTCGGAAAGTCGTCCGGAGGGCTGGTTTTCCAAGCGTCCAGCACAGGCATGAGCAGCCGCCACGCCGCTTCCACCTGGTCCGCGCGCATGAACAGCGTGGCATCGTTGTCGATCACGTCCCAGAGCAAAGTGACATACGCCTCAGGCGATGGCGTATTGAAGCTTTCGCGATAATCAAACCGCATGTCCACCGGCTGCAACACCATCTTCGGCCCGGGGTGTTTGGCCTGGAAGCGCAGCACGATGCCTTCGTCGGGCTGAATCGATAAGATCAGCCGCGACGGTTGCCAGTTCCGGGTCGCCTCGGTTGGAAATGCCTGGTGCGGAACCGCGCGAAACTGGATGGCAATTTCCGTTGCCTCACGGGGGAGACGTTTGCCGGTGCGAAGATAAAATGGCACGTCCTGCCATCGCCAATTGTCCACGAACAGCCGCAAGGCTGCAAACGTCTCCGTCTGGGAGTCGGGTGGTACGCCATCTTCTTCCCGGTAGGCGCGGACCTTCTTGCCTTCCATCCACCCTTCGCCATACTGCCCGCGTACGGCGCAGTGATGAACCATGTCGTGCGGAATCGGCCGGACTGAGTGCAGCACGTCCACTTTCTTATTGCGAATCTCGTCGGCTTCGAACGATACCATTGGTTCCATAGCCACCAGACAGAGCAGTTGCATCAGGTGATTCTGCACCATGTCGCGCAGCGCGCCAGCCCCATCATAATAACCGCCGCGATGCTCGACGCCCACCTCTTCGGCGACCGTTATGGTTACGTAGTCCACGTAGCGGCGGTTCCAGATGGGCTCGAACAGCGGGTTCGCAAACCGGAATGCCAGCATATTCTGGACCGTCTCTTTTCCCAAATAATGATCGATGCGGAAAATTTGGGATTCGTGGAAAGCGTCGGCAAGCGTGCGGTTCAGCGCCAAGGCCGACTCCAGGTCATACCCAATTGGTTTCTCAACTACCAAGCGCGCCCGCTCCCGGTCTGCGGCTAGGCCGGCGTGGGCAAGAAAGGAAGGGATTTCACCGAACAAAGACGGCGGGGTCGCCATGTAGAAAATGCGCTGGGCGCCGACTCCCCATTCTTTTTCAAATTTCGTGCACTGGCCGCCGAGTTCCTTGTAGGTCGCGTTGCTTTTGAAATCGCCCTGCAAATAGTGGATATGCGAGGCGAACCCCGTCCACTCTTTGGCGGCGGCTTTTCCGGCGCGGGCAAACTTCACGACTCCCGCATGCAGATGCTTGCGCAGAGCGTCCTCGCCCATTTCGACGCGATCCACCGCAATGATTGAAAAATGATCCGGAATGCTATGACTCTGGGAAAGGTCGAACAGGGCAGGCATTAACTTCCGTGAAGTCAGGTCCCCCGCCCCACCGAAGATGACGAATATGTTTGGCGCGAGCTGTCCGTTGCTATTCATCGTTGGGCCGGGAGCAAAGACTGCACTCGTTCCGCCGAATTCTGCACCTGTTGTTGCTGGGCTGCCCGTGCCGCGCCTGACGCTGCTCTTCTTCGGCGCTGCCAAGGATATTCCGGAAGCAGCAAAAACGGTCACCGCCGGACAGCCCGCCGGCATTTCGAAATGCAAGCCAACTGCCAAACTCAAGCCATGCTACGGCCCCTGAATAGATGCACCACCAAAGAAATTACCGCTATGATCAGCAGCAGATGGATCAGCCCGCCGGCAACATGGAACGCGAAGAATCCGAGCAACCACAACACCAGCAAAATGACAAACAGTCCGAGAAACATCTTTGAGATCTCCTTCGATTAAACGCCGATTCAACGCGGGCATGAGCACGGCTGCGGCCAATCCCGATTGCCCGCGCGCCTACTGGCTCACAGTTGTTTGCCGCTCCCAATATGCCTGCCCACGTGTGTACCCTCGCTGAAAGGGCTCGGAGTTCCAGGTATTCGGGTACCACCACTTTAGGCAATCGGCCTCCTCGTCCAGCGATTTGCCGCGGCATTGTCGCCGCAGCGCGGCTTCGAAACCGGCGCGATAGACCTCTTCGTCGAGCTCGAAATTGTATCCCAATGCGCGATAGTGCTCTTCTTCAGCGTCGCGCAGGCCAAACCACCAATCCTTGCGGGCCGCGTCCAGGCTCTCGGCCCCTTCATCCCCTAACAAGTTGTGGGCGCGCTGCTCCTCCGCGCGATCCGTGGCCAGAACCAGCACTACCGAACGCCCTTGCCGCAAGGCGTCCTCATAGAAAAATACTTCGTCGGATGAGATACCTTCGGTGGCCTGGTCATCGACCGCCTGGCCCACGGCGACGCCGGCAACCGCACCGCCCGCTCCGAGCAAAGCTGCCCCGGCGAGGCCAATTGCCAGAACGGGTCCTACGCCCGGGATGAGCGCGGTAGCGGCGATTCCCAATTCGAGGCCACCGGCAACTCCCAACGCACCACCCAGCATGCCTCCGATCGCGCCGCCTACGCCCGGCTGCTCGCTATCCGAAGTGGGCAAACTATGGATATCCTCCTCCGAAGATGCCGGAGACAGAAGACTCACTTGGTCTTGCGAAAATCCGGAGCGCCGCAGCGCGTTCGCGGCGCCGCGCGCCGTTAAGTAGGAACGAAAAACGCCAACGACAGTTTTCATACTCCGGATCGGATGCACGTTGAGTTCCCAACGGTAGTCCCGCTCTGCCGCTGCGCGGCAGTGTGTCTTGAACCTCACATGCCGGCGAGCCGAACGGATGAATCTTCACTTGCGCAACGGCCGTCAGTGCGTTGCTACACTGCTCGAGGACGTTCGTGCCGCGTCTGGCGGCAAGATTGCGATGACATCCGCTGAAGGTAATGAAGGATGTCAAGCTTGGGCTATTTTGTCTTGCGGCCGGCATATTGCTCCTCTAGAGAGGCAGGTCGGGCTTCCGCGAAGCGACGCCGGTGAAGTCGTGGACCGGCTACAAAGGACTTCCGGCGACTTCAAGAACTCATTTGATCGCGCCATTTCCCAGAGCATGATAGACGGTTGCACGTCTGGAAACGAATGCCAGGCATCGGGCAGACGAGCTGCACGATGCCGCCAAGCGGCTGGGAGACGTTTTTCACGACAAGCGGGATAAGAATAACCCGGCCGTGCGGGAGCAGGTGGACAAGACCCTCGCGGCGGCGAGCGAGCTCAACCAGGTAATGACCGCTCATCGATTCACCGAGAAGCTACAGCGCGATTGGGAAATGGTCCGTTCCGATTTAAACGCCCCGGCGGCAGTCTATAGCCTGGCGCCGCTGGACGCCCGAACCAATAACAAAACCGCGATTACACCCGTCCCGGTTAGCGATCGACAATCTCACGTTACAGAGTGGGGCAGCCTCGTAGGCTGCGGACCCGCTCCACAAGCTCGTAGTCAATTTAATAGCCGGGACGTCGCTAGCGGTCCTTTCGAGCATTAGGTGCGTGCCCCTGCGGCGCATGGAGGATGCATCCGTCACCAGTTCTGGTGTAAGCTAATTCGCGGAGACCTGGAGGGCGCCGCCATGCAAGTCCGAGCCCCATTCATCCTTCTCGCAATAGCCTGCTGCGCCATAGCGCAGACGCCCGTTTCCTTGCAGCCGCTGGCGCAACAGGTGCGCCGCCTGGAAGACGCCATGAACTACCTGGGCCAGCCCTTCCCGCCTGGGGACCACGCGGCCATCAATGCCGCCATCGCTAGTGCCGACGAGGGCGCGGCGGTCGCGAAACTGGAAAAGATTCTCGACCGGTTCGCGTTGGCCATCGTCGATATCAACGCCGAGAGCCGCGTGAAAGTCGAGCCCGGACCGGCTAAACCTGAGTTGGTGGAAGGCGGCACCCGGCTCTTCCTGATCAAGGTGATCAACCGCGCGAACGTGACGGCGCCCCTGCGTGTCGAAAGCCCCAACAGCGGCAACGTTTACATTCAATCCACCGGGAACCCCGAACCCAAGATCGAATTGACGCCGCGGAATGCCGCCGACCGCTGGGCCGAAATCTCGATCTACGACAAGCCGCCCATGGATCGCCGCCTCTCCGGTCTGGCACTCGATTATCGCATCCTGCAGATCTATAGCCGCGACAGCGGACAGCGATCCGCGCAAATTGGCTTCGATGTAGGTCAGGGCAGCCAGGACATCGGCTTTCGCAACGATATCTTAATGTTATTCAACGCGCTGCCTGCGCGCGCCATCAAGCTGCGCGTGCGCGATGAGAAGGGCCAGCCGGCCATGGCCTCGTTTGTGATTCGCGACCGGTTGAACCGGCTCTATCCGAATCCTTCGAAGCGCCTGGCGCCGGACTTCTTCTTCCAACCGCAAATCTATCGCGCCGATGGTGAGAGCGTCAGTCTGCCGCCGGGTTACTATAACATCACTTATACGGGCGGTCCGGAATATCTGAAGCACACCAAAGAGTTCGCGGTGGACGAAAAAGGCCCCGCCGAATTGAGCTTCCAATTGGAACGCTGGATCGATCCGTCGCAATTCCGATGGTACTCCGGCGACCACCATGTGCATGCTGCGGGCTGCTCACATTACCAGAATCCCACCGAGGGCGTGTTGCCGCAGGATATGATCCGGCAGATATCGGGCGAGCGTCTGAACATTGGTTCCGTGTTGACCTGGGGTCCCGACTACTATTATCAAAAGCAGTTCTTCTCCGGGCACGACGATCCGCTTTCCAAGCCCGATGAATTGATGCACTACGACTTGGAAGTCTCCGGATTTCCATCGAGCCATGCCGGCCACATTGTGCTGCTCGGCTTGCGCGAGCAGGATTATCCCGGCGCTACGCGCATTTCGGAGTGGCCGACCTGGGATCTGCCGATCTTCCGCTGGGCCAAATCCCAAGGCGCGGTAGTAGGATTCGCGCACTCGGGCTGGGGTCTGGAAGTGATGAGCGACGATCTGCCCAACTACGAAATGCCGGGCTTCGACGGGATCGGCGCGAACGAGTACATCGTGGATGTGACCGAGCCCGGATTGGTGGATTTCATTTCGTCGGTGGACACGCCTTATGT
>JBEKTJ010000108.1:0-37527 GCA_049516155.1 Bryobacteraceae bacterium
TAGCGACCGCGCCGTTCTCGATTACGCGCCGCTGCGGGTCCATGGTGACGACATAGCGGCCGGTCCAGATCCAGTCGGCCGATTCGGCCGCCAGCGCGGAGATGAAAAGCAGGAAACTACAAAAAAGACGCATCGAAGGGCCTTGGGAGGAGATCTTTCAGGCGCAAGCTTTCCGTCTGGCCGTGGAGGTTCGAGAGCACCAGTTCCACATCGCCGCAGAACTCCCAGAGTATCTGGCGGCACGCGCCGCAGGGCGGCGTCAGCGTATCGGTGTCCGCAACTACGGCCACGCGCCGGAACTGGCGCGCGCCTTCGGAGACCGCTTTGAAGACTGCGACACGCTCGGCGCAGAGGGTCAGGCCATAGCTGGCGTTCTCGACATTGCAGCCGGTGTGGATGCGGCCCGTTGAATCTTCCAGAGCCGCGCCCACTAGGAAATGGGAGAACGGCGCGTGTGCGTTTTCGCGTGCTCGTAGCGCAGCTTCAATCAGCGGGTCCACTTAGCTCTCCATCCGGGGCAGCAATGCTTGTCACACAAGAGATGCCCAGCGCGCGCATGCCCATGTGATTGGCAACGATCGCCTCCGGCACCGTCGACATCCCCACCAGATCCGCGCCAATAGTCCGCAGGTACAGGATTTCGGCGGGAGTCTCGTAACTAGGCCCCAACACGGCGGCGTAAATGCCTTCCGCGAGGCGAATGCCGAGCTCACTTCCCACTTCGTGTGCCAGCGTGCGCAGGCTGCGCGAATACGCCTCCGACATGTCTGGGAAGCGCGGACCCAGGCTGTCGTCGTTCGGACCCACCAGCGGATTCGATCCCTGCAAATTGATGTGATCGGAGATCAACACCAAGCCGCCGCGCTCAAGTGCCAGGTTGATGCCACCTGCGGCGTTCGTAAATACGATGGTCCGGATACCGAACGATGCGAGCACGCGCACGCCGAAGGTGACCTGAGCGGGGGTGTAACCCTCGTACAGATGCACGCGGCCGGCCATCACCGCGACGTCCAGCGCATCCAATCTGCCAAACACCAGTCTGCCGGCATGCCCGATAGCAGTCGAGCAAGGCCAGCCCGGAATTGCAGCGTAAGGGATTTCGATGCGGTCCGCGAGTTCGTCGGCGAACGCGCCCAATCCGCTGCCCAGCACTACGGCGACCCGCGGCCGCAGCGGCGTTTGCGATTCCAGAAACTGAACGGCATCGTTAATCATGGCGATCAAAGCAGCATCCCCGCGATGCAGGCCGACATGAAGTTAGCCATGCTGCCCGCTGCTACGGCCTTCAACCCCAGCCGTGCCAAGTCGGACTTCCGGTTAGGGGCGAGCGCGCCGATGCCGCCGATCTGTATGGCGATGGAACTGAAATTGGCGAAACCGCACAGCGCATATGTGGCGATGGTGAACGAGCGCGGGTCGAGCTGCGCCCGGAGCGGCGCGAGTTGCAGAAACGCTACGAATTCGTTCAGCACCAGGCGGGTGCCCAGCAGGTTGCCGATGGTGGGTGCATCCTTCCATGGCACGCCCATGAGCCAGGCCAACGGCGCGAATACCACCGCGAAGATCTGCTGCATGCTGCCGGGAAGCCATGCCATGCCGGGGAACGTGTGTACCCAGCCGAGAATGCCGTTCAGCATAGCGATCAACGCTAGAAACGCGATCAGCATGGCGCCGATATTCAAAGCCAGATGCAGCCCGTCGCCGGCGCCTTGCGCGGCTGCGTCGATCAGATTGACGGCGGTCTTTTCGATCCTGACTTCCACGCGGCCGGCGGTGGCAGGCTTATCAACTTCCGGGAAGAAGATCTTGGCCAGCATAATGGTGGCGGGGGCGGTCATGATGACGGCGGTGAGCAGATGCTCGATGCTGACCCCGGCGATTTTCACGTAAGCCGCCATTACGGCTCCTGAAACGTGCGCCATGCCGCTGGTCATGATGGTGAATAGCTCGGACTGGGTCATCCCGGCGATGAAAGGCTTGATGGTGAGAGGCGCCTCGGTCTGGCCCATGAAGATACTGGCCGCCACATTCAGCGACTCCGCGCCGCTGGCCCCCATGATCCTTTGCATCACAATGGCCATGCCTTTAACCGCCAGTTGCATGACACCCAAATAGTAAAGGATGGCGAAGAACGAGGCGGTGAAGATGATGATCGGCAGGACCTGAAACGCGAACACGACGCCGAAGGGTCCGGTCTTAATGCCCAGAGGCCCGAAGACGAAGCTGCTGCCCGCCTCGGCATAGTTGAGCATGGCATTGACGCCCACGCCGATAGTCTGGAAGACCTTGCCGAAATCGGTCTTCAGCACCAACAGGGCGAAGGCGAATTGGAGGCCCACTCCCCAGAGGATGAGGCGCAGCTTGATGGCGCGCTTGTGGGCGGAGAAGAGCCACGCTATGGCCAGAATTGCGGCAAGACCCAACAGTCCGGTGAACCGCTGCATTAGCGGGGTCCCTTTATTCGTGGGGCGGGCGTCCACGCCTGCAGCGGGTCTCCAGACCCGCTTTTCCTGAGATCCTCTGTTCCGCCGCGGCACGGTACATTTATCATGGCTTTTTCACAACGTCGCCTGCCACACATCTATGCCATCGGACAGCCGCTCTTCGTCACCTTCCGGTTGTATGGCAGCTTGCCGGTTGGACGCGAGTTCCCTAGAGAAAGCATGACCCCCGGGGAGGCGTTTGCCGCAATGGACCGGTTGCTGGATACCGCGCGTTTCGGACCGGTTTATTTGAAACGACCGGAGGTCGCGCGCTTGGTCCGCGGTTCCATCCAACATTGTGCGTTGGCCGGTTGCGATCTGCATGCCTGGGTGATTATGCCGAATCATGTTCACCTGCTTCTCACGCCGCATACCAACGTATCATCTCTGCTATGCAGTCTGAAAGGATATAGCGCGCGTCAGGCCAACCAATTATTGGGATGCACTGGGCGCCCGTTTTGGCAGGATGAAAGTTACGATCGTCTGGTGCGGAATGGGGAAGAGTTCCGGCGGATCGAAAGGTATATTGTCAACAATCCGGTTAAGGCTGGATTGGTTGCGTCTGCTGAAAGATTTCCTTGGTCTAGTGCGGCTTTAGATTGACGGGCGCGCAGGCGGGTCTGGAGACCCGCCGCAGGCGTGGACGCCCGCCCCACAAGGAACCATCAGCTTACGACTTCCAGGATCAGTTCGCGGTCGTCGGGCTTCTGCGCCGAAATGCGGAAAGCGTCCTCCACCATCCCGGCGCCTTCTTCCACGCGATCTTCCTTGGTGTAGTACAGGCGGCATAGCACGGACCCCGCCTCCACTTTTTCGCCGACCTTCACTTCGAGGATCACGCCGACCGCTGGGTCGACCGCGTCTTCCTTGCGATCGCGGCCCGCTCCGATCATATTGGAGGCCAGACCGATATCGTGCGCGTTGATGACGCTGACGTAGCCGCCGCGGGGCGACACTACTTCGCGCATGCCGGTAGCGTTGGGCAGCAACTCGAACTTGTCGAGCGCCTGCGCATTGCCGCCCTGCGCCTCGACCGCCTGCTTCAACTTACGATAGCCGGAGCCATCCACCAGCAGTTTCTCGGCAAGCCGGCGAGCTTCCTCAAGCGTGGGCGATACCTTGGCCACAAAGATCATGCGCGCCGCCAGTTCGATGCACAGGCGCGTCAAATCCGCCGGGCCGGCGTTTTGCAGCGTTTGCGACGCCTCCATTACTTCCAGCGCATTGCCCACGGCATAACCCAGGGGCTGGTTCATGTCCGTAATCAGCGCTTGCACGCGCTTATCCATGCGGCGCCCGATGCCCACCATAACTTGCGCCAGGCGGCGCGCATCCACCTGCTTCTTCATGAACGCGCCATTCCCCACTTTGACGTCGAGCACTAACGCATCCACGCCCTCTGCAAGCTTCTTGGACATGATGGACGACGCGATCAGGGGAATGGATTCCACCGTGGCTGTTACATCGCGCAACGCGTAGAGCCGGCCATCGGCGGGGGCGAGTTCAGAGGTCTGACTCAGGAAGCAAAGCCCCACGGCGGCGAGTTGCGCTTTGAGCTCGTCGACAGTCAGATTGGTGCGCATCCCTGGAATGGATTCGAGCTTATCGACGGTGCCGCCGGTATGCCCAAGACCGCGCCCTCCCATAGTGGGAACGATCACGCCCGCTGCCGCCGCCAGCGGCGCCACGATTAGCGTGGTCTTATCGCCCACGCCGCCCGTGGAATGCTTGTCCACCTTGACGCCCGGAATCCCGGAGAGATCGAGCATTTCGCCCGAGTGCATCATGGATTCGGTCAACCGGCTAACTTCCCGGTCTGTCATGTTGGCAAAATAGACAGCCATGAGAAAAGCCGACATCTGGTAGTCGGGTATTTCCCCACGAGTGTATCCGTCCACCAGGTACGAAATTTCTTCGGGGGACAGTTCGCCGCCGTCGCGCTTTCTCTGGATCAAGTCAACTGTACGCATTATGAAGCACTTAGCGTACCATATTTGAGGAATGCAAAGTAAGACATCGGAAAAGAGGCCCGGCGAAAAGTGATTTCATTTGGGTCTGCGCCTGGAAGCTGCGGAAGCTGTGCTGCTGACATATCCGGACGTTTCCGGAAACCTGCGTGGCTCGGCAGTTTCAGGAATCGTCATCGATCCCACCGGTGCCACGATATGCGGGTCGCAGGTACCCTCGACGCACGGCGCTCAGCCTTTCAAATCCTGGAACGCTTCTTCGATCTCCCGCTTGGCTTCAGGTGTGGGGGCGGACAACGGCAAGCGCGGTGGGCCGCCGTAGTAGCCGTTGAGATCCATGGCGTGCTTCAGGCCGGGGATGCCGTGCTTGCTGGTGACCAGCGCGGCGGCGCGCGCTATGCGGTTCTGCCAGTCGCGGCCGGCATCTTCCTCGCGCATGCGGTAAGCCTCCCAGATCGCGATGCAGGAATAGGGGGCAGCGTTCGCGAACGCCAGTATGGCGCCCGTTGCGCCCATCAGTAGCGACGGCCAAAGGGTTGGCGCGGAGCCCACGGTGACCTGGAAACCGGGCCGCGACTCGCGCATCATCTGCATGACTTTCTCCATGTTGCCAGAGCTTTCCTTGATACCGATGATATTCGGATGATGCGAAAGCTCCACTACCGCGGCGGCCGGAATATCGAGCGCGGTGGCCTGCGGGAAATTGTAAATAATCACGGGAATGCGCGCCTGATCGGCCACCGCACGGTAGTAAAGGGTTTGCGCCTCGGGGCGGTTCAGCAGGCTCTTGTAGTAGTGCGGCGTCTTGACCAGGGCGGCTTTGTACCCCAGTTCTGCCGCGCGGTTGGTGAGACACACCGTCTCGCGCACGCTCTCGACGCCCGTGCCGGCGATCAACAGTTTTTCGGGCGCCGCGTGGCGCGCCACCATTTCCCACAACTCGACCTTCTCTTCGGCTGTAAGCAGGACGCTCTCGCCAGTCGAGCCGGTCGCCACGTATCCGGCGAGCGTAGTGCGGTTCCACTTCTCGATATTGTGCTGGACCTTGGCGGCGTAGATGTTGCCGGCATGATCAAAAGGGGTGGTAATGGGCGGGAAAATGCCTTGTAGTTTCATATATTGGTTGCCAAGTTACGAAATCCGTAGACGTAGGCGTCCTCCACCCAACGCTTCCCGATTTGCCGTCCGCCTAGCCGCACGCCTTCGGCGGTCTTGGCTTTGCCGAAGATCCGGCTGCGAACAGTGGAGTCCGTCGTGGGCAGAATCAAAATGGTTGGGGTCTTTTCAACCGGAAAGTCGGCAGCTACCAACGCACTAAAGACCAACCCTGAGGCTTTGCCCGGGCCAGTCGCATCGAGCTGGGGGGATGATAGGAGGAGCCGCCAATCGCCATACTCATCGAATACAATCCATGCGGCGATGCTCACTCTTACGTTGGCCCTATCCATGATGCCAAGGATTTTGGCGCCTGCATCCAGGTCGACGTTTACCAATAAAGCTTGAGCCATTTCATTACTCCGTGATTCTGTCGCCGATAAGCATTCTGAGCAAAGCGCACCAGCGCTGTTCGAGGCATTCGACGGCATAGCCAGCCAGATAATAAGCTCCATCCGGAAGACCGCCTTGAGCAAAGCCCTGGCCTCCGAAAGCCGCACACGGGATAGCGCCCGCAGATTCCTTCGGTCCATCTGAGAATATGGTACCGAACAACAGCGAGGCATGGGCCTCTCCGTGCGAGAATGCGTTTGAGCGCCGATGTTTTCGATCGAGATTGCCTGCCCGCCGGAACAGAACGATATGCTGGTCGCCGAGCTTTGGGCGGAAGGCTCGACTGGCATAGTGGAACTGGAGGGCGGCGGGTTACGCGCCTTTTTCGAAGACGATGCGGACCGCGCTGCGCTGGCCACGCGTTTTCATGCAGTGAGTTGGAGGCGGGAGGAACAGCGCGACTGGGTGGCGATGTCGCGCGCGAACTGGGAACCGTTGCTGGTGGGCGAGAGATTCTTCCTGGTTCCAGTATGGCGGAGCGACCTTGCGCCGGAGGGGCGCTTCCGTATCGCAGTGAATCCCGGGATGGCGTTCGGCACGGGCATGCACGAGACCACGCAGTTATGTCTGGAGGCGCTGGAGATGTACGTGCGCCCGGGGGCGGGGATGTTGGATGTGGGTACAGGCTCAGGAATCCTGGCACAGGCTGCGGCGCTACTGGGCGCAGGACCCGTATGGGCATGCGACATCGATCCGGAGGCGGTGGAGATTGCGCGCAGCAGTGCCGGGTCGAATCTCTTTATCGGATCGGTGGATGCGGTGCGCTCGGGGGCGGCTGGAGTGATCGCCGCCAACATCAGCCCAGAGGCGATTGCGCGGCTGGCGCCGGAGTTAATGCGCTGTCTTGGTCCGGACGGCGTGGCGCTGTTGAGCGGCCTCGAGCGGCACGAGGTGGCGGCGGTGCAGTCCCAGTTGGAGCGGCTGGGCGGTTCGTTTTGCGAGGCTCGCTATAAAGGTAGTTGGGCGCTGGTAGTGGCTAAAGGTAAACTCGTCGGGGAAGCTTAACATGTCCACAACGAGACGCCGGTTTCTCAGCGCGGCACGGCGGACGTACAAGTAGCGCTCGGCGACGTGGGGCGCCGCGTTTGCGGCGGTATCCGATCTATACGCGGGCCGGCAGCCCGCGAGCGCAGGAGGTATTTTGAAATTTTGAACTACGGCGGAGCACTGACCACGCGCAGGCTTCCGCGCTCGTGGCGCAGCGCGCGCAAGCTCGATCATTTATCGGAAGGCAAGGAACTCATCCGGGTCGGCGCCTTCGGCAAGTTGAATCCGATCGAAGTCTGGTGGAGCGGCCGATGGACCGCGATGAACTGGTGTTCCGCAAGTCGATTCCATTGACCCTTCGCCTTCGACCATCGATTGGGTTGCTTTGCGGCGAACACTATCCGGCGCGGCCGGCCCCGGCGGAAAGCATGCGGATGACGCCCAGGAGTTTCTGGCGCCCGACGACTATTGCATCACGCCGCCCACATCGCCAGTTTTCTGGCGGCGGGTGCGCAGCCGCAAACCGGTGATGTCGGACGCGATGTTCGGCCTGCGCGTGGCCGGTCAGGCACCGCTGTCCAACGTCAGCCATTACAAGCGGACGATCTACGGTTGGGATCCACAGGCGATGGAGCGCAAGTGAAGCCGGAGCGGGTTTCGGGGCGCCTATGCTTGTGCGTTTTTGAACCAGCCTGTGGCGGCGATCCATTCAGGACCATGCTGGGATCACGCTATTTGCGGCGCCAGGCGCCTCCACAGAGACGCAAGGCGCAACTGATGAACCGCCACCGACAATCCGGAAAAGCGCACTAAGCCTTGCGTTTGGAGCGAGGCGCAAGCGATCCGGCGTGAGCCGCCGAGGGTGCGGGAAGGCAGGCGCCACCACCTGCCGCCCTGTGGGAGCCCTTACATGTTTTTGCGCTTGCGGCGGCGGGCCACCAGCAGCACCAGTATCACTCCGGCTGCGAGCCATAAAGCGGCTTGAAATATCGTGTTATTCATGTACGGTTCCTCCTTTCCTATTGAATCCCCTTCATTAGGGGAAATAAGTATTTGAAAACCTGTAAAATGCCCGGTCCGGCCGCCACCACGAGGATGGAAGGCAAGATAAAGAAGAAAATGGGGAAAACCAACTTCACTCCCACTTTCGCGGCCCTTTCCTCCGCGTCTTGGCGGCGGCGCACGCGCATGAATTCCGAATGCGTGCGCAGGGCCTCGGCCATACTCGTGCCGAAGCGGTCGGACTGGATCAAAATGGCAGTCAGTTTTCGCAACTCGGATTCTCCGGTGCGTTGCGCCAGATTGCGGAGCGCTTCGGCCCGGCGCTTACCGGCGCGCATCTCGAGAGTAACCAAAGTCAGCTCTTCGCTAAGCTCGGGATGCGCCACGGCCAATTCGCGGCCCACGTTTTGAATCGCCTGATCCAGACCCAGGCCGGCCTCCACCGAAACCACCATCAGATCCAATCCGTCGGGCAGCGAGAGACGCAATTTCTCTTGCCGCTTGGTAACCTTGCGCTCCAAGAAGAAGCCGGGAAGCCAGTACCCAGCCACCGTGGCCGCTACGGGCAGCACGATGCGCAGCACCGGGTTCGCCGTAATGCTGTCGCGGAATAGAATCGATAAAATGGCCAGGATCACGGCGAGAATAAGCTTGATGCCGTACAGCAATGTGACGGCGCTTTCAGCCCGGTAGCCCGCTGCAATCAGTGAGCGCCGGGTGGTCTGGGCATCCTGCTGCGAGATAGGAGCATGCTGTCCGATGGCTTGCACGCGGCGGGCCAGCCGCGATGGCTTGGGCTGACCGATGTGGTCGAGCGTCACCGCGGCTGCAGGTTCGCGGTCTAGTTGCCGCAAAAGACGGGCCGGCTTGGCGTAGCGGCCATAGCCATAGGCGGTGATGGCCGTCACCAGCAATCCAAACAACGCCACCGAAACCAGTAAAGCCATCGTCATCCCATGCCCTAAACCTTGATCCGTATGATCTTGCGAATCACCAACTGGCCCACGATCTGGCCTACAATGGATCCTGCGATAAGCTTCCGGCCATCCGGATCGTCAAACATAGACTGTAGATACGTGGGCGCCGCCAGCAGCATGAGTACAGCGGTGGCCGCCGGCAGAATCGTGAGCACCAATGCGGTGATCCTCCCGTGCGCGCTGGCAGCCTTGACCTGACCCTTCAACTGGAAGCGTTGCCGGATGACTTGCGCCAAACGGGTGAGGATCTCGCCCAGGTTACCGCCGGTTTGTTTCTGCAAGATCACCGCCGAGACGAAGAAGCGCACATCCAGGAGCGGAACACGCTCCGCCAGGTTATAGAGCGCCGTATCGAGCGGCGCCCCGAGATTCTGCTCGTTGAACAGCGTGCGGAACTCCAGGCCCAGCGGATCGGGCAAGTCCTCGCTGGCCATCCGCAGGCTGATCGTGAAGGCGTGTCCGGCGCGCATAGAACGCGCCAGAAAGTCCAAGGCCTCGGGGAACTGCTCTTCGAATGCCGCCGACCGCCGGGTGCGTTTCCGGCGGAGGAGGAGGTAGGGCAACGCCGCGGCCAGCACGGCCAGTGCCGCGGCCATCCCGATGTACGGGAAAAGAGCCGGCAGTATCCGCGACAATACCAGAACTCCGGCGGCTCCGCCGGCCATTGCCAGGATCAATCCCCCGGGAGTCCAACTCACTCCGGCTTGCCGAATTAACTTCTTGGTCTTCGCCAGCAGGGCCGAGCGCTCCAACCATACCTCCAGGCGCGGCGGCTTTCCCGTAGAATTCCGGAGCAACCGGGCGCCTCCGGGGCTCGGATCGTCCACGGCGGTCCGCAGCATGGCCGACATCTCGCGCTTGCGCCACCATTCGTAGAACTTCAGCCCGATTACGATGGAGAGCAGCACAAAGGTGAACAGGACCAGAAACAGAGCCAATGAGAGGCGCACGGCTAGCCGACCTCCTGGGAGCTATCAAATATGCTGGCGGGAAGCAGCAAGCCGCACGCTTCCAGCCGCTCGTAGAATTTGGGCCGGATGCCGGTGGACCGGAAGCAACCCCGCACTTTCAACTTTTCCGTGAGGCCCTTCTTGTCGAAAACAAACAGGTCCTGCAGAGTCACCAAGTCGCCTTCCATGCCGGTGACCTCCGTGATGTGCGTGACCCTCCGGGTGCCGTCGCTGAAGCGCGAAACCTGCACGAACAGGTCCACGGCGGAGGCGACCTGCTGCCGGATGGAGCGCACCCCCATATTGGCGTTGGACATCCCGACCATCACCTCAAGACGTCCCACTGCATCGCGCGGAGTGTTCGCGTGGATGGTCGTGAGTGAGCCGTCGTGGCCCGTATTCATGGCTTGCAACATGTCCAGCGCCTCCTCGCCGCGCACCTCGCCCACGATGATGCGGTCCGGACGCATGCGGAGCGCGTTGATGACCAGTTCCCGTATGCGGATGGCGCCCGTGCCTTCGATGTTGGGTGGACGCGTTTCGAGGCGCGCCACGTGGGTTTGCTGCAGACGCAATTCGGCCGCATCCTCGATGGTTACGATACGTTCGTCCTCCGGGATGTAGGTGGAGAGAACGTTCAGCAGCGTGGTCTTGCCCGAGCCGGTGCCGCCGCTAATCAGGATGTTCAGGCGTGCCTTTACGCAATTTTCGAGGAGTTCGCGCATGCTCTCGGTCATGGTCAGGCTGCGCACCAGATCCTCTGGACGCAGCGCATGCCGCCCGAAGCGCCGGATACACAGCAAGGGTCCGTCTACGGCCACCGGAGGAATGGCGGCGTTGACGCGCGAACCGTCGGGTAGCCGGGCGTCCACCAGGGGCGTGGATTCGTCCACCCGGCGGCCGACTTGCGCCACTATTTTTTCGATGATGCGCAGCAGGTGGGCGTTGTCTTTAAACTGGACCGGCGTACGGTACAGTTTGCCGGCCCGCTCCACGTAAACCAGATGCGGCGTGGTCACCAAAATATCGGAGACGGTGGCATCCTGCAGCAGAGGCTCCAGCGGGCCCAGCCCGAAGACCTCGTCGAGCACCTCCTCGATGACGCGGTCCTTGTCGGTACGGCTGAGCGGAGTCTTCTCCTGATCCACCAGCCTGACTAGCGCCGTGCGGATCTCCAATCGAGCGCGGTCTCCCGGAATGGACGACAACGCTTCCAGGTTGAGGCGTTCGAGCAACTGCCGATGCAGCGCGAATTTCAGTTGCTGATATTCCGGTGTGGCCGATTCGGCTTGAAAAAGCCGAGCCACCCATCCCGATTCAACCGTTTCCCGCGGTGCGGCATTCCATCCATTACCCATCGCTGCGCTCCTTTATCCGAATAGACCGAACCGGCGCTTGCCCTTCTCGACGGGCGCGCCGGCCAAACGCGTGGCAAAGCTCGACAGTTGACGGCTCAGATGACTGCCGGGCGGAAGAAGTTTGCCTTTGCAAAAGGCGTCGTAGAGCGCATAGTAGTCATTGGGCAGCATGATTTCGATCGGCACGCCCAGAATGCGCTCCAGCTCTTCGGCGGTGACGTCCGGCCGCTGCGGCGTTCGGTTCAGGATGACGTGCAGCCGGTTTCGAAAACCGGCGTTGATGAGCGTCTGGACCGCCAGCTTAGCTTGGTGCAGCGAGGGAACTTCCAGCGTGGTGACCAGATAAATGTCGTCGACTTCATCGAGCACGGTGATGGTAGCCATATTCAACGTGCAACCCAGGTCGACCACCGTCCAGGCGTAATTCGCGCGCACGAACGTGACGATCTTCGCCAGAAATTCTCCGGGAACGGGATCCTTGGGAAGATAGCCTGTGGGCGCAGAAATGATTTCCAACCCGGGCCACTCTGCCGACACTAAAGCGTTCCAATAACTCACATCCAGGCGATGCAGATTCTGCACCGCGTCCAGCACCGAGTAGGGCGATTTGACCTTCATCAGGAAGCCCACAATTCCCGATTGCAGGTCCAGATCCGCCAGCAGGGTGCGCTCGGACCGCTGCGCGCCGACGCGCCCCAGTTCGGCTGCCAGATGACAGGCGATCGTCGAGGCGCCGCAGCCGCCCTTTGCGGAAAGGAATCCGAGGACCTTGCCCGGCGGGCGGGTATTTTCCCGCAGCCGTGGAAGCACGGCGGCGCGCCGCTCGACCGCTTTGCGGAGATTGCCGCCAAGCGGCGGGTACAGAAATTCATTTGCGCCAGCGCGCATAGCCCCCAGAATGGTTTCCGGTTGCGCGGTAATGTCGAGCGCCACCAGCATTGCATCGGGCAGGGCCGCGCGCACTTGGCGCAGCGCGTCTTCGAGGGGCACTGGCAGCCCGGTGATGTCCAGCAGCACGACTTCCGGTCGCAGAGACTCCAATCGCTCGATTAGGGAGGGCCAGTTCCGAAGGTCGCGCTGCTCCATAACCACGCGCACGGCCAGACCGCGCAACGCTTCCTGCGTGGGCCCCCACAATTCCGGCGCCGAGATCGCCAACCCCACCGTCGTGGGAGGCGCGGGGGGTTTGGATGTGTCCTGTTCGAAAGCGAGGGAGGCCATTAGTGTATTCCTCCGGGCGTACCGCCCTGCGACGAGCTTGCTTGCGGCAACGCGGGAGCGGCCGCATTCTGTTTCTCGATCTCCAGCAGATCTTCGAGCGGTATATCCTTGCGGATCGGCGGTCGCGGCACTTTTCCGGTGACTTCCGGGCCCGGCGTTCGTGGGGCGGCAAAGGCGGTGCCCGGCAGATACTTCTCGTCCTCGTGAACATCTGGGAGTGCGGCTCCGGAGGGAATGGGCCGTACCAACTCGGGTGTGATGAGGACCATCAATTCGGAGTTAGTCCGGGAACGTGAACGGCTTTGGAAGAGTTTGCCCAGCAACGGAATGGCACCGATGCCGGGTATCTTGTTGAGGCTCTCGGTGATGGTGTTGTCCAAAAGGCCCGCAATCACAAAGCTCTGGCCGCTCTCGAGTTCGACCTGAGTCTGGACCCGCCGGGTGGCCAGCGCGGGGATCGTGTAGCCCTGAAATTGCAGCGCGTTGGCATAGTCCAGCGAACTGACCTCGGGGGATACTTGCAGGCGGATCGTACCGCGCGGAGTCACCACCGGCAGAAAGTTGATGCGCACCCCGTATTCGCGGAACTGGATGGTCACCGCCCCCGCAACGGAGCCGCCTTGCACCACCGGAAACGGAAACTCGCCCCCCGCCACAAAGCTGGCGGGTTTGCCATTCATGGCCAATACGTTCGGCTCGGCCAATATCTGCAAGAGGTTCTTAGCCTCCAGCGCCTGGATCAGGGTGCCCAGATTCAGGTCCTTCCGGAACAGGAATATGTTTAGCGCGTCGGCGAGCGTAAACCCCACGGAATTGCCCTGGAAGCTGGGGGAGGCCGGTCCGAACTGGCCGGTGGTCACTTGACCTATCGTATTCCCCGCTCCGGTGCTCAGCAGATTGACCCCGAACGAATTGGTGGCGGAGCGATCCACATCGGCGAACTTCACATGCAGCAGGATCTGAGCCTCGGCCGCCGGGACTTCTACGCGCAACAGGTTCACAACTTTGCCCAGGGTGGCCGATATGCCGGCGGCGCGCTCGGCGCTCGAAAGATCTCTAACGGTGCCGCGCAGGAATACTGTGTCGTTTTCGAAGTCGAGCCTGACGTCCTGGCCTGCCAGGGCTTCCTTGAGCTGCTCCTTGACGGCGTCGATCCGAGCGGTATTCTGGCGCACCGTGAGGTTGTACATGGTGCGCGCACCATCCTGCTGCCACAGAATCACTGAGGTTTCTCCGGCAGCTTTGCCGTTTATCAGCACCTCGCGCGGGCTCACCGCCAGGGCCTCGGCGAGATCGCCGTTGGCCACCGATACGCGCCGCAGATCGGCGGGCGTATCCAGGATCAGCGACTTGCCTACGAAGACCACAAGGTCCGACGGGATTCCGGCATTGCGGGCATCACTTGCCGCCCGCAGTTCCAATGCTAAGAGGGATGCCACGAACCAGACGCCATAGCGGATCATGGCTTTGCCTCCCCGCGGCCATCGAACTGCGTCTCGGTCCGTTTGATGCCGTTGATCACCTCAACCGTGCGCGGCTTGGGAGGCGGAGGCGGGGCCGCAGGTGCGGGCGAAGAACGGGTGAGGATAGCAACGCTCTGCACCATCGCCAGGCTCTTGGCCCCTTGCGGGAGCGGCACGCCGGGGTGGAACAATTGCGCGACCGCGCTGCCATTCGTTTTTGCGATTTCAGTGTCCAGCGGATTGCGCAGCACCAGTTGGATCGTGGTCTGATTGCCTGCCAAGCTCAACATTTCCGCCTGTTGCGGTGTGACCAACAGGTTCACTACCTGCACTGAAACGGGTTTTCCTTCGGCATCCTTTTGGAAATTCTGCCCGGCCGAGAGCACTTGTACGTTTTGCAGCAGGGTCTGGGTGACCGCGCCCAGCGCGGCGCCGCCCGGGGGACTGCCGGAGATCAGTACATCCACGCGCATGCCGGGACCCGCAAAGCCGGCCACTCCTACGATTTCGTTCACGCGAATGGCTACCGCGCGCATGCCTATGGGAATCAGGGCCGCCAGACCCGCCCCGCCACCCTTAAGGGCCAAGCGGGTTTCGACGATGGGCTCGCCGGCGAAGATAGGAGAAACCACGCCGCGCCCGACAATATCCTCTTTCTTTTGGAGGGCGCCTATCGGTGTGGCGCCAGTCCAATCTCCGTCGCGGAGATCGGCGTCTCGAATCAGGGTGCCTGGCTCCAGGGCCCGCGCCGCCAGAATGAGTTTGCTGGACTTGGGAGCCGCCTGTGCCGGTGTGCGGCTGGCTAACAGACGGTACAGCAACAGGCTCGCGCCGGCTGAGACGACAAACGCAAATGCCAGGACCGAAACTAGTCGTTGATTCATGGTTCACTCGCGGCCGCGTCCAATCGCCGGGCCGCCTTCGATGTTCACTCTTTATATCGGCTGGGTTTGGCGAAGCGAATAGGTCTGGCGCTATTGGGAGCCGCCAAACCGCGCGGGACGAATTGCGGCGGGAGCCGAAGCGGAGGACGCTTGTTGCAACAGCAAGGGCGCGGCGCGCGCCGACCGGAAGATCAGGGCGACACCATCGTCATAGATCAGATGCCATGCGCCGGATTGCTTCAGCGCCCCGGCCAGCGGCGCATCCGGAGGCAACAGGACGGTCTCGACGCCGTAACGGCTCAGATACCGATCCCAGCCAGCTTGCGCGCCCATGGCCTTGATGTACTTGCCGGCAAAATCCGCGCCGTAGAAGTCGCTGCGGCCGTCGATGAAAACCCGGCCTCGCGGATACTCGCGGTAGATTAAGTAACCGCCCCAGAGATCTTCCGTGAAAACGCCGCCGAACAGACCGGCTTCCTCCAGTCGGTTCGCCGCGGCGACCGGAAAGGATTCGGGATCGTAAGTGGCTCGGAATCCAAAGGGCGGGCGGGGAGCATAAAGCAGAGCCGCCAACGCCAACATCGCCGCGAAGCTGGCCGCATGCCAACGTGGCCCGGCGTCGATGACGTTCCATTCCCGCGCAAAGCACGCCAGACTGTGCAGCCAGCGCCGCAGCCGGCCGGACAAGCGCATGTCGGGCGCGTTCCGCAAGCCTTCGGAAACCATTTCAGCCGCCGGAGCGGCCGCCAGCAGCACGAAGATCTCGATGTTGCGGGCGGAGTAGAGGGCCAAGTGCGCCCATACGGCAAACAGCAGCGGCCAGACCAGGCGGCCCCGGCGCAATTGCACGAAGGCCGCGGCCGCGCCAGCCGCCAGCAGGATCTCGAAATAGCGCGCTTGCGGGCTCTGAAAATTCAGAGATTGGAACTCCATGATGTTGCCGCGATAGAATCCGTCCGCCAGGTATTGAAAGATGTGCGCGTGAAGCCGGTAGCCGTAGGGATTGACGAACGTGGCCACGCCGCAGCCGGCGGCGATGAGCAGATAACCGCGCCCGCGCCGGAGCGCCTGGAGCCGCTGGATGCTGGTGTTTTCGCGCAGAAGTAGGGCAAACTGCCCGCTAGCGTAGGCGGCGATCAACAGGATGCCGACAAAGAAACCTCCATGCAGATTGGTCCACAACACCATCAGCGGCGGCAGCACCCACAAACGCTTGGGAAAATCCGATTCCGCGGACTGGCGGCTGGCATTCTCCAAAACGGAATAGAAGATCACGGTAAACAACATGGTGAGCAGGTGGGGACGCGCCAGCCAGTGCCCGGCCGAGCCTGCCGCCGCTAGCAGCGTCAACGCCAGCGCCACCAGTGCATCGCTCGACTGGCGCGCCATGCGGAACAGCAAAGCGAAAGTCAACGCCAGCACCAGGCTGCTGGCCAATACCACGGCGGGCATGCCGGCATGCAGATGCAGCCAGCCGAACACTACATCCCACAACCACTCCCAGGCAAACCAGGGTTGCCCGGGCCGCGTAAAAGAAAAGATATCGCGATCGGGCACGCGCCCGTGCGCGAGTATCCATTCGCCCGTGCGTAGGTGCCAGCCGGTGTCGCCATCTCCCAAAAGCGTATGCGCGCCGTGCATCCCGCAGAATAGAAAAACCAACGGCAGCGCGAAGGCGGCGTCCGTCATGGAGGGGAACCAACGTAAGAGACGGGAGGACTTGGGTGGCTGCATCGCGTGCTACAGGGACAAGGGCACGGCAGGGGCCAAAGTAGCGGTGTGAGCCAACCCTTTACGTCCCGCACAGGCGGAGTGCTGGGCTGTGTACAAAATCGGAGAAGCGTGTATGAAATTGAGACCGGGCCCTGCCGCGCGCACTCGTGCGGGCCTAACGATCCGCCCGAAACTTGCCGGCCTGCGCGGGCTCGTGCAATGCGTCGTAAACCGCCCCAGATCCGCCCGTGCGCCTTTGAGGCGTGGCGCGGACGGGTCCGGCTGTTTTGCCAGAACCTCGTATCCTGCCAACAGGTGGCCTTCCGCGCTTTTATGCTGCCGCTCCAGCACCAGGGTGTGACCCAATTTGAGCTGCGCGATCATGGTGTTAGAGTGCGCGGCCGGCAGCTTTTCAATGAAACGCGCCAAGGCTTCGCGAGGCGATTGCTCGGCGCGGGCGTGGTTCTTTCTCTTCGAAATACACTTGACCGAGTTTCAGGAGCGCGACGCCTACCAGAAGGCGCCGGTGGTCTTATACCTGCCGATTGATATCGGCCATGCGCGTGAAATCTCTTCGGCCTCGGCGAAGTGCCCGCGCCGCAGCTCCAAGACTCCAAATTGGTTGAAGGCAATCGCCACCTGGGGATGCACTTTTCCGGAGATGCCCTCTGAATGGCCAGGGCCTGTTGCAGCAAGGGCGCCGCCTCGTCGTAGTGTCCCTGATAGATCAGAGACTGCCCGACCGCGGCCATCATCAAGGCGGAGTCGGGGTGCTCCTTGCCATACCAGGATTGATTGATGTCCAGGGCCGGGCGGTAACTCCGCTCTGCATCGGCATCGCGGCCCAAGTCATGCTGGACGACGCCGAGGTTAAAGAGGTCGCCGGCGATGCGCGGATGCACGGCGCCGTAAAGCTCGCGATCCATGGCCAGCGCCCGCTCAAACAGGGAATCCGCCAGGGCGAGATGGCCGAGATATAGATGCACGCGCTGGGTCCTTTGAAATATCCATAGGCAGGACGCCCGCAAGCGTGGACTATGCGGGGTTGGCGCCGGGTTTCACCGGCCTGTATCAATTCAATATCGTCGTGCCGCCTAAGCCCGGCCACGGCGCCGTAAAGTTGACATTTACGGTCGGCAGCGTGGCCGGAACGCAGACGTTGTATCTCGCGGTGAGTAACTAGAGAGGCGCTTGCCGGCCGTGGATATTGCGCTGGCGAGCGGGTTGAGGCCCGGAGGCGCTCGAGCGGGAGATCGGCTACATGACTTACGCACAGCGCGTGCTGACTCTTCCTCGCGCACACTTGCCGGCCGCGCGCTCAGACTGCACCGGGGCTCGGCCGGTCCAACGTGGAGGTGTCCAGCATGCCGTTGCGCACTTGGAGACGGCAAGAAACCTGTCCCCTATGGCTTGTTCGCCGCCGGCCCTTTCGCGCATGATTTCGGGAAAGCATCTCGCCGCAGAATGACGGTTTCCCCACTTAGTTTGCGTATATAGTAAGTGGGTATAGGAAATTCTGGCAGGCCGCATGGAACAGCGGAGAGCCCACAAGCGATCTTTGTAGCGGGCCGCCGAACAGACCGGGAGAAACGCAATGCGAGTCAATTGTCATGCCAAGGGGTTCCTGGTTCCGCTTGCAGTCCTGACGATCAGCCCCCTAATTCCGCGGTACACCGCCGCGCAGGGCGCACCGAATGAGCAACGGGCTACCCAGTCACGGAAGCCCTCACCTTCGGCATACGCCGACGCCGCGCCCAACAGGCCGTCCCAGGACTCGTCGATGGATACCAGGGCGTTCCGATCGAAGGACGGCGCGCCTTCCGCCAAAGGTGCTCGCGGCCGTAGCCCCAACGGCGTCCCGCTTTTCCTGCCTGCCTACGATGTGTATAATACGAACCTCGGATACGTCGGAGGCGAGTCCTCCATCGCCTTGGGTGACCTAAACGGCGACGGTATACCCGATTTGGTTTTTGCCAACGGCGCAGTCTTCATTTGCAACGGCGTGGGAGTTCTACTGGGCAACGGCGACGGAACCTTTCGTGAACCCATCTGCTACTCCCCGGGCAGCACCGGAGCGGCTGCGATCTCGATCGCGGACATGAACGGGGACGGAATACCCGATCTAATCGCCGCCAGCCCCTGTGACAGCAGCAACAACTGCGCGACTGGCAATATTGGCGTTTTGCTGGGGAACGGAGACGGGACCTTCCAACCTGTGATCGGCAACACAAACGGAATTGCAGGAGCCGGACTTGTAACGCTTGCCGTCGCCGACGTGAATAACGACGGCCATCCCGATGCCGTCGCCTTCAACGGCAGTTCCGGAACGGTGCTGGTGCTTTTCGGCAACGGCGATGGGACTCTGCAGTCTCCGGTAAGCTACAACCCGCCTTACGGCGACCCCCCGGGCCTCGCCACCGGAAACATGGGCGGCGGCGGGTTGGACGGAACTATCCTCACCGACATCAATGGAGACGGCATACTGGACATTGTGCTGCTTAGCTTTTGCGTGGCTAACGACGACTGTTCGAGCGGACTAGTGGGCTATTTGCTAGGTAACGGCGATGGAACTTTCCAGTCGTCGTCCACCTCCCAGCCTTTGTTGGGAAATACTTTTCGTACCCAGGCATATCTGACGAACGGCATGGCGGTCGCCGACGTCAACGGCGACGGCGTGCCGGATATCGTCACGGCAAGTTCAGGGCCGGACTATGAGGATGGAGTGGCGAGCGTGCTGATTGGACTCGGCGGAGGCGCTTTCCTGCCCGCCGCGACCTACGACTCGGGGGGCACGGGTGGACTTTCCCCTGGAGTGGCGGACGTAAATGGCGACGGTATACCCGACTTGATCGTGCTGAACCAGTCCTGCCCCGTGCCCATGAATTGTTCGGACTCCAGCAGCGTGGGGATCCTTTTGGGCAACGGCGACGGCACCTTTCAGGCAGCTCAAAGCTACACCTCGGGGACCTATGCACAAGGGCCCATGATCATTGCGGACGTGAACCGGGACGGAGTGTTAGACTTGGTCGCCAACGCTAACCAGGATTTCATCATGTTGGGAACGCTGGGGAGGATAATCCCGACGGTCACTTCCGTGGCTACAACCCCTAACCCTTCGTTGTTTGGGCAAACCGTGACGCTGACGGCATCGGTGACGCCAAAGGGACCGAGCCCGCCTACCGGCACGGTGACGTTCAACGACGGAGGCAACAGCTTAGGTACGGGTCAAATGAGCGGGGGGATGGCCTCTCTCAGCACCAGCGCCTTGGTGTTGGGAACGAACTCCATCACTGCCTCCTATAGCGGAGATGCAAGCTACGGCGCGAGCACGTCAACGCCGGTATCGCAGGTCGTGCATGTATCGCCAAGCGCAACCAGTCTAGCCTCTTCGGTGAACCCGTCGCTGTCCGGTGAGCCGGTCGTTTTTACGGCTACAGTTACGTCATCCTCCGGCGGGACGCCCGCCGGCAAAGTCGTCTTTAAGAACGGCGCAACGGCCTTCGGGACGGCGGCTCTGACCGCCGGAGCCGCGCAGTACACGACGGCGAAATTGCCCTTGGGATCGAGCGGCATTACCGCGGTTTACGAGGGTGACGGAAACTACCGCGGCAGCGCGTCCACGCCGCTGATTCAAGTGGTAATCAACAGGACCACGACGACTCTCGCGTCCGCGCCGAATCCCTCGTCGTACGGACAGGCCATAGAGTTCACCGCCACAGTCAATTCGAGCGGCGGCGCGCCACCGGATGGCGAGATGGTCACATTCATGCAGGGCTCGACGGTATTGGGAACGGGAACACTCAGCGGCGGTGTTGCGGCCTTATCTACTTCAGGGCTCGGGGCCGGGACGGAGGCGGTAGTGGCGGTTTACGGCGGCGACGCGAACTTCGGGACTAGCACTTCGAAGCCGGTGAAGCAGGTTGTGAGTAGGGCCACAAGCGCCATCACGCTGACTTCATCGCCGAATCCATCTGAGTTTGGGAAACCGGTGACGTTTGACGCCGCAGTCGCGCCGCAGTTCAGCGGGACGCCGACGGGAACAGTTGTCTTCAAAGACGGCACGACCACGCTCAAGAATGTGACATTGAATGGGGGGACCGCCAGCTTTACTGCTTCGGGGCTGACGGCCGGCTCACACACGATCACGGCGACCTATAACGGGAGTGTGGACTTCGTCGGTAGCACGGAAACGTTGACGCAGACCGTGGAGTAAACGATTGACGCCTCGGTGCGCCACGCTGCTCCAGGGCTCACAATCGGTGCCTTACCACTGCCGGACTTGCAGCGACCGGTTCCATCGCGCGCTTCAGACCGCACCCAGTCCCGGCCGGTCCAACCCGGAGGTGTCCAGCACGCCGTCGCGCACCTGGAAGATCCCGGGGAACTTGGCCTCCCACGGTTTGTTCGCCGCCGGCACATATTCGCGCGCATTGGCTTCAATCGCGGCCACTCCTGGAATGTGCGCCGCCAGACCCGCCGAATGGATCAACGAAGCTCCGGGACAAGTCAGATCCTGGACACAGAGAAACATCTTGTGCTTCTGCGCAACGGCGGCCATCAGCAGCACCTGGCTCTGCCCTTTGCAGGCCTTGAGCGCCGCGCCGGAGTAACCCATCTCGCGCGCCAGCATCAGGCTCTCGATATCGGTGAGCGACTCGTCGATCACAACCGGCCGCAGCTTGGCCGCCGCATGCATCACGTTGGCGCGGTCCGCCTTCAGGTCGCGCGCAGTGGGCTGCTCCACGTATTGAATGCGCTCGAAGCCTTGCGCGGTCCGCTCCTTCAGCCGGTTGAGAAATTCAAGCAAATAAGCCACATTGGGACACTGCTCGTTGAAATCCAGCGAGTAGAACCATTCGGCGACGTGGCGCTCACGCTGAGTTTCCGCGGTGGCCCGGTCGATGCCCGCCACCCGCGCGAGGTCCCATGCCAGATCGTTGCCCGCCAGCTTGATCTTGATGCGGCGCAGTCCGTTGTAACGGATCCACTCGGGCAGCGTTTCCGGCAGCCCGTCGCCGATGCGCGTGCGAATGTCTGATGCCACAATGGGGTCCGAGGCGCCCACTGAATGATAAAGGGCCATGCGCGGCGCCGGCTTCGGCAGCACATAGCGGCTCAGATACTCGCCTTTATAATCCGCGCCTAAGTAGTGCGACAGATCGTAGGGCATGCAGTCGCTGCCGTAAGTCAGGTAACTACTCACTCCCAACGCCTTGCCGTA
The DNA here is from genome assembly GCA_049516155.1 of Bryobacteraceae bacterium. Taxonomy (GTDB): domain Bacteria; phylum Acidobacteriota; class Terriglobia; order Bryobacterales; family Bryobacteraceae; genus Bog-159. The sequence continues at coordinate 21,775 of JBEKTJ010000108.1, forward strand.
GGCGTCGTGGATGGCTGCGTCGAATGGGCTGGCGGTTACCAGCGTGCATAGCTTGGGAATCGGTTCGGCAAGCTGCAGTTCCGCGGAAACCTCGCCGGCAGCTTTCAGGTATGCCGGTTCCAGCGCGCAGTTCATATCCACGGGGTGGCCCCAATCCCGATAACCGCCGGTGATGCGGGCAATGCGCTCCGCCAGGGCTTTCATTGCGCCGAGGGTCGTTGCATCGGACATCGTCTTAGACGGGAATGACCAGGCATTGCCCAAAGTCATCGACCCGAAGCCGCGCGCCACGCCGCCTGCGCCTGTGCGGACCGTGCAATCGACGTTCAAGAGCGTGACGCGGTCCACGGTTTGCGCGCCGAAGCGGTAGGGCGTGCGATAGCGGAAGTCTTCGTAAGAGAACCGGACATCTTCGATGCGGATGCGCGTGCGGGCCGGTGCGCCGCGGCAGATGCCGAAGGCGGCGGGCGCCAAAGCAGCCGAGCGGAGGAATGTGCGCCGGTACATATGCGACCCCATCAACATCCCTCGGACCCCCGAAGCGAGACACCTGCGCCGTGTGCGCATTGCCTTGTCGCGTGGCAGGCGGCTCGGTCCCCGGCAGCGCCGCTCGGTGCGCCGGCCCCGGCGTTCGATGGCGTCATCGCTTCGCCAGCCGTACTTCCTTGTGTTTCCCGCGAGCGTGCACGAAATTTGCCCGCTCCATCTCCACCTGGTTTGATTAACCTTTCTTCGGTGCTCCTCCGCATCTGAACCGCCTGCCCCACCACTCTGCAAGTGCAGTTCTGTGAGGAGAGGTTATGCTTCGTCTTAGTTATATCCTTAGTGTCTCTATGTGCGCCGTTGGTTCCCTGGCTGCCCAAGGCCAGCCGGGCATGGCCGATATGAATGCCTCAAGTATGTTTCTCATGGGGTTGGCTTCGGGCACCTCCGCGAATCCCGCGTCATGGCCGATGCCCATGCTGATGACGCTGTTCGGCAACTGGAACGCAACGTTCATGGGAACGGCTTTTGTGTCCGACATCCAGCAGTCCGGCCCGCGCGGCGGCGACAAGCTGTATTCCACCAACTGGTTCATGGCGTCGGCCGAACACCGCGCCGGCGCGAAGGGCGCATTCGAAACCGAGCTGATGCTCAGCCTGGAACCAGCCACAATCACGGATCGCCGCTATCCGCTGCTCTTTCAGACCGGCGAGACGGCATACGGCCTGCCGCTAACCGACGCCCAGCATCCGCACAATTTCATCATGGCGCTGGGAGTCCACTACGTGTATCAGCTCAGTGAGCACACCACGCTGGATGCCTATGCCGCTCCGGTGGGCGATCCGGCTCTGGGGCCGACCGCTTATCCGCATCGCGCCTCGGCAGCGGAATTGCCGGAAGCCCCCATTTCGCATCATTGGCAGGATTCCACACACATTTCGGACGACGTGGTGACGCTGGGAATCTCACACCAGTGGATCAAGCTGGAAGCCAGCGGCTTCCATGGCGCGGAGCCGGGCGAAAACCGTTGGATTATCCAAGCCGGACCGATCGACTCGTGGTCCACGCGCCTTTGGTTCTTCCCTGCGCAGAATTGGGCGGCCCAGGTTTCGGCCGGCAGGCTGGCACACCCCGAAGCGCTCGAGCCGGGAAACCAGGTGCGCCTGACCGCATCGCTGCACTACAGTAAGCCGATGCCCGGCGGCGCCTGGTCGTCGAGCCTGATTTGGGGAAGGGACCACAGCACGGCTACCTTCCGCAACCTGAACGCATATCTGGCGGAATCCGCACTGCCGATTCGGCGGAAGAACTGGATCACGGGCCGATTCGAGATGGTGGATAAAGACGATTTATTCAGCGACCAACCGGAGATCGAGCGGCAGCTCGACATCCTCTACGGCAGCACGTTCCGGATCGGAGCATATACCATTGGGTACACACGCGACATGGACCTGTTCCGCCACATCCAAACTGGGGTGGGCGCCAACTTCACCGCCTATTCGTTGCCGGATGCGATCAGGAGCTACTACGGCGGCCATCCTGTGGGGGGCAACGTTTTTGTTCGATTCCGGCTGCAAGGGGCGCCATGAGCGCTATTTTGAGCGCGCGAAGGCTCTTCTGACTGGCGAACGGCGCCCTGCTGGCTTACCTTTGCGCGGTGCGAGCATCCACCGCTGGCCAAGATCCTCGCCGCGCTGCCCCTTCTGGCCTCGCACCCGTCGCTGCCGCTCGATTCCACTTTCTGGACCAACGCGGATGAGGCGGGTTTCGGTTCCCGATTCTTCGAGCAGAACAGCCGTTCGATCGACACGCTCCTATTCAGCGCACGCCTGGTATTGATCTGTCTTAAACGCGTGCCTCGGGCTATCCTAGAGAAATCCGCTCCACATGCCAGAATGACCGTATGCCCCGCTGGCGCCACCCGATTCCGTGGCTCTCGACCGCTCTATTCATCTTGAACGCCGCAATCGCGTGGCGCCTCTTCCACGTCGCGTACCTGTCGCAAACCGGCACTGGCGTGGGCGTAATCCTGGCATACGCGCGGTACGCCCGTGATTACTGGCCGGACTTGGGTTGGTGCCGGTTTTGGTACGCCGGGCTGCCCTTTCAAAACGCATACGTCCCCGGTATTCCGCTCGCGGCCGCGGCGCTCTCGGGCTTGGCGCACCTGAACGTCGGCCGAGCGTTCTATATCTTGTTGGCCTGCATGTACTGCCTGGGCCCGGTCACGCTCTTTTGGTTGGCATTCCGGCTGACCCACGCGGTCAGTTGGAGTTTCTGCGCGGGCCTGCTGTACTCCCTGCTCTCGCCATCCGCTTTTCTGGTCCCTGAAATACGCAAAGATCTGGGCAGCCTCTTCTGGGATCAGCGGCTCCACAGCATGTGCGGTTACGCGGATAACCAGAACGTCGCGGCGCTGACCCTGCTGCCCCTGGCGATTCTGGCTCTGGATCTGGCGCTCGAGAAGCGCAGGCCGGTCTATTTCGTGGCGGCCGCAGCCGCCCTGGCGGCGGTCCCGCTCACGAACTGGCCGGGAGCGATTGCACTCACGTTCGCGGTGCTGGCCTACGGACTTTCGCAACTTGGCAGGCGAGAGGCGGAGGTGCTGGCTCGTCCGTGGCTGTTCATAGCGGCCATTGGGACGCTGGCGTACGCATTCGCGGTCACCTGGATCCCCCCGTCCACAGTCCTCGCCACACAGGAGGACACTCAAGGATTTGCGCCAGTCAACAGGTTTACAGTGCACCATTTGATCTACGCGGCGGCGCTGGCTGCCGGCGCCTGGGCGCTACTACGGCTGCTGGCGGCCGCGCGGGCGCCGCGATATCTGCGTTTCTTCATTCTATTCTTCTTCTTCATGGCCGGGATTACGCTGGGATGGTACTGGCTGGGCGTCACACTGCTGGCGCAGCCGCACCGGTTTCATCTGGCGATGGAAATGGGCTTCACTCTGAGTCTGGTATTCTCCGCGCGCCTGCTGCTGAAAGGCCGGCCGGCGCTGCGGCGACCTGTCGCGGCAGCCTTCGCGCTCCTTTGCGTTTTTCAGTTCGTGCAATACAGAAACTACGCACGCCGGCTGATACATGGCATCGACATTACCCAAACGAGCGAGTACAAGACGGCACGCTGGTTCGACGGGCATATGCGCGACAGCCGTGTAATGGTGCCGGGGTCGACCACATTCTGGCTGAATGTCTTCACCGATACGCCGCAACTGACCGGATGCTGTCCGCAGGGCGTGCTTAACCAGACCGCCCGTGTGGCGGACTATGGCATCATAACGGATCTGACCGCCGAGAATCGCGCATTCGAGAACAGCATGCTTTGGTTCAAGGCGCTGGGAGTGCGGGCCGTTGCAGTTTCCGGTAAGCGCAGCACGGAAGTGTACAAGCCCTTCTACCATCCCAATAAATTCGAAGGGCGTTTACCCGTATTTTGGCGCGACGGGGACGACGTCATCTACGAAGTGCCGTGGCGGCATTACTCACTGGCGCATGCCATGGAACCCGGCGATCTGGTGCGGCGCACCCCAAAGCACGGCGTCGATACGGAGCCGCTGATAGCATACGTGGCGGCGATCGAGCGGCCGGACGCTCCGGAGTTGCAGGTGCGCTGGCCGAACAACGAAACCATGGTGATCACAGGCAATCTGAAGCCGGGACAGATCGTGAGCGTGCAGGAGAACGCGCATCCGGGCTGGCGTGCGGCGGTGGATGGCGCGCCGCGCCGCGTGTTCGCCGATAAACTGGGATTGCTCGCCGTGGTCCCCGCGTGCAGCGGCGATTGTACGATTACGTTGCACTACGATGGCGGCGCGGAGATGCGCGCGGCTCGTTGGATCACTCGCGCGGCTTTTGGAGGATCGCTGCTGTGGATATTGTTTGGCTCGTTTCGCGTGCGGGGCGGCTGGCCTATGAAACCAGTTCGAGAGGCGGCCCTTCGTGCTTGATCGCACGCTGGCGCGCGGAGTGCTTGAATGCACTCGGAGGGACTTATGAATAAATGGAAGCTGTTTGGCGGTTTAGCGCTGGCGACAGTTGTTGCCGGGGTGTTGATAAATCTCCGGGATATACGCAGGTACGTTAGACTCAGCACCATGTAAACCTACTGGAAACCGTGCAAATCAAAAGGTAATGCTCGCGCTTTGCACGGTTCCGGCCGAGTTGATAATCTGCACCTGTGCCGCGACGACCAGATCGGCTTCGCCGGTCACCGGAAACAGCGCGTACAATCCGAACACGCCAGCCACGTCCGAGGCCGCGAAGTACTGCTGAAATGCGGTAGCCGCGCTAACCGTGATGGGGCTCGGCTGGATGGCCGCGCCGGAGGAATTGAAGAAACTGAAGACCAGTTGGGAGGCGCTGCGGGTGTTGTCCCAACCGTTGATCTGTAGTTGTATGTTGGTAGCCGTGCAATATATCAAGGCGATATCGCAGGCTACGTTACGCTCCGCGACGGCGGCGTCGATGCCGATAACCGCAGCGGGGATGGTGACATTGGTGATTTGCGGGGGGTTGCTGCCGAGGGTGACGGTGAAGACCAAGGTGCCAGCGGTAGTGCCGGTGCCGAAAGAAACGGTCGCCTCGGCCCCGAATTGCCCGGCGGACGCGCCCTGCGCCACGGTGAACGTTGCCGAGTTAGTCCCATCGGCGAAGACGACGGTGGGGTCGCCGCTAACGCCCTCCACTGCGGATTGGAAGGCGAGCGTTACCGTTCCGGCGCCGCTGGATGCCGATGCGGAGGCCAAGCCGACCGATAGTGTTCCCTGTTGCGCGCTGGCGGGCGCGGGTAGATTGAGCTGAATGGACGGGAGAGGGAATACAGCCGGAGGCGGCGCCAATCCCGTGCCCTGAAGCGGATAGCCACTCAGACCGATAGTTAATGTCGCCTGTTGCGGACCAATGGCAGTAGGCGTGAATATCACGTCCAGCTCCGTAGATGAACCGGCCGGCACGCTGGTAGCCGTGAGCGCGCTGCCCGCGACGCTGAAGCCGCCGCTGGTGAGTGGTGGAATCGCGGGGACGGCGAGCAGTGCGTTTGTTTGATTGGCTAGCGTCAACGCGATCGTCTGGCTCGACCCCACCTGTACGCTGCCGAAGGTCACGGTCTGCCCGGCGGCCAGTGGTTGATTGTCGAGCAGTACGGTCAGCCCTTGCACGCCCGTGCCTGTCAAGAACAGCGTAATGGTGTTGCCTGCGGCAACCGTCACGACGGCGCTGGGCAGCCCCAGTTGGAACGGCTCGAACTGGACCGTGAAATCGAGTGTGCCGGTCGGGTTGATCAGGATCGGCAACTGCTGCATCTGCGCGCCGCCGCACAATTGCGGCGACAGTGCGCAGGCAACCGAGAAATTCGGCGTATACGGCGGCGCTTGAGAGCTGGTTCCAGCCAGCGAGAGATCGGTGAGATACACTGGCGCCGATCCGGTGTTTGTCAAGCGGAAATCCACGTCCGCCACGCTTCCCAGGGCCACGGATCCAAAGGCGTAGACTTGGCCGACGGGAGTTGCCACGCCGGACTGCACAGTTGACAGCGTGACCTGCGCGGAGGCGCACGCTGCCGCTGCCAATAGCAGGAACAATCCTATTGGCCGGTTCATGGGTTCCCTATGGTAATACCCGGCGTGCCTAGGCTAACGACACTGCTGGAGACCGTCGATTTGGATCCCGGTGAACCGGCGTGGCTTATACCCAGGAAAGCGGCTCCGGCGCCCGCGGCGACAATGGCGGCGAGTATGATCCATTTCTTGTGACTCGATCCCATCTTGACGGTGGTGGGCGTGATTTCGCCCGATTTGACCTTATCCTGCGCAGGCACGGTACGGGTGATCTCCGCGGACTTTGCCTCTGTCTGAGTCGGAGTCTGAGGCGCAGGCGGGGTCTGCGCCACCGGGGTAGTGGTGGATTTTGGCGTGGCCGGCACAGGCGCTGCTGGAGTTGCCCGGGCGGAATTCGCGGGCGGGCCGCCGGGACCGCCGGCAATGTACTGAGTGGAGACGGCGCCTGCACGGGCCTGCTCCTTCACTGCGGTAATCCTGATTCGAAATGTGCCGGGCGTCCGGTTTAATTGTACGGAGCGCAGGGTAGCTCGGCCGGATCCATCGGTGAGGACCAGATCGGTCCGCAATCCGTTCGAGAACAGGCCGCTCGGGCCCTCAGGTGGAAGCTGGAAACTGACTGCCGCACCGGACACGGGCCGTCCAGCCTCGTCCGTCACTTCGACCGTCAAGGGGTGGGCGATGCGCGCCCCTGGCTGACGCACGGCCGCCTCACCCTCAACGACTTTGATTTGCAGAACGGCGATTTGAGCCATCGCCATGCAAGGCAACGCCAGAGCCAGCGCCCTCGCAACAAACGCCTTCGTATGCAACCCGATCGGACGGGGCGCGGCGCGCCGAACCGGGAGGCCCGATCCTACGCGGCCCGCAGCAGCACCGCCGTAATATTGTCCGGTCCCCCGGCTCCGCGTGCGGCTTCAATCAGCTCGCGGCACTTCTCTTGCAACGGCTGGTTCGGGGCGCCATCCCGCAGAATGCCTACGATCCGCTCTTCCGCGACCACACCATGCAGTCCGTCGCTGCACATCAGCAGCAGGTCGCCGGATTCCAGACGGATGTCGTGATAGTAATTGATCTCCAGCGCGACGCCCGCCCCGATGGCCATGGTCAAAACGTGCCGCATGGGATGCGTCCGGAGAGCCTCTTCGTTAAGTCCCAACGGACGACCCACTTCATTGACCCAGCTCTGGTCCTCCGTGATCGCGCGGAATCCGCTCCGGTCCAACAGATAAGCGCGGCTATCGCCCACGCTGGCGATCAGCAATTCACCGGCAACCTCCAATACGGCCACCAGCGTGGTGCCCATGCCCTCCAGCTCCGGGTCGTTAGCGGCCGCGTCCAAAACGCGCCGGTTGGCTTCTTCGACAGCCACCAGCAGCGCCTGGGAATCCCGGCTCCGGGCTGCCAGTATGCTTTCCCAGACGGTTTCAACGGCCAGCCGCGAGGCGCGTTCGCCCGCCTTGGCGCCGCCCATGCCGTCCGCCAGCACATACAGCCCTATTTCCGGATCTATCCGGGAGTAATCCTCGTTATTTGCCCTGACGCAGCCCTTATCGCTCAAGGCACAAGCTTCCAACATGATGACGCGCTCCAGAGTGGAATCAGCCACAGTACGCGTCTGTAATTTTAACCGAAAGCCGATGCGGCTTCGCCGGGCATTTCCAAAACGGGTAGTGGGTTTCTTAGCGGGATACTCTCAAAAGGTTTTGTGGCAAACGCCTGAAGCCACGCGTGCATGTAGCATAATGTACGTGAGACGATGACGCGTGAGCAAGAACGACAACGCATTCATCGGCCATCGGTGAACGGCTGCGCCACCAGCGGGGAGAGGAAGTCACGACGTGGTCGTTGCCCTCGTTCATGAACCGCAGCAGGCGCACGCCTATCTGGACCGCCTGCCGCCAGAGCATCTCAGCGCGGTGCTTGTTTTGCTGGAAACCATGCTGGATCGGTGTCCCGACCATCGCCAACGAGCGGTTGGAGCACAACAAGTTCATTCCTCACGAGGAACTAATGGCGGAGTTCGGTCTGACCATGGATGACTTCGAGCGAATGGGCCGCACGCCGCTTCCGCCGAAGCCTGGACCGCCCAAACCAGGCCGGTGTTGGTGCCGTCGATCAGCAAACCGCGATTCGGATTCCCTACGGCTTGGCGAGGCTACGACGCCCAATTGGTTCGCGCTACGATTGGGCTTTTGAAATACTCGACGCGTTTGCCGGCGAGAGTGGACGCGAAGCTCATTCGAACAGCCCCATAGCTCAAGCACTGCTGCCGACGGGCGCGAGCTATACCACCATCGAAACCAAAGGCAGCTTCTCACGGCCCATTGCGCTGGAAACCGGCCGCGTACGCGCGGAGGCTCGGGTCGTGTACCGGGGGCGGCGGATCGTCTAGGCCGAGGCGAGCTGCTCGCGCAGGACGGCCGCGTGCTGGCCGACGGCTAGAAATTAAACTTCGCGGCGAACTGAAACGCGCGCGGTCCGCCTGAACCGAAGACGTTCGATTCGGCGCTGGTAGGCACGCCGAATCCGGCGGCTTGGGAGGCCGTGGTGGGTAGGTTGTAGCTGTACCCGCCAAGGTTGGCGATATTGAAAACGTTGAAACATTCGCCGATCAGCGACAACTTGGCGCGCTCGGTCCCCAGGTTGATCACTTTGGTCACGCGGATATCCTGGGAGTTGAAGCTGCGCGGCAACGACCAGTTCGATGGCAACACAATAGGGGCAATCACGCCCGTGGTGGTGGTCGTGCCGGCGTAGGTTTGGTTAAACTGATTGACCGCCTGAATCAAGGCGGCCTTTCCCACATTGACGCCAAGCTGGTTGTAACCGATGCCCGGCAGCGGCGACCCGCCGGTTTCTCCAGCTTCTACGGCGCCGTTGCCGTTCAGGTCCACTCCCGGAAGTGTCGGTTCGATAGGTCCCACGCTCTGGAAAGAGGTGATACCCGAAAGCATGATTCCCCAGGGGAGGCTGACGGTCAACGATCCGGTAAGGATCTGATGGCCGGCCTGCGGTCCCACGGAAGCGAACCAGTTGCTGTCATCCACTAGGCCGTTGTAACCGTTTTGGTCGGAGTACGCGTACGACAACTGCCCGCTGGTGCGGTGCGAAAAACGCTTGTTGGCTTTCAGCAGGAGTCCCTTGTAGTTTGAGCGGGCGCCGCTGATAATACCCTGAATCACCCCCGTTGAGCACTCCGCCAGGGGCTCGAGAGCCTCGGCCGCGCTGGTACACGCGGGAATGACGGGACCTTCCTTGCTGTAAAAATGATTGAGGTCCGTATCGCGAATGATCTGGTGCAAGTATAGCCGGTAGACGAAGTCGGCGGAGACTACGAAATCGGTGCGCACCTCCCGCTGTACGCCGATGCTGACATGCTCGGAATAGGGCGCCCGGAAATTATGGGCCAGAAGTTCTTCGCCGGTCTTGAACACGTTGATGTTCCGAACGGCCAGGTTGGTATTGCCCGGAGGTCCCAGTTCCGCCTGCGCGCCTGCATAGAACGCTGGGATCAGGCTGACCAGTTCGGCCCCCGTAAACGTTGTGGGTTCGCTCGAAAGCGACGTCGGTTGGAGCGGTGGTGGCAGACTTGAGAAGCCGTTGATCGCCGAGATGGTTGGAAAGAAGACGCTGTCGCCCAACAAGGCCCGTCCAGTGCCTGCCGGGCCCAGCATGGCGCGCTCGATCAGTCGTTCTTCGAGGTTGATCGTGTCATAGTAAATGCCCGCGCCGCCGCGTATCACCGTTTTGTTGTCGTTGCCCACGGTCCAGGCAAAGCCTAGCATCGGGCTGAAATTGTGGGGCGTGTGCAGTTCTTGACCCAAATTGCTCTGGCCGTAGATTGGCGCCAGGTACTCGGGCTTGGTCAGATCGTAGTTGAGCGCATTGCTTTCGTAGGTCCAGGCCAGGCCATAATTCAGGCTGAACTTGGGCTTCACGCGCCAAGCGTCCTGCCAGTAGAAATGGAACGTATTGTCGTGGTCGGCGTTACTTTTGTTGTAGAGCGGCGGCTGGTTGATATCCCCGACGCCCATCTCGAATCCCGCCACCGGTAGCTGCAGGATGTTGGCCAAACTGGTATATGAGGATGGAATCGAGATTTGAAACGGCGCCGGCACCTGGGAATTGAAATATTGCACAATTTCCGGGGAGAACAGCTCAGCCGCCGCGGGGGCCGCATACGCATAAGTTCCGGTGCCTTGCTGATACTCCCAATAGGCGCCGAACTTCATGGAATGAGTGCCTTTGGTCTTGCTGATGTTGTCTTGGAAGATATTCCGCCGCAAGACGCGGGTTTGCGGCGCATTGGTGGCGTTGCCGATGGTGAAATTAGACACGCCGTAGATGCTGATATTCGGCCCTCCCAAACCAATGCAAGGCGCAGGACATTGGGCCGCGGTGGGTGGCTCGTTATGGTTGGACCAATAGGTGTAAGAGTAGCGGAACTCGTTGGCGGTGCTCGGGGTCAGCGCGCTGGTTAGAGAAAAGACCCCGGAATCGGCCCAGTTCGTGTTAACGTCCCAATCCGATGGCAGGTCCCCGCCGCCGGACGGGGCATAGCCATTGTTGCCGTCGTGGGAATAGCGTAGGGAGGCGCTGTGCTTGGCGCTGATGAGCCAGTCGAGCCGCTCGTCGATTTCGTTTTCGTGGAAGGGGCTGGCGGCATAGGACGCCAAGGGTTGAAACAGCGGGTCGCTGGGGAACGCGCTATAGACCCCCACCTGGTTAGTGTGCTCCAGGGAGGAGAAGAAGAACAGCTTGTCTTTCTTGATCGGTCCGCCTACGTGGAAGCCGGACTGGCGGCGCGCAAAAAAGGGACTCGCCGGCTCATCGGGATCGCGCTGCAGGTACGGATAGGCCGAGAAGTCGTGGTCCCTGTCGAAGAAGAAGACTTCGCCATGAAAATCGTTCGTGCCGCCGCGCGTCACGATATTGACGGCCCCCCCCGCGCCGATGGCATTGGAAAGGTCCAGGTTAGTGGAGGACAATTGAAACTCCTGCACCACTTCCTGCGAGAAGTTTTGCTGAGTGCCGCCGGTCACCGAGTCGGCGATAGTGGCCCCATCTACGGTGATGCGGATCGAGCCGTTGCCGGAATCCGCTCCCAGGATATTCACGTCGAATAGCCGGTTGTATTGGCCGACGCTGTTTGCCGAGACGGTGACGCCTGGCTCCAGCATGGCCAAATTCAGAAAGCTACGCCCATTGAGCGGCAGATTCTCGATCTCCTGGCGCGTGATCACCCCCCCGATGGTGTGGCTGTCGTAGTCGATCTGCGCGGCTTCGCCTTGGACGCTGACGACTTCGGTGGCCGCGCCCACCTGCATCGCCAATTCGACTGTGGTGGTCTGGCCCACCTGCACCGTGGCGTTGTCGACCAGTGTCCGAAATCCCGACGCGGCGGCCTTCACGGCGTAGTCGCCTGGAAGCAAAGGCGATACGCGGAACGAGCCGTCGGCTGCAGTCACCACCTGGCGCTCGCGTCCCGTATCCTTGTTTGTTACCGTGACGGTGGCGCCTTGCATCACGCCGCCGGTCTGGTCATGTACAGTGCCGGCTAAGGTTCCTATCGGCACCTGCGCCAGACCGTGGACCACTCCCCACGCTGCAACGCACAATAACGACGCACAGAGTCGCACTCGATTGAACATATCTCCCCTCCAAGGCCTGGTGCGCCGCCAAAGACGCACGCCGGGTTAGGTTAATCGTGGTCGGGTCCCGTTGTCAAGGGGGGGTAGCCTTTAGCCTTTAGGAGTGAGAACACCCGATTATCCGTTTATTTTACGGAAGCACACCCAGGCGCCGCATGTCAGTGGGTGATTTCACCCAGCACGATCCGGTGGACGCCTACATGCCCTTGCATTTCAATGCGCTGGTGGTGGTCGCGAAATTGCCCTTACGAGCAGAGGAGATCCGAATGAATTTTGACCAAGCACCTATGCTGGTGATTTGGGAAGTGACCCAGGCGTGCGACCTGGCGTGCGTGCACTGCCGCGCATCCGCCCAGTCCGGCCGGGATCCGCGGGAATTAAACACCGCGCAAGGTTTCGAACTCCTCGACCAGATCAAGTCGTTCGGGAATCCATTGATGGTTTTCACCGGCGGGGACCCGTTGAAGCGTCCGGACATTTTCGATCTGATCCGCCACAGCGCACAGGCGGGGCTGCGCACGAACGTGACCCCCAGCGCCACGCCGCTGCTAACCGAAACGGCCATCGACCGATTCCAGGAGTGCGGCGTCTCGCGTATGGCGATCAGCCTGGATGGACCGGACGCCAAATCGCACGACGATTTCCGCGGCGTACCCGGCACTTTCGACCGCGCCATGCTGGCGCTGCACCACGCCAAGAAGATCGGCCTGGAGACGCAATACCAAACCACCGTGACGCGTCGCAACCTAGCGCGGCTGCCGGAGATGGCCAAGATCGCGGAGGATGTCGGCGCCAAAATGTGGAGCCTGTTCTTCCTGATCGTGACTGGGCGGGCGCTCGAGAACGACGATCTGGCGGCGGAAGAATACGAGCGGGTATTCGACTTCATGTACGAGCTGTCGAAGACCGCGCCTTTCGCCATCAAGACCACCGAGGCGATGCACTACCGCCGCTATGTGGCGCAGCGCATGAAGGCGGAACACCGCTCCGTGCCGGACCGCGAAAAGACCGGGGCGGTGATGTGGCGCACGGCGGGGGTCAGCGATGGCAAGGGGTTCGTGTTCGTATCGCATACCGGCGAGATTTTTCCCAGTGGATTTCTGCCGATTACGGCGGGCAATGTGTTGCGCGATTCGCTAACCGATGTTTACCGGCATTCCGGCTTGTTCCGTTCGCTGCGGGATATGAACCAACGCGAAGGCAAGTGCGGTCTCTGCGAGTACCAGAAGGTGTGCGGCGGGTCGCGCGCGCGGGCTTATGCGCTGACGGGTAACTATCTGGCGGAAGATCCGCGGTGCACCTACCGCCCACACCTGGCGGAAGTGCTTGAGCTTTCGGCAGGCATGCAAAGGCGTGCTTCCTGAGGGCCTGAACCTAGCCGTCGCCGGTTGCGCTTGAAATGCTACTCAAGGCGGCGGGCCACCGCTATTAGCCCTGCCCGCAGGCGAGTCCCTGGCCCGGATGGCAGTATTTCCGCGTCGAATCGCTCACAGATGTCGAGGAACGACTCCAGCAAAGGGCCGTCCTTCGAAACGCCCAGTATTGTTTCCCGGTCACACAATCCCGCGAGCGATCCAAGGCCGCCGCAGCGCAGCACCTGCATATCCGCACCTTCGAGAGTCCGTGCCAACTCAACTGGCAGAAACGCCTTCAGAGCTCCCAGGTAGTTCCGAGTGAGACCGGCCGCCAGAACCTCGTTACCCGGGAACTGGTCCTGGTGCCACTCGCCACGGTCAATCATCGCGTCGACGGCCGGAGCGATCCGCCCGGTCCTAGCCAGGCTCCAACCCACCCACGAGGCTGCCATTTGCGCCTGATGCGACACCGTCACGATCACCTTCCTCCTCGCAACCCGGCAGGTCTCCTGAATTGCCAAGATCGCCTTAGATCCCGAAAAAGAGATCGCTCCATCCATGTTCAGTACGAGATCGAAGGCGCAGTCGGAGAACTGCGACAAATAGGATGCATTCCCTTCGATGAACTCAATGTTCGGCACATCCCGGGCCTTTTCCCGCGCTATGGTCAGCATCTCTGGCGACAGGTCCAGATGGATGACGTGGAAGCCGCGTTTTGCTAGCGGTATCGAAAATACGCCGGTAGCTCCCCCGATGTCCAGAATCGTCTTCGTGCCTTCCAGATGGCGTTCGATCTCCCGCCAGCGCAGCGCACGATTGATAGTCTCGTCGGCGGAGTCTATTTCTTCTTTTACGGATTTGGCATCCCACCATTGCCTTTCGCGGTCAAAATCCGTTTCGGGCAGGCTCATCGTTCAACTCCACCAATATTTTCCCACCTGCGTAGCTGGCCAAAGACCCCGCCGGATCTGTGCGGATTCCACCATGCGCTTAGGCTTGGCGTACTCAGTCGCAAACCTCCTGGTTTGGAACATACCGTCGGTCCCGCTTGTCCCACCAGGTGTCATGCAGGCTCGCAGAAAAATTCACGAGGCGCTGGCGGGTTAGCGCGCCGTTGCTGCCCCGCCCTACTGCTTGTCGGGGGGCATCAGCCGCACGATAACCGCCTCAGGCTTCAGATACGGATCCAGCTTCGTCTCCACCGATACGCGGTCGCCCGGCTTGATCTTCTCGCGCTTGACCTTTTGCGCGCCAGAGTAGTAATGCGTGCCATGCGTACAAGAAATCTGGAGATCGTCCTGATCGGGCCGGGCCAGCGTCAGCGTCGTGGAATCGATCTGCCGCACCACACCCGTGAAGCTTGCCAGCGGCAGTTGTTGCGCGACCATCCCCAGGCATGCGGCGATAAGCGGGAAAATCGGCGCCTTCATTCGAACCCATCTTACCTGCTACGCTAGCGCCGTGGATATCCCGGCTTACCTGCGCCGGCTCGCTTATACCGGACCGCTCGAGGTCTCGCCAGCTACGCTACGCGGGCTGCACTTGGCGCATCTGTACACCGTTCCGTTTGAGAACCTCGACATCCACTTGGGCCGTCAGCTCTCGCTCGACCTCGCCGGGCTTTTCGACAAGGTGGTTACCCGCCGCCGGGGCGGCTTCTGCTATGAGTTGAACGGCCTCTTTTGCGCGCTGTTGCGTGAGTTGGGCTTTCAAGTCACTATGCTTTCCGCGGAGGTCGCCCGGCAGTCCAGCGGCTTCAGCGCGGCGTTCGACCACCTGGCGCTGAAAGTGGATCTCGACGAACCATGGCTCGCCGATGTGGGCTTCGGCAATGGATTCCGCTTGGCGGTGCGCCTTGACGATGCCGGCGCCCAGACGCAGGGCGACTCCGCTTATCGCATCGACACGGATGGCGTCTACCGCATCCTGCTGCGCCGCGACGACCACGGAGACAATGCCGGCGATTGGATGCCGCAATACCGTTTCACGCTCCAGCCGCACGCGCTCGCCGATTTCGCGGAACGCTGCCGCTTCCATCAAACCTCGCCCGAATCGCATTTCACCCAAGGCCGCATCTGCACGCTAGCCACGCCCGAAGGACGCATCACGCTGAGCGGCATGCGGCTGATCGAAACTACCGCCGCCGGGCGGATGGAAAGCGAGCTTGGCGGCGAAGCCGAATACGCCGCCGCACTGCGCGCACGATTCGGGGTGGTAGAATAGCGGTTCCAGGGAGGGTTTCGGTGTCATCGTTTATCCAAAACCAGTTCGATAGCAACGTGGTCACCACATCGGTCGACTATGTCTTCAACTGGGCGCGCAAATCCGCCTTGTGGCCGCTCACATTCGGGCTGGCTTGTTGCGCCATCGAGATGATCGCCTCCAGCACCTCCCGCTTCGATATCGCACGCTTCGGCGCGGAGGTTTTCCGCCCCAGCCCGCGGCAGTCGGACCTCATGATCGTGGCCGGCACCGTGACTCTCAAGATGGGTCCGGTCCTGAAGCGCATCTGGGACCAGATGCCCGATCCCAAATGGTGCATCTCCATGGGCGCTTGCTCCAGCGTCGGCGGGCCGTTCAACACCTATGCCGTGCTGCAGGGCGTCGACAAAATCGTGCCGGTGGATGTCTATGTGACCGGCTGCCCGCCGCGTCCGGAGAACCTGTTCTACGCGCTGCTGAAGCTGCAAGACAAGATCGACCA
>JBEKTJ010000109.1:0-21874 GCA_049516155.1 Bryobacteraceae bacterium
GTC
This sequence comes from Bryobacteraceae bacterium, assembly GCA_049516155.1. Taxonomy (GTDB): domain Bacteria; phylum Acidobacteriota; class Terriglobia; order Bryobacterales; family Bryobacteraceae; genus Bog-159. The sequence continues at coordinate 4 of JBEKTJ010000109.1, forward strand.
AGCAGCAGCGTGCGGATGTGCGAGCCGTCCACATCGGCATCCGTCATGATGATGATCTTGCCGTAGCGGATCTTGGCCGCGTCGAAATCGTCCTTGCCGATGCCGGTGCCCAGCGCCGTGATCATGGCGCGAATTTCCTCGTGGCCCAGCATCTTGTCGTAACGCGCCTTCTCCACGTTCAGGATCTTGCCCTTCAGCGGCAGGATGGCCTGGAACCGGCGGTCGCGGCCCTGTTTGGCGGTGCCGCCGGCCGATTCGCCCTCCACCAGGAACAGCTCGCAACGCTCGGGATCCTTCTCCTGGCAATCGGCCAGTTTGCCGGGCAGTCCGCCGGAATCGAGCGCGCCCTTGCGCCGCGTCAGGTCGCGCGCCTTGCGGGCCGCCTCGCGCGCGCGGGCCGCGTCGATAGCCTTGCCCACGATCTTGCGCATCACCGCCGGATTCTTGTCGAAATACTCGCCCAGCTTGTCGTTCACGAACTGGGTCATGTATCCGGCGATATCGCTGTTCAGTTTGCCCTTGGTCTGGCCTTCGAACTGCGGCTGCGGGATCTTCACGCTGACCACCGCCGTCAGGCCTTCGCGCACGTCGTCCCCGGTCAGATTCTCTTTCACGTCTTTGAACAGCCCGGCCTGCTGCCCGGAGGCGTTAATGGTGCGGGTGAGCGCGGTGCGGAAGCCGGTCAGATGCGTGCCGCCATCTACCGTATTGATGTTGTTGGCGAAGCTGAAAAGGCTTTCCGAATAGCCGTCGTTGTATTGCAGCGCCACTTCCATCGACAGAATTCCGGCGTCGTTGGGCAACTCCCGGTCGGCTTCGAAATGAATCGGCTTCTCGTGCAGAACCGACTTGCCGCGGTTCAGGTGCTTGATGAACTCCGCAATGCCGCCGGTGTACAGGAACTCATGGTTCTTCACCGGGTCCACGCGCTCGTCGTTCAGGGTAATCTTCAGCCCCTTGTTCAGGAATGCCAACTCGCGCAGGCGCTGCGCGAGCGTGTCGTAATTAAACGTGGTCTCCACCATGATGGTGGGATCCGCCTTGAACGTGATGCGCGTGCCGGTCTTGCGGCCGGCTTTGCCCGCCCGCAGCAGCGGACCTTTCGGGTGGCCACACGCGAACTCCATCTGCCACGTATAACCCTCGCGCCAGATTTCCAGTTCCAACCGCTCGGAGAGCGCGTTCACGCAACTCACGCCCACGCCATGCAGTCCGCCCGATACCTTGTAGCTCTTGGAATCGAATTTGCCGCCCGCGTGCAGCTTGGTCATCACCACCTCAGCGGCCGAGACGCCTTCCTCGTGCATATCCACCGGGATGCCGCGGCCATTATCGACCACCGTGACGGAGTTGTCGATATGGATGGTTACGTCCACTTGCGTACAATAGCCCGCCAGGGCTTCATCCACGGAGTTGTCCACTACCTCGTAAACAAGATGGTGCAGACCCATCTCGCCAGTCGAACCGATATACATGGCCGGGCGGAGGCGTACCGCCTCCAGGCCTTCCAGAACCTTGATGCTACTGGAATCGTAAACTTCCACCGGGGTGCTTTGGTCTAACGTCGATGCCATTGGTTAACTCAAATCAGCGGTCATATCCGCATAGGCATTACCACATAGCGGTAATGGTCCTGGGTTCCGTCGCTCACCGGACGCAACTCGCCGGCGCTTTTCTGATCCTTCAATTCGAAAGCCACTTGTTCCTGATTCGCGGCGCCCAGGAAATCGAGCAAATACTGGGCGTTGAACCCGATCTCCATATCCGGGCCCGCGTATTCGCTGGGTACACTCTCTTCGCTTTCCCCGGTCTCGACGGCTGAGGAAAAAATCTTGATCTCGCCCGCTGTAAACTGAACGCGGATGGCGCGCGAACGCTCATCGGCAAACTGTGAAACACGCTGGATCGCCGAACGAATCTCATCGCGGTTCAGCTTGGCCGTATGCACGTTTTCCTTGGGCAGCACCTTGTCGTAGTCCGGGAAATTGCCCGTCAGCTTGCGCGTGATCAGCAACCGCTCGCCGAACTGGAAGAACAGGTGGTTCTCGTCGCCGGCAAAAACCAGCTTGCTATCGGCGCCGCTTTCGTCCGCCAGCTTCACAATCTCCGCCATGGCCTTCTTCGGGACCAAAGCGCGAAAACTCTTGCCGGTGCCGGCGGCGGGGGATACGATTTCGACGTATGCCAGCCGGTGACCGTCCGTTGCGACCATGGTGGTCGAATCCGTCTTTAGCAAAAGCAAAGCGCCGTTCAACGTAAAGCGGGATTCCTCTAGCGAGATAGCGAATGCGGTGCGCGAGATCATGGATGCCAGCATCTTTACCGGAATCTCGGCGATGGTTTCCGGCATCTGCGGCAACTCGGGGAAACTCTCGCGCGACATTCCGGCAATGCGCGTGCGCGACCGGCCACACGTCAGGCTGGCCCAATGATTCTCCAGGAACTTGATATTCAAATCGGCATCCGGCAACAGGCGCACGTAGTCCAGCAGCTTGCGTGCCGGAATCGTGCCGGATCCCTCCTTCTTGACCTTGGCTGGACAGGAGCAGCGAATACCCAATTCCAGATCGGTAGCGGTAAGCGTGATCCGATCGTTACCAGCCTCCAGCAATACGTTGGAAAGGATCGGAATGGTGGTCTTCTTCTCGACCACACCTTGAGAGAGGCTCAGTTCTCGAACGAGGTCGGCTTTGCTGACGGTGAATTCCATGTGGTCTCAACTCCTAACTGTCTGATCTACTTGGATACTGTAAGAATACAGAATTCATAGGTCCTGTGAAAATTGTTGAAGGCTTCCTAAATTATACTAAATTATGGTAGTTTTGGCTAACGCCGACCTGAGGATTTCAGGCGCGGAAAGTTGCAGAAGCAAGCCACGAGCCGACTCTTGCACAGAGTCCACAGCCGATCCTCGTTGGCGCCTGTGGAAAAGTCGTATAAATTCATTGTAATGAATCGATTAGGGCGTGGATGATCCTGTTCAATTCCGGATCCGTATGGCGCTGCTTCTCAATTTTCTTGACCGAATGCAACACTGTAGTGTGATGCTTGCCCCCAAAGGCCCTGCCGATCTCGGGTAGCGAGGCTGGCGTCAGCTCCTTCACCAGGTACATTGCCACCTGCCGGGGCACTACGATCTTCTTAGTGTTGCTCTTTTCCTTGAGCTGGCTTTGCCGGATGCCATAACGCTCCGCCACGCCCTTTTGAATGGAGTCGATGGTGACCTTGCGGTCCTGGGCGTAGACCAGGTGCCGCAGGACCTGCTGCGCCATCGGTAGATTGATTGCCGACCCGGTCAGGGAAGAATACGCGATCAGCTTGACCAGCGCGCCTTCCAACTCCCGCACGTTGGACTTGGTCTTGGTAGCCATGAACGTGCGCACATCTTCGGGAAGCGCCACACCTTCCACCTCGGCCTTCTTGTCCAGAATAGCCATCTTGGTTTCCAGGTCGGGCGGCTGGATATCGGCCATCAAACCCCATTCGAATCGCGAGCGCAGCCGGTCGATAAGGCCGGGGATATCCTTGGGCGGCGCATCGCTCGAGATAACAATCTGCTTCTGATGATCGTGCAATTCGTTGAAAGTATGAAAAAACTCTTCCTGCGTGCGGTCCTTGTTGCCGATCAATTGAATATCGTCCACCAGCAGCACATCCACCGAGCGGTAGCGGTCGTGGAACTGCGGCATACGGTCCAGCCGAATGCAGGTGATCATGTCGTTCATGAAGCGCTCGCTGGAAGTGTAGATAATGCGCATCGATGCATGATTGTTGATCAGCGCGCGGCCGATGGCATGCATCAGGTGCGTCTTACCCATCCCCACGCCGCCATAGATGAACAAAGGGTTGTAGCTGCGGGACGGATTGGTGGCAACGGACCGAGCCGCCGCGTGGGCGAACTGGTTGCATGCTCCCACTACAAAACTGTCGAACGTAAACTTGGGATTCAGAGAGTTGACCGGCGGCGCTTCGAAGTCGCCAGGTTCCCGCGACGAGGGCAGCGAATACTCCACGCGTTCAACCGCCAAGCCGAGCCGTCGCGCAGCCAGGAGCACCTCCACGGCGTATTCGGCCTCCATCCAGCGCTTGGTGCCTTCATCGGGAACGCCAACCGCCAGGGTGACGCCGTCTATCCCCTTGTATTCTATACGGCTAATCCAATTCTGGTAGCTCTCGGGACTCAGTTTGGCTTCCAGTTCTTTCTTGATTCGATCCCAAGGATTCATAGTAAAGGGCTTACCTAAAGAGGAGTGCCGATAGGGGTGGGCCACCGACCGCTCCTGAGTCTAGCATACCCCGGCCGTTTTCCACCAAGAAAATAGCGCCTTTGTTTCGTTATGGTTACAGATGGTTTGACAGGACAGCCAGCGGTTCACGATAATGGTTTCTGTCGAGCGGGAGTAACTCAGTTGGTAGAGTGCGACCTTGCCAAGGTCGATGTCGCCGGTTCGAATCCGGTCTCCCGCTCCAACTCGCGACAAAGTATAGCCTTACATCCCATATTTAGCCCCTCCAGTGCACCGAACTCTCCGCCAAAAATCCATGCGCCATCGCCCTTGACTCTTTGGGCGATCCAGTGTATCTTGATAGAGATTGGTATATTTGCCAAACTTTGAAGCCGCTACTCCCGAGGAAGTGCTCGCCTGGGCCCTCCCGACGTACGGCGATTCCCTGGCCATCTCCACCAGTTTTCAGAAGGAAGGAATGGTCGTGATCGATATGGCCACCCGCATCAATCCCAAGGTGCGCGTGTTCACCATCGACACCGGCCGACTGCCCGAAGAAACCCACCAGATGATGGAGACCGTGCGCCAGCGCTACGGCATCCCCGTGGAGATTGTCTTTCCCGAGGCGTCCGAGGTGGAGTCCATGATCGCCACGCACGGGCCGAACCTGTTCTACCGCGAGGTGGCGTTGCGCCAGCTCTGCTGCCACGTCCGCAAGGTGCGGCCCCTGGAGCGCAAGCTGGCTACCCTTAGCGCTTGGGTGGTCGGACTGCGCCGCTCACAGATGCAATCGCGCGCGGACATCCCCAAGGTTGAGACCCGCGATGGCACTGTAAAGATCAGCCCGCTGGCGGATTGGGGCAAGCAGGAGGTGGAAGAGTACATCCTGCGGCACGATGTTCCAGTCCATCCGCTCTACGCCAAAGGCTTCCCCAGTATCGGCTGCGGTCCATGCACCCGCGCCGCGTTCGATTGCGAGGATGAGCGCGCCGGCCGCTGGTGGTGGGAGCAAGACGCGGAGAAGGAGTGCGGCATCCACATTACGCCTCAGGGTCAGGTGATACGCCAGGTGGAGGCGCTAACCCAGGAAGTCGGAAGACAGAAAACAGAAGACAGAAGACAGAAGTCAGGAGACAGAATGGTGGCGGCGTCGATGCCTGTGGTGGCGTTGCACTCGATGCAGTTTCCCATTCTGGCTTCTGACTCCTGACTCCTGACTTCTGATTCCGCCTTTGCGCTATTCTGGAACTTCATGCCGGTTCCCACCCCGGGGCGTGAGGGGGCAGCCCCGTCGCTGGTCCTTCAGGAGCTTTCCGCCGAAGTCCCCCCCGCAGGCGAGTTGCACGGTCTCCGGCAAACCTTCCGCGCCCTGCGCCACCGCAATTTCCGCTTGTTCGCGGCCGGGCAAATCGTTTCGCTGGTTGGCACGTGGATGCAGACCGTGGCCCAAGCCTGGCTGGTCTACCGGCTGACGCATTCGGAATTGCTGTTGGGCACGGCTTGGTTTTGCACCCAGATCCCCGTGTTTGCATTCGGCGCCCTGGGCGGACTTGCAGCGGACCGGTATTCGCGGCACCGGCTGGTGGTGGTGACGCAGATCCTTTCCATGCTGCAGGCTCTGGCGCTGGCGGCACTAACGCTCAGCGGCAAAGTGCAGGTGTGGCACATTCTGGCATTAGCGATGGTGCTGGGAACCATCAATGCGTTCGATATGCCGGGCCGCCAGTCGCTCATCATCCAGATGACCAGCAAAGACGATCTGCTGAATGCCATCTCTCTGAATTCGGCGATATTCAACGGCGCGCGCGTGGTCGGGCCGGCCGTGGCGGGACTGCTGGTTGCGGCCTTCGGTGAAGGGGTCTGCTTCCTGCTGAACGGGGTCAGTTTTCTGGCCGTGATCGGCTGCTTGCTGGCGATGCGGCTGCCCAAGTTCCAACGTCCCACACAGGATTCGCCTTGGGTACATTTGGCTGCGGGCTTCAAGTACGTGCATGACCACCGCGCAGTGCGCACGCTGCTGGGCATGATGGCCGCCATCACCATTGCCGGGATGCCCGCCCTGGTCCTGATGCCGTTCTTCGCGGACGCGATCTTTCACCGCGGCTCGCGCGGCATGGGAATCCTGATGGGCGCAATGGGGGCCGGAGCGGTGGCTGGCACACTGGTGCTTGCGTGGCGGGCGCGCGTCTCCGCCTTGCCCGGAGTGATCTTTCGCAGCGCGCTGCTGCTGGGCGCCAGTTTTTGTTTCTTCGCGTGGTCGAAGGTTTTCTATTACTCACTAGCGGTGATGCCGCTGATCGGATACAGTGTAATGCGCCAGCTAGCTTCGGCTAATACGTTGATTCAGACCTTGATTCCGGATGAATTCCGCGGGCGAACCATGGCCTTCTACACCATGACGGTGGTCGGCCTTGGCCCCTTTGGTAGCCTGGCAGCCGGTGCCCTTGCGCACGCCTACGGCGCCCGGCTGACCGTGCTGGCCGGGGGCGTGCTGGCCATGACCGCCGCCGGCATTTTCAGGATGAAATGGCACGTATTCCGGGAGGACGGTTAGAGTGGCGGCCCGCGCGAAAGCGTCCGTTCTGGCGCTCCTTCTGGCTGTCGCGGTCGCCGCCCAATCCGGCGTTGACGTCAGCCAAGCTCGCGAAATCTTTAGCGAGATCGGCGGCATCCTCCAGGATCTGCACGATATCACCGGATTCAAGATCAAGCATCGCGTGCCCGCCGAAATCATCACCCGCGATAAGGTGAAGGAATTCCTCCAGCAGCGGATGAAGGAGGCCAGTTCGCCCGAAGAGATCCGCGTTGAAGAACTGACCCTGAAGAAGTTCGGACTGGTTCCGCAAGATTTCGATCTGGCGAAGAACACCGTCGATTTGCTGACCGAACAGGCGGCGGCATTCTACGATTTCCACCGCAAGCGCATGTTCATCACCGATTGGACCCCATCGGCTACTCGCGAGCCTGCGCTGGTACACGAGCTGGGGCATGCATTGGCGGATCAGAACGTAAATCTGGACAAGTTTATCAAGCAAGGCCAGAAGAGCGACGACGGATCCATGGCAAGGTTGGCCGTCATGGAGGGACAGGCCTCCTGGCTGATGGCCGAGTATTTGGCGCGCAAGGCGGGTCAGTCGTTAGGCACTTCGCCGGAGCTGCTGAATACCATGGCGAACTCCATCGAATCCGGCGCCAGCGAGTTTCCGGTCTTCGAGAGCGAGCCCCTTTACTTGCGCGAAACCCTCACCTTTCCCTACAGCCAGGGTCTGCTGTTTCAGAACGCGGTGTACCAGCGTCTCAAGCAGAAATCGTTCGAGGAAGTGTTTCGCAAGCCGCCTGTATCCACCCAGCAAATCCTGCACCCGGACACCTATTTTTCGGGCCTGGACCCGGTCCAGCCGGCGTTGCCCCAGCTTCCGGATGCGCACGGATACAAGCGGATTGCGGATGGCACCGTCGGGGAATTGGATCACTCCGTCCTGTTAGAGCAGTATGCCGGCCGCGAGGAGTCCAAGGCGGTGTCGCCGCACTGGCGCGGTGGCGCGTACGCGCTGCTCGAGCGCCGCTCGCCGGAACGAGTGGTCTTGCTGTATGCGGTCGAATGGGACGATGCTGCGTCGGCGGGACGCTTCTTCCGCCTGTACCGCCAGGTTTTGGAAAAGAAATGGAAGCACTTCGCGATCGAATCCGAAAGCCCGGCGGCGCTTTCTGGTGCGGGCGATGACGGGCACTTTTTGGTGCAGTTGTCGGGTAACGTGGTAACCAGCCTGGAAGGCGCTGAGAACCCCGTTGCGACCGTGCGCTAAACTGTGGAAATATGTCGAATCGCGGTGTGCTTTCTACGCTAACTGGGGTTTTGCTGGCCGCCACTATAGCCGCCACTGAGGCCAACGCCGCAGACCTGCCGCGGCCTTCTCCGGATTTCGCTATCAACACGATGGGCGGCGAACAGATCCGGTTGAGCCAATACAAGGGCAAGGTGTGCGCGCTGGCCTTCATTCTCACCACTTGCCCGCATTGCCAGAAGACCGTGGGGTACCTTTCCACTATGCAGAACGAGTACGGTGCGCGTGGTTTTCAGGTGGTGGCCAGCGCTATTGAGGACATGGCCAAGATGAATGTCCCCGATTTTATCAAGCGATTTCAGCCGCCCTTCCCGGTCGGGTTCAGCAACCAGAACGAGGTGCAGGGCTACCTGCAACATCCGGTGATTCTGCGGCTGCTGATGCCGCAGCTCGTGTTTATCGACCGCAAGGGGACTATCCGGGCGCAGTATGGGGGCGACGATCCATTCTTCGCTGCGGATCAGGACAAGCACATGCGAGAGCAGATCGAGCTCTTGTTGAAGGAGTCGCCGACTTCAACGAAGAAGCGTGCAACGGCTCCCGCGCCCAAGAAAGCACCTTGAAAAATGAGACACACCGATTTCACCAATCGGTGATACAATAACTATATGAAGCGAGCAACCATCACAATCACCGGGGATCTGGAAGAAGCGCTCCAGTCGTATACCAGCCGACTGGAAGCCGCCCCTACCTTTACAGGTTTGGTCCAGGCCGCACTTCGGGAATACCTCGCCCGCCGGGGCGCGGCGGCACCGGCGCGTCCCCTTCGCATAACGCCGGCAAGTAAAGGCGGCGGAAAGTCCGATATAAGCCAGCGGCATGACCAGTATTTTGCTGCGGATGCCTAAGCCCGTTCTTGCCGATACCGGCCCGCTTTACGCACTGGCCGACCCCTCGGACCAATATCATCTTCAAGCAAGGGAACAGCTTGCGCGGCTGACTGCGGCCGGCGGCTTCGTGGCCATCACATATTTGACCCTCGCGGAATCCTACACGTTGATTCTTCGGCGCCTCGGCACGGCCTATGCACACGCCTGGCTTCAAGAGATCTTGGATGGCTCCGCCATGATCAATCCGGAGCCCGGCGATTACATTCAAGCATCGAGCCTAATCATCGCCTACACGGACCAGCCGCTCACGATGTTCGACGCCGTAGCGGCCGCCGTGGGGGAGCGGCTGAGTTTGGCAGTGTGGACCTATGATCGCCATTTCGACCTGATGGGGTCGAAACGGTGGCAGTAATACCCGCTACCGGGATTATAATCGGCGAATGCCTCACTGGGTTCGCTGCCTGCCGCTGCTGACTATTTCTCTGGCCCTTGCGCTCGACTCCGCGGCACAGCCGTCCGCCGCGCTGACCGCCGCCGACTACGCCCGGGCCGAGAAGTTCATGGGGTACAACACCAACCCTCTCGTGTTTCACGCGGTGCATCCGGCGTGGACGGATGGCGAACTCCTGTGGTACCGTGACAGCGGCGCTGATGCCGTCCGCTTCGTGCTCTTCGACCCCGCCAAACTCACTAAAGAGCCGGCTTTCGATCATGCCAAGCTCGCCGCCGCACTCTCGATAGCGGCCGGGAGAAAGTACGATACGAACAAGCTGCCGTTCAACGCAATCGAGGTATCGGCGGACGGGAAATCGGTTTCATTCCGCGCGGGCGGACGGCGCTTCCGATGCGACCGCGAGGGTAGCCAGTGTTCGGTAGAGCCGGCCGGCGGCTCCGCAGGCGGCCGTTTCCGTAACGATGCGCCTTCGCCGGATAAGACGAGGACGGCCTTCATCCGCCAATACAATCTGTGGGTGCGGGATCTCGCCAGCGGCAAGGAAACCCAGCTTACTACCGACGGCGTCAAGGACAACTCCTACGCGCTGGATAATGCTGGGTGGGTGAAAAGCGACCGGGCGATTTTGGTATGGTCGCCCGATTCGAAGAAGATCGCCACTTTTCAGCAGGATCAACGCAACGTCGGCGAAATGTACCTGGTGGAGACCAGGCTGGGGCATCCCGTGCTGCACGCGTGGAAGTACCCGCTGCCGGGTGACGAAACCGTGGCCATGATCCGGCGGGTGATCGTCGACGTGGACGCGCAGCGAGTCATCCCTTTGCAGATGCCGCCCGACCAGCACCGGTCCACGCTGTGCGACCACATCGTCTGCGGTTTCAGCAGCGAATGGGTGGACGTGGAATGGAGTTCGGATTCCAAACAATTGGCGTTCGTTTCCACCTCGCGCGACCACAGGCAGGAAACGCTGCGCATCGCCAACGCGGCGGACGGCACAGTGCGCGACGTGATGGAAGAGCACGCCGCGACGCAATATGAATCCGGCCAGGGAACGGCGAATTGGCGATACCTGCCTGCGTCCAACGAAATTATCTGGTACTCGGAGCGCAGTAATTGGGGCCACCTTTATCTCTATGACCTGGGTACCGGCAAGCTCAAGAACCAGATCACCTCCGGCGACTTCGTAGTGACGGAGTTGTTGCGGGTGGATGAGAAGGCGCGCACGCTTTACTTCCTGGCTGATGGGCGGGAGAAAGGGCGCGACCCTTATTTCGATCACTTGTACCGCATCGGTTTCGATGGCAGCGGACTCACACTGCTGACACCCGAGGATGCCAACCACGAAGTCACCTTCTCACCTTCGGGCCGTCTTTTTGTGGACAACTACTCGAAGCCGGATGTGCCACCCATCAGCGTCTTGCGCGATGCCAACGGGAAGCTCTTGGCAACGATCGAGAAGACGGACATCTCAAAGCTGGAGGCGGCGGGATGGAAGCCGCCGCAGCCGATCACGGTGAAGGCGCGCGACGGCGTGACCAATCTGTACGGCTTGCTGTTCAGCCCTACTGACCTCGACCGAGCGAAGAAGTATCCCATCGTCAACTACATCTATCCCGGTCCGCAAGGCGGCAGTATGGGCGGCCGGTCGTTCGCGGCGGCGCGCGGCGACGCGCAAGCGCTGGCCGAACTGGGATTCGTCGTGGTCATGATCGACGGTATGGGGAATCCGCAACGCTCGAAGACTTTCCACGACGCCTATTACGGCAATATGGGGGACAATACGCTGCCAGACCAAGTGGGTGGCATGCAGCAACTGGCGCGGCAATTTCCCTGGATCGATATCGAGCGGCCTGGCATCTGGGGACACTCTGGCGGCGGTTATGCGGCGGCGGATGCCATGTTCCGCTATCCGGACTTCTTCAAAGTGGGGATCTCGGAGGCCGGCAACCACGACAACCGCGAGTACGAGGACGACTGGGGGGAACGGTACCAGGGCTTGCTACGGAAATCGGGCGACGGCACGAATTACGACGATCAGGCCAATCAGAATCTCGCCAAGAACCTGAAGGGCCATCTGCTGCTTGCGCACGGCACAATGGATACCAACGTGCCGCCGTACAATACCCTGCTGGTGGTGAATGAGCTGATAAAGGCCAACAAAGATTTCGACCTCTTGCTGCTGCCCAACCGCCACCACGGATTCGGCAGTGAGCCGTATATGGTGCGGCGACGGTGGGACTATTTCGTGCGTTATCTGATGGGAGCGGAACCTCCGAAGGAATATGAATTGAAGACGCCGCCCAATGAGATGGGTGGCGCGCCCGAGTAGCGGCTAGCTGCAGCAGCCCGCACGCGCGACTGCCATGCACGGGGTAGTCAGATGCCCGCCAGGGACAGCCGGAATGCGGCCATTTCCTGGCCGTTGCGGACCAGCAGGACGTCGCCTGCCAGCACCTGATGATTCCAAGTCTTGCCGTCAAGCGCCGGGAACCGCGCGAGCTCCGTGAATTGATCCGGCTTCGCCCCGACCAAGGCCAGCTCACCCTCTTCCGACGACACTAACAGCAGGTCCTGATCGGAAAGCAGAACGAGCTGGCCATTGCCGTAGCGTCCGCCCTTCCACTTGCGCGACCCGTCCTTCAGGTCGATGCATGCCAGTATGCTGCCGTCGAAGCCGAAGGCATAGCCATTGTGAACCACGAAGTCGTTGAAGTAGGGCTTCAGGCCCTTCGAGGTCCAACGTTCAGTAGCGTTCCATCCCGCGGGTCCATGCGCAACCGCCAACCGCCGCGTGCCGCTGCTGTCGCTGACGCTGATCAGAATGTCGCCGTCCGTGGTGATAGCCGGCTGCACGATGGGGTAGCCAGGCCATGCATACTCCCACAGCAATGCGCCATTGGAAAGCGCGACGCTGGTAAGGCCGGCCTCGCTCAACAGCAGAATCTGAGCCACGCCGTCGACGGTAAATAGCTGGGGCGAACTGTAACTCACGCCGTGGGCCGGACCGGACCATAGCCGGGCGCCGGTGGCGCGATCGTAAGCGGCCAGTTGGCCGGCGATGCCGACGACGACTATATTGTCAACCACCAACGGCGAGCTCGCGAAGCCCCATTGCGGAGTTTTTGTGCCGGTGTCGGTCGCGGCATTGCGCGACCATACGACAGCGCCATCGCCGGCATTCAGGGCGTTCAGAATTCCAGTGGCCCCAAATGTATAGACGTGGCCATCGCCGATTGTCGGCGTCCCGCGCGGGCCGGGGCCTCCGTTCGACTCCCAGAACCGGGTGGGGTCGCGGTGCGCCCACACCGGATCGCCGGTGGTCAGTTTGTAACAGGCAACCACCTCATCGGGACCGCGTTGCTCTTGGGTGTAGATGAGGCCGTCGCGCACCGCGAAGGATGACCAGCCCGGTCCGATCGGCCGGCGCCATATGGGGACCGGCGGGGATGTAGTCCAGTCGGTCTTGATGCGCACGCCGGTCACGTTGTCGTTGCGATGAGGTCCGCGAAAGCCGGGCCAATCGGGCTGCGTCTCCCTCCCCGCGGGAGCGGGCGGAAGTACGACCGGCTCGCTCGCCGATCGGGCCACCAGCCGTTTCTCCAGAGTCGGCGCGGCTGCCGGAACCAGCGGCAGTTTCTCCGGAGTTACCGCTGCGGCCGGAGCCGGAGGAAGTGCCGCCGCCGCGTTGCGGGACTGCTCCACGAGCCGTTCCTCGGGAGTCTTGGCCCACCGCCAATGCAAATCGTTATGGAAGCTGGCGGTGAATCCACCGGTCCTCGCCAGCGCCCACCCTCCACACGCCAGCAGGATGGTCGCCACCATCGAGACTCGCCTAATTCGATCCGGTAGCTGGCGCGTGGCCACCGCCCACACCACAAAGGCAAGGCCCAGGGTAGGGATCGCCAACATGGGGAACAACATCCCCATCGCCCCAGTCGCAATGGAAACGTCGACGATGCGCTTCGTAGCCCACATCGCGACGATCATCAGGCCCACGGCGCCCAAGCGCTCAGACCAAGCCGCACGGCTGAAGAACACCCACCACAGGATGATAGCCAAGCCGGCGACGGGGCCCGCCAACACCCCGATCACCATTGCATCGGGCGCCACCGCCGGGACGGCATAACGAAGCAGCAACTGCAGGATCACGATGACGACCCCCGGCCATAGCCGGAGCGGCTTCCGAACCGAGTTTTTCATGTTGAAAATTCCTGAGTCCTTGCCATACACCCGCACCGGATCCGTTCGATCTGGTTTGGTCATGGTACACATATACGAATGGGAACGGCGGTTCGTTCCGTGGAATCCACAGACGGCGCCGTAGCGCAGCCCACCTACGCGCGGCCGACAAACCGAAAGAATAGCGCTTGCTTGGAAACCGGCTCAGAACGGGCGGCGAGCGAGGCCATCTGGCGCTCGCTGAGAGGCGTAAACTCGCGCGCCAGTTGAACGTTTTCTTCCAGTTGGGCGATCGAATCGCACCCGACGATCACCGTGCTTATAGGATGCGAGAGCGAGTAATATAACGCTTCACGCATGCTCAGCGGCCCCGGCGTGGTGGCGATTACCGCGCCTTCCCACGAGTGCTGTTGCCGCTCCAGCGGCGGCGGTGTCCAACTGGCCAGCAGCCGGCCGCGTCCAGGCACCTTCATGCCGACGATCCCCATCTGCTTCTCCACCGCCAGGGGCAGAAGCTGTTCCATAAAACTGTAGTGGTGCCGGTCGGCTGCGTTCAGGGCCATCAAAATCGTGTCGAACGGATGGCGGCGGATAGCCTCCATCAACGGCTCGGGGCGGAAGTGGCCGGTGAGGCCCAGGTAGCGCACTATCTTTTGTTCCTGCGCTTCCCGCAGGGCCTCCATAGCGCCGCCCTTGGCGAACACTGCGTCCACGTCCTCAAGCAGGCCGATGTCGTGCAACTGCCAAAGATCCAGGTGGTCCGTCTGCAACAGCTTCAAGGATGTCTCGATCATGCGCAGGGACCCATCGCGCGTGCGTTCCTTGGTCTTGCTGGCCAGGAATGCCTGCGCGCGGCGCCGCTTCATCACCGTGCCGATATAGCGCTCACTCCAGCGCTCCGGTCCGCCGTAAATCGACGAGGTGTCGATGTAATTCACACCCAGATCGAGCGCCCGCTCCACCATCGGCACGGCCACAGCTTCATTGTGCGCGCGTTCCAGCGCTGCTTGTCCGCCCAAGCTGAAGATCCCCGCCTTATACCCGGTGTTCCCCAGGTTGCGCATCGGCATGGTGTGCGCGGCAGTCGCGCTCTGCGGCGCGGGAAGTGCGCCGGCCGTTTCGCGGCCCATCAATCCGGCGGCGGCGGCCCCGCCCAGCTTCAGGAAAGCTCTTCTGCCAGCCAGCCCGCGGTCGCTTCTTTTTCCCATGTATGCCTCCCGCAGCTACAGTATAACGCGAAGCCTTCTGGCGGCTGCTCTTCCGCCCAGGAAACAATTTGGGACCTCCGGCGTGTCCTGATTCCATGACGCGTTGGCAAATCGCTCTGGCGCAATGCCCGGACCTAACGGGACAGCCATGGGATAGTCCGATTCAGGCACATACCGAGGAGTCGTACTGCGGGACGCTGGCTCCTTCTGGCGGTGACTCTTCCGGATCGTTGAGAACCAGGCGAAGATCCGTCGGGAGATCACAAACCGAACCAGAAAACCAAAGGCGCCTCTGGGAGCTTCTCCCGCACCTTGCTGGCGACGGTATGCGGACAATGATCCGCATACTACAGGATAACAGGTCCGAATATCTGCATATCTGTACGTTGTGATCGGCGCGCTGGTGCATCTCGTGACCGCTCTCTTCTGACGCCTTACCCACTGACGCGTTACTTCGGTTTGCTGAGTACGCCATTGGTCCGGTCTGTGTGGGGAAGGCCTTTGACGCTACTGGTTCGTACCCGTCGCTGTTGGCTGGCGCTGCGCTTGGAACGGCGGGTTGCGGCTGTTGTGGCCCGGTTAGCCACGCGGCTGGTTGACGGGCACGTTGGCATCGCAATAGCGGCCATTGTGATGGTGGGCCCTGTAGGATTTGAACCTACGACCAACGGATTATGAGTCCGCTGCTCTAACCGCTGAGCTAAGGGCCCGGTTAGCGCCTTCATTGATGGTACCAAGAAGTTACTAAACCTCCAACGGGGGGCAGCTTCGTGACAATGTAGGCGCAGTTAGGGTAGGATGACGGAAGGCCGATGACAGATCCGGAAGTAGCCAGCGCGACCCCCGAGATACCGGACAAGTTGTACTTTAGGATCGGCGAAGTGGCTGGCTTGCTGGCAGTCGAACCATACGTACTGCGCTACTGGGAGACTGAATTTCCCAGCTTGGCGCCCAAAAAGTCCGGGACTGGGCACCGCTTGTACCGGCGCAAGGATGTCGAACTCCTGCTAAAAATCAAGCATTTGTTGTACGAAAAGCGGTACACCATCCAAGGGGCACGCCAATCCCTCCTCAATGACTCGAAGGCGAACCGGCCCCCGGCGCCCGATGGCAAGCAGGGGGACTTGTTCCGACCCGATCCGCTAGTGGGCATCCGCACCGAATTGTCTTCTATATTAAAGATTCTAAAATAGTTACTTTTGTTCGCCAACGATTGCCGAGTAGATTCGATCAAGGTCATCCGAGGAGTAATATTCGATTTCAATACGCCCCTTCTGGCGAGCCCGTTCAATTATTCGAACCTTTGTTCCGAGCACCCTTTCCAGCTCTTCGATGGCTGCCTTGACGTTGGGATCCGATTGGACCTCATCGACCGCCTTGGGTTTGCGGTCTTCCATCATCTTTTGGGTCAGCCGTTCGACCTGTCGCACCGACCAGCCTTGGGCCACGGACTTCTCGGCCACTTCCCTTTGCAGTTCGGCCGTCGGCAATGTGAGCAGACAGCGCGCGTGGCCGATTGACAAGCGCCTTTCGGCAATCAATTGCTGCAGGTCCGGCGGAAGTTGCAGCAGACGGATCAGGTTTGCAATGGTGGATCTGTCCTTGCCGGTGCGGCGACCCACTTCGTCGTGATTCAGATGCAATTCCCGGCAGAGCCGGTCGAACGCCTGTGCGGTTTCGATTGCGTTGAGATCTTCCCGCTGAATATTCTCGATCAGTGTGATCTCCAGCAACCTCTCGTCGGGGATTTCTTGGATGATTGCCGGCACTTTGGCCACGCCAGCGATCTTGGCGGCGCGCCAGCGGCGCTCACCGGCAACGAGTTGATATTTTTCAGCCCGTCGGCGGACGACCAAAGGTTGGATGATGCCGTTAGCGCGAATGGACTGCGCCAACTCCTCAAGGCGATCATCCTGGAAGACGCGCCTCGGCTGTAGTGGATTGGGTTCGATCTGGTCGAGGGGGATTTGCGCGACTTCGTCCCCGAGATGAGTTGCTTCGATTGAAGGTTGCGCCGTGGGCCGTGTCGGCAGCAGCGCGCTCAGCCCCTTACCGAGCGCTCTGCGCGGAGTGTCCACGTTTTTGTTCATTCTCCAGGATCTCCTTGGCGAGACGGATGTAGCTCTCGGCACCGCGGGAGCGCACATCGTAGGCCAATATCGTCTGGCCATGACTTGGCGCTTCAGCTAGACGAATGCTGCGGGGAATTACGGTTTCGAATACTTGTTCGCGGAAGAAGTCTCTGAGATCGTTGGCTACCTGGCGGGTTAGATTGGTGCGGTCGTCGAACATGGTCAGCAGAATGCCTTCGACCTCGAGAGGGTGGTCGAAAGAATCGCGAATACGCTGGATGGTATCCATGAGCTCAGAGATGCCCTCCAGAGCGAAGAACTCGCACTGGATTGGAACGAGGACGGAGTCGGCGGCTATCAGGGCGTTCAGCGTTAGCAAATCGAGGGCTGGCGGGCAGTCGATTAGAATGAAATCGTATCCGGCGCGAGCTGGAGTTAGCTTGTCATGGAGGCGAAATTCGCGGCGCGGTGTATCCACCAATTCCAGGTTGGCGCCCACTAGATTCTTGTCTCCGGGAACCAAGTCCAGCCCCTCGAATCCCGTGTGGACGATAGCGTCGGCAATCTCGGCCGACCCCAACAGGACGTGGTACAGGCTTGGACGGTCGGGGTCTTTTCTAGCGCCGATCCCGGTTGTCGCGTTACCTTGGGGGTCCGAGTCAATGACGAGAACGCGGAGATCGTTGGCAGCAAGGGCGGCAGCCACATTAATGGCGGTGGTAGTTTTCCCGACGCCCCCTTTCTGATTCGTGATGGCGAGGATCTTGCCCAAGCGGTCATGCTACCACGATTGGGACCTGTAGAAACATTGCCCAGTTGGGATACTCCGTTTCACGTGAAACAGTTGGCGCGTTCGGTTTCACGTGAAACATCATTGCTTCCTATCCACAAGTACCGGCGGTCACCCCAAGGAAGCTGGATCGGTTTCCGCCATTCAAACCCAGAGAGGTCCGAAGGCTGCACGTCGCCAGTTAATAGTTCGGCATTTCTCCCAAGCTTCTTTAGGCTCCCACGAATATCCGAATACCGCACCCCGCGGGAAACAACCCAGTCGAAGCACTCGGCAATGTCCTCCGCTCGCCTGGCTAACACCCGCACATTCGCCAAGTCCCGCGATGCCTCCTTGAGAAAGACCGCCTTCCGCCGGTGCGACTCGATAAGCACGACCTGAAAGTGCGGGCGCACAATCGCCAGGGGGATTCCCGGGAAGCCTGCCCCCGACCCGATATCGCCAATGGAAGCTGTTCCCTCGGGCAGGTGGACGGCCGCGAATACGGACTCACAATAGTGCCGTTCAACCGCTTCCTCAAGAGTCCGCACGCTACTCAGGCTTAGCACCTCGTTCCAACGAGTGAGCAGATCGTAGTGCTGGTGCAGCCGCGCGATCTGCGGTTCGGACAACTCGCAGATTCCCGCCAGCTTCGACCGCAGCAGCTTAGCGAACATGACCCATGCTCAGATAGACATCCAGAATGGCTACGGCCGCCGGTGTCACGCCGGGAATACGCGCCGCTTGGCCCAGGGTCTCGGGGCGAACGCGCTCCAGCTTCTCGCAAATTTCGCGCGATAAACCCGGTATCCCGCCAAATCCAAACGCCCCTGGAATCGCCCGACGCTCGGAATCCTTCATCCGCTCGATCTGCCGTTTCTGTTGCGCAATATAGCCGTTATATTTGATTTCCGTTTCGACCGTGGTAAGCAGCCCGCGTACAGCCTCCTCGCCCAGAGTCTCGCGCACCCAAGCGCCGATTTCGCGAATGGAAGCTTCTGGCCGCTTAAGCCACTGCCCGTACCGATGCTGCCCCAGCGCCGTCGTAAGGCGCTCCTTCTGAACCTGCTTGCACGAGAATAAGTTCCACCGCTCGTCCGTAACCAGGCCCACGCGCCGGCCAATTGGGGTCAACCGCTCATCTGCATTATCGATGCGTAGGTGTAGCCGGAACTCCGCCCGCGAGGTAAACATACGGTACGGCTCGTCGGCGCCCTTCGTAATCAAGTCGTCCACCAGGATTCCCGTGTAGCCCTCAACGCGTCCGATGACGACCGGCGGCATCCCGCGCAGAGAGCAGGCCGCATTGATCCCGGCAACCAAACCCTGGCATCCCGCCTCTTCGTACCCCGACGTGCCGTTAATTTGCCCGGCCAAATACAATCCCCGGATCGATTTCACCTCCAGCGTATGGCTCAGCTCTCGCGGATCGATCGCATCGTATTCAATCGCGTAGCCGGGCCGGATCATCTCCGCCTGCTCCAACCCCGGCACAGACGCCACCATGGCCGCCTGCACGTCGATCGGCATGCTGGTGGACATCCCGTTCACGTAGACTTCGTTGGTGTCGAGGCCTTCCGGCTCGAGGAATATCTGGTGCCGCAGCTTGTCCGGAAACTTCACGACCTTGTCTTCGATCGACGGGCAATAGCGCGGACCCACCCCTTCGATTTGACCGCTGTACAGCGGTGACCGCGGAATAGCCTCGCGCAGGATGCGATGCGTTTCCTCGGTGGTATACGCAATGTGGCACTGCACCTGGGGCCGGTCGATCTTATCGGTCAGAAACGAAAACGGGGTAGGCTCCGCATCGCCCGCCTGCGGCTCAAAGCGGCTCCAGTCGATAGTGCGGCCGTCCAGCCGGGGCGGCGTTCCCGTTTTCAGACGCGTCCACGGCAGACCCAGGTTTCGCAATTGCTCCCCAAGAAGCTGCGACGGGGCTTCGCCATTGCGTCCGCAACTATATTGCATCTCGCCCACGTGGGCCAGCCCGTTCAAGAATGTCCCTGTTGTAACGATGATCGCGCCCGCACCGATGCTGCGCCCGTCACGCAGCCGTACACCGGTCGCCCGGCGCCCTCCGCCGGCATCCTCGATCTCCAGCGCCGCAACCTCCGCCTGCTTGATGCGCAGGTTCGGCTCGCGCTCCAGCACTTCGCGCATGCGCATCCTGTACATCTTCTTGTCGCACTGTGCGCGCGGCGACCACACCGCCGGCCCACGGCTAGTATTGAGCAGGCGGAACTGAATCCCCACTGCATCGGTGACCTCGCCCATCACTCCGCCCAAGGCGTCGATCTCGCGTACCAGGTGCCCCTTGGCAATGCCGCCTATGGCGGGGTTGCACGACATCTGCGCGATCAGGTCGAGATTCATGGTGACCATCGCCGTCCGCAGCCCCATCCGGGCACATGCGCGCGCCGCCTCGCATCCCGCGTGTCCGGCCCCGATTACGACAACATCGTACATCTCGTGCATTGATATCATTGTATCGGCTATGAAGGTCCTGATTATCGGCGCTGGCGGACGCGAGCACGCCTTAGCATGGCGTTTGGCGCAAAGCCCGGAGGTAGAAAGGGTCTTCGCGGCGCCTGGCAATCCTGGCATCGCGCATATTGCTGCGTGTGTGCCCGCGGGCGACGGGTCGCCGGACGCTTACCTGGCTGTCGCAGAATCGGTGGATGCCGATCTGACCGTGGTGGGTCCGGAAGCGCCGCTGGTGGAAGGGGTGGTCGACGCGTTTCGCGCACGAGGCCGCGCGATCTTCGGTCCCACCGCCGCCGCCGCGCGGCTCGAGGGCAGCAAAATATTCGCAAAGAACTTCTTGCAACAAAGTAACATCCCCACCGCCGCCTTCGCGGCAGCACCGAACGTCGCCGAGGCCCTCAGCGCGTTGGATCGCTTCGGCTACCCCGTCGTGGTCAAAGCCGATGGCCTGGCCGCGGGCAAAGGCGTGGTCGTCGCCGAGGATCGTGCCGTGGCGGAGGCCGCTCTGGCATCTCTGAAACCGCCCTTCGTAATCGAAGAATTCCTCGCCGGAGAAGAGATCAGCTACATAGTCATGAGCGACGGTCGCAACGTGGTTCCGTTGGAACCCACGCAGGATCACAAGTCCGTCTTCGATGGCGATGCCGGTCCCAAGACAGGCGGCATGGGGGCGTACTGCGATTCGCGCATCCTAACTGCGGCCGAAAGCGGGGCCATCTTGGATCGCATCATCCAGCCCACCATCCACGCCACTGGTTTCACCGGCTTCCTCTACGCCGGATTGATGATGACCAGCGCTGGGCCAAAAGTGCTGGAATTCAACGTCCGCCTAGGCGACCCCGAAACACAGCCCATCATGCACCGCATGCGGACGGACCTTGCGCCACTGCTGTTCGCCGCCGCGCGCGGTGCGCTGCCCGGCACGCCCATGGCATGGACGCCCGGCCCGTCGGTCTGCGTGGTGCTGGCGTCCGGCGGCTATCCGGGCGCATTCGCAACGGGTAAGCCGATCCATGGGATCGAAGCTGCTGAAGCCCTCGGCGCCGCTGTCTTCCACGCGGGCACACGCCAAGCCGCCACCGGACTTGAAACCGCGGGCGGGCGCGTCCTCGGCGTCACCGCCTCCGGTGCGGACCTGGCGGCTGCTATCGACCATGCGTATGCCGCGGCGCGACTCATCCATTTTGACGAAATGCACTACCGTACCGACATCGGGCAAAAAGGCTTGAAGCGCTATAATGATTGAATTGCGGGCACGTAGCTCAGATGGATAGAGCGGTCGCCTCCTAAGCGACAGGTCGGCAGTTCGAATCTGCCCGTGCCTACCAATCCGGAGGCGATTCGTGAAGCTGTCAGCATTGGCCATTGCCGCTTTGTTACTTGCCGCACTCCCGCCTCTCGGCGCCGAAATCACCTATAGCGCCGATGTAGCTCCTATCCTTTATAAACACTGCGCAACGTGCCATCATCCGGACGACATTGCCCCCATGACGCTGCTGACCTATCGTCAAACGCGCCCTTGGGCCGCCGCCATTCGCGAGGCGGTGTTGACGCGGCAGATGCCGCCCTGGAAAGCCGATCCGCGCTACGGCAAATGGTCCAACGACTGGAGCCTCAGCGACGCGGAAATCGCGACCATCAAGGCCTGGGTCGATCAAGGTTCCAAAGAGGGTGACCCGCACCGGCTACCCGCGGCGCCGGTGTTCTCGACCGATTGGAGGATTGGCAAGCCGGACGTCATCATCTCGATTCCCCCACATTCTCTAACGGCCGATGGCCCCGACGAATACGAAAACTTCAC